>NZ_LIXE01000009.1:0-139939 GCF_003584965.1 Vibrio sp. PID23_8 | reverse complement strand
GGTTGTTATAGAATCTCATAGAGTCTTCTCCGTTTTGGGTTTCGTCGCCTTCCAGCTTAGTCGAGAGGCTAAGTTGGAGGAGAAGGCTCAATGAGTATCAAACTGCTCAAGAGGGATTCGCAACGCGTGGCATTTTTACTATGCGTTGAATTTAGTGATTAAGGTGGTTTGCGGCAACATCGGTATTGCGTTGCTCACCCCTTAGCAGGGCGTTAGTTTGCAAGAGGAAAAACGCAGCTATATCGCAAGATCTAGTGGTAAAAGCTCAAGGTTTAAGTTGTCGTATTGGCTTTTAATTTTAGTGTTAACTAGTGTGGTGATAATCCAAAATTGGCATCGTTTCAACGGTTGGTTTGTTCTTTAGTACGGTGACTTTGGGGTTAACTGAGTCGAACTTTTTTGCTGAAACTCTGCTCGTTGAGTTTGTTGATACAAAAGCCGATTTACTCGCTGAGATGGCGTTTTCTCTGGTGTGGTAAGTTCATGTGGTTTCAGTAGCTTTGTTGAAAGTCCGCATTGTGAGATTGGTTTTCCAAAAGTGCTCTTTGGTGTTGTGAGTTCGTTTTCTGCGGCGTTGTTTATTCCACGTGGTTTCATTGAGTCGCCGCTTTGAAACTACGCCTGATTTGAGTGCATCAAACACATAAAGTTTATTGTTTGCAAAGTTTAAAATGACTTAAAATCAACGCCTTGGGTTTGCAAACTAACAAACTGTTCAAGAGGGATTCGCAACGCGTGGCATTTTCACTATGCGTTGGTTTTGGTGTTTAAGGTGGTATACGGTGGCATCGGTATTGCGTTGCTCACCCCTTAACAGGGCGTTATACCGCAATCAATCATCTAACCTTTTCATGGCTTTACGGTAAACATCGCTACGTTCGCGTTTTCCGACTGCTAAGACGGTTACAATGATGACATCGTCTTCAACTTTGTAGACGAGACGGTAGCCAGATTGACGCAACTTAATTTTATACATGTTGTCAGCTCCAGAAAGCTTTGAAGCCGGAACATGTGGGTTATCTAAGCGTTCTATCAGCTTTTTCTTAAATTGTTGTTGCAGAGTAGAGCCAAGCTTTTTCCACTCTTTGAGTGCGCTCTTTTTAAAGTCGAGTTTATAGGTCATCAATATTTACCGAAATGCTCTCTTCAGATTCACGCTCCTTAGCGATAGCTAGTAGTTCAAGATCCTCGAGTCTGTCCATCATCATTTCGTACGCTTCGGCAGGTACACAATAAAATGCGGGCTCATTTCGGTTTAATACAGCAACAGGTTCGCCATAAGCACTAGTTGCAACTTTCATAGGGTTAGCTTTCAACTCGGTAATGCTTGCAGCAACATCGGCTAAAATTCTAGTGGTCATATAATCGGTCTCTTAAGTGGTCTTTATGTTGGTCATTTTAGCCTCAACCAAGCGGTATAACAAGTTGCTTAAGAGTGATTCGCAACGCGTGGCATTTTTACTATGCGTCGGTTTATGTGTTTAAGGTATTATGCGGAGGCTAAGGTATTGCGTTGCTCACACCTTAGCAAGGCGTTATGAGCCTCATCCTAATGTGAAGCCTGTCGGGAATCTCGCAATACAATATGAGCTTAGTTGCTATTGGTAATAGTCTAAGGAGATTGTGCAATCCAAAGGATTAGAAAGGATGCTTGAACGTATAGAAAAAGTACTGGACCTGAATGATATCGCTTATGAAAGCGGCGAAACTAGAATGTACATCAAACTAGGTGGTTTATGCTCACAAATCAAAATTCATTATGACTATGCAACCAATACTTATAAAGTTAGCTGCGGGGAGTTGCGGCTGTTCATATCAAGCATTGTATTTTTCTGTTTAGCCTTCAATAATCTTCATCAACCTGATATGCAGTTGTGGGTAGGGTACGGTTCAGGTTTAATGTTCGCAACAGCAATCGGGAATCTGTTTTCAATAATTTCGACAAATATACAATTACTAGACTTGCGTGCTCAACTAAGACAAGAAGGCGTATTCTTGAAATACGGCTCATAACAAACGACTATGGCGTCAATAGCTAATTTTTCGCTATGTTCTCATCCTACATGACGCCATCTCTTAACATAGAATTTAGTATCACAACCATCTTGCGAACGCAGGCTATGATGGCAACTTTTTTAGGTTTTCCAGTAGCAACAAGACGAGTATAAGTCGCTTTAAATATTGGATTACATTGCATGGCAGACATCATCGCCATATATAAAACTGGCCGTACTTGTGCACGTCCACCTTGGATTACTCGCTTGCCCTTGTAGCGTCCACTTTCTCTCGATATTGGGGCAACGCCAATGAGAGAAGCAGCTTGCTTATTGGTGATGTAACCTAACTCAGGCACATTACTGATTATCGATGCCGCAGCGATGTTTTCGATGGCACACTGGTTTTTTGCCCGTTAACATGGCGTTATGCGGTTTAAAAAAATAAATACGGAGAATGTAGTGATTGTATATGGAGATTTGCAGTCTGGTAACTGCTTGAAAGTAAAACTACTGTTGTCATTTCTAGAGATTGAGCATGAGTGGAAACACGTCAATATCTTGGAAAAAGAGACTCAAACACCCGAGTTTCTTACTCTAAACCCTAACGGAAAAATCCCAACCGTTGTTTTGAATAATGGGCAAGTTTTGAGTGAATCAAATGCAATATTAAGTTATTTCGCTGAAAGTACAGCATTCTTGCCTGAAACTCGGTTTGAAAAAGCAAAAGTGTTCGAGTGGCTTTTCTTTGAGCAATACTCACATGAGCCTTATATTGCTGTCGCTCGGTTCATACAAAAATATCAGGGTATGCCGGAAGAGCGAATTGATGAATATAACTCTCTTCAATCTGGAGGCAATAAAGCGCTACAGATTATGGAATCACAGTTAGGTAAGTCTTCATTCTTAGTTGGTGACTGTGTAACTATCGCAGACATCGCTTTGTATGCCTATACTCACGTCGCACATGAGGGGGGCTTTAGCCTTGATAGCTTTCCAAATATCGTAAAATGGTTAGGTAGGGTTTCATCAATGAAAGGCTATGTGGGCATGGCGTAACCAACCGCATAACAAACGCTTTAAGACGGATTCGCAACGCGGGGAATTTTTGGTTTCAATCAGCTTAAGTGTTTACGGTGCAATGGTTTAGGTTAGGTGGTAACGTTGCTCACTACTTAACGCGGCGTTAGTTTGCTGTAGGCTAGCGGTTAACTAGCCTAAGCTTGCTCTCACATCAGCAATGGTGATGAAGAGTTTATGTTCTGCGTCTTCAAATGCTTGAAAACCATAGCGTTCATAGAAGTGTTTCGCACCGTCTTTGGCGTCAACGATAACAACTGGAAATGCAACGCTATCACTAGCTGCTAATAGCTTTCTGAGCGCGTCGATAAGCAGCCACTCGCCAAAGCCTTTCCCTTTGTATCGGTCATCGACGGCAAGACGGGCAATCAGACCACCAGAGGTGGATGATTGGTGCTTTTTTTGTAACTTATCAGGAAATGCCTTTAAGTCAATTGGTGCCATTGTTAGCGTGTAAAACCCGATGACATGTGAGTTGTCGCTATCATCTTCCAAAACAAACGTTCTGGTGTTGTCCTTCTTTGCTTGCTGACTCGCCATTACTTTTAAGTAATTATTGAGAGCATCGATGCCGCAGTTGAATCGGTTTCTATCGTGTTTAGCTTTATCTAGAAGTACCGTATTCATCATTGAGTTTTGCTCTCGTATCGATCA
Organism: Vibrio sp. PID23_8; assembly: GCF_003584965.1. NCBI lineage: Bacteria > Pseudomonadati > Pseudomonadota > Gammaproteobacteria > Vibrionales > Vibrionaceae > Vibrio > Vibrio sp. PID23_8. The sequence continues at coordinate 136,211 of NZ_LIXE01000009.1, read as the reverse complement.
GCAGCAGCTTTTAGTTTTGAGTTCTGTGTTGCAGGACGGTCTAAAGCTTCCATGAGCAATATCGCATCTGCTTGGCTCAGTTTTAAAGCCTGTTCACGTTCGATGACTTGTTTAGCTTTTTCGATTGCAGCGCTTAGAACAAACGAGTTGATGCTAGACATGCCGGCGATCGCGGCAGCCTTAGTAAGTAAGTCTTGTGTATCGACATCAACTCTAGCGGTGATGCGAGGCAAAGTAGTAGCCATAATGTTATCTCCTGTTGTGTCAAAATGTCACATGTGTATTATGGTCTTAAAGTATGCAATAAGCAATCTCTGTGTCACTTTGGCACGCAAGTTAACAAACAATTTAAGAGTGATTCGGCACGCGTGGCATTTTTACTATGCGTCGGTTTTAGTGTTAAGGTTGTATGCGGTGGCAAAGGTATTGCGTGCTTCACACGTTAATTGGGCGTTATGCATTTCTCCAATTTTACGATTCAAGGATGATTTATGAATGATTCAAAAGTGGTTTTAATCACAGGTGGCGGCCGAGGCATCGGCGCAGCGACTTCCAAATTATTTGCGTCAAAGGGTTATGCGGTTTGCATTAATTACAAGTCCAATTCAGCTTCGGCCGAAGCGTTAGCTCAAGATATTAGAGCTGCGGGTGGCCGTTGTATTACAGTTCAAGCAGACGTCTCCGTTGAGAATGACGTATTGAGGCTGTTCGAACAAATTGACGATGAGCTAGGCTCATTATCTGTACTCGTGAACAATGCGGGAATTTTGCGTAAGCAGTCTCGTCTTGAGGATCTGACGGCCGACAGAATCAATACAATTTTGACTAACAATGTGACTAGCTACTTTCTTTGTTGCCGAGAGGCGGTTAAACGTATGTCTACTCGTCATGGTGGCGACGGTGGCGTCATCGTAAATGTTTCATCGGGAGCAGCTCGCTCTGGCTCGCCCAATGAGTACATTAATTATGCTGCTTCAAAAGGAGCAATTGATACGCTAACAAAAGGCTTGTCACTAGAAGTTGCCTCAGAGGGCATTAGAGTTAATTGTGTCCGTCCGGGGCTGATACATACGGAAATGCATGCTTATGGTGGTGAACCTGAAAGGGTTGAGAGGTTAAAGAGTATTATTCCTCTTCAGCGTGGTGGTAAACCAGAAGAAGTGGCAGAAGCTATTTATTGGCTCTCATCGGAAAAATCATCGTTCTCGACAGGAAATTACTTAGACCTGTGTGGTGGTTTATAAATGCTTAGTATCAAGTTTGAAGTGCGACACTTTTTACAGATGCGCATGAATATACTCCGGTGGTGTTCTATACCAAAGCCTTTTGCGTGGGCGCATATTTAATTTTGTGTGCAATTTCATTGCAGAGCTTCTGTGTCACGTATGACATAGAAGTTCGTTTTGGTAAGTATTGTCGTATCAAGCCATTGATGTTTTCATTAGTGCCTCGCTCCCATAAATGGTATGGATTTACAAAGTAAAAATGTTTTTCTAGTTGTGCATAACCATGGAATTCAGTGCCGTTATCAGCAGTTATAGTTTTAAAAGGTAAATCAGAGCGGGTCATGATTTTGCTCATTCTCACATTGAGTGATCCCGTCGTTCGGTCGTCTAATTGGCCAATAAAAGTGTAGCCAGTCATTTTGTCGTTCCAAATATGCTGATAAATGAGCTCGTGGCTCATTGTTGGATAGCCTCATACCCTTAGGTATCCGACGATTTGGTCAGGACTCCAATCCAGTCGTAGCAAGGCATCAGGCAACCTAAAGTCGATTTCGCTGTAGCGCTTGTTTCTGCGTGACCGGCTCAGTCGATTACGAGCCATTTGTTGGGGGCTCCATGCTTGATAGGAGTACCTTTAAAGTGTCTGTTGTATCGGGAATTACGTTCAATTTCTCGATAGATAGTGGCTTTGTGACGACCCAGTTGTTTAGCTATTTTTTGTGGTACTAATTCCTTGCTTTCTGAGTACAGAAATCATATACCTTTCGTGCTCAGTGAGGTGCGTGTATTTCATGTTTTTTACTTCTTGGCGGGAGCAAACTTCATGATTATCGCATCTCACTGTTTTTATGTTCAGAGGTGTCGCACTTCGTACTTGAATCCAAGGTCACAATTAGAGGGTTATTTGTGATTTTGCCAAGCATAAAATTCTTTTCTTTGTCTTGAGGTAAGCGTTTTCAGCCTTCAAGGACAGTTCATCTTCAATTATGATATTTTCATAATTAGAAGGTTTTTTGCTAACGAATCCATTTTTTATATTTTCCGAGGAATCCCCATGTTTCCTTTTTCCAGACAGTTCAAAAAGTTTATATTCTGAATTAAGAGTTGGTTTTAAATTAAACCAATGAGAGATTTTATTTAATGTATAATCAGTATTATTTATTATAGTCTCGGAATCTAGGTAGTATACATCTTTCGTTTTGGCGTATTTAACAGCTATGTTTTCTATTTCGCTTAGTCTTTCTATGTAATATTTAGTTGCAAGGTCCACTCTCGCAAAATCGTGACTTGGATTGACTCTTTGGTAGAGTTTTACGATGCTTTTTATAGCCATATCTGGTCTTCTTAACATAAAGAAAAGAGACACATTATCTTGTTGAAAAATAGATTCTTTTATATGGTGTTCATTGTGCAGAATTTTGTCAAAATAGTAATCCGTTACAGGTTCTGCTGGGTTTTCACGAGAGAACTTTATCTTTTTTCTAATCAAGCTTTTCCAGCTGTAGTAACCAATATGGTGCTCATAATATCCTGATATATTATGATGGCTGCCAAAAATGTGCCCTAGTAAAGTAGTATTTGCTCGCATATGGCTTATAAGAATGATGTGTTTTTTCGGTAACAAAAGTGCTGGTTTTTTAATAGCTTCGACTAACATGTTAATTCCTTTTAAATGTTACGTATAGACTATTCTGAAGTGGGATTTTTGACTTTATATATTAAAGTTAAACCACTTAAATACAAAGAGAATAGAAACCATTTTAAGCTGAATCGAACACCTAACGCTTGTCTTGAAAACGATGCGCTTTTTTCGTAATCTTTGTTTCTATATAATTCTTCCGTCATTTTTTTTAAAATATACATTTTATTCCTAATGCAAACATCCCTAACATTAGATGTTTTTGAAAATATTAATCCTTTGTTATACATTCTAAGTTGGTAAATAAATCTTTCTATATCAGAAGATACGGTAGAAACATTATCTTTTTTCTTAGCGTTTGGAATGTTGTGTCTAGCTATAAATCTTGGACTGAATAATATTATTCCTTGCGCTAAGTCTATCGTTCTCAAGTAAAGATCTCTATCTGACTCGTAACGAATGTCTTCATCCATACCACCAATTTTTTCAAAAAATTCTTTACGGATGATTGAACAATTAAGATGAGAAAATCCATTGCTTTTAGTTAAATGGGTAACATCTAAAACCGTATTTCCTAGGTTGTCTTGCTTAGTATCCTCGAACCGAGAAATTAAATCTTCAAGCCATATACAGTTGCTGCTTTCCTGGCCATTTGGATCGTATGCTTTCTGATTTGTGTAATAAGCATCAACGATTTCTGTGTGAGATTTAATTGATTCATGTGCAGTACTTAAATGCTCATTATCAATCCAAAGATCATCATCGTCTAGAAAACATAAGTACTGACCGTTAGATACTTGTGCACCATAATTACGTGAGTAACTTGAACCATGGCCTTTAGGTCTGTGTATGAGATTGTAAAACCTGACGTTAGCTTGGCAGCCTGATTCTATCTCTTTGTACATTTTCATCGATTTGTCATCACTACCGTCATTGACAATAATGATTTCTATATTATCGAATGTTTGGTTGATCGCAGACTCAAGAGCACGTTTGAACAAAATCGGTCGATTTCTTGTAGGTATAATGACAGAGAAAAAAGGGACTTGTGATGTACTATTATCCATAAAATTACTCTTCCCAATCGAATTAGCGAGTACACAGAACTCACAGAGTGAACATTTAAGTACATCGGCATCACCTAGAAAGGAGCCTAACACTCAGCTAGTTCATGTTAAAATTCTACATTTAACTATAACACCAGATCTTTGAAAAGATAGTAAGAATGGCTTTTACTATTAACATTATAGTAGAGGTATACATCACTAATTTATCAATAGTAAAAATGTAATTATCTCTCGATATAGCTTCATACGACAAGACTTGTCTATCCTAAAGCATAGATTAGTGATTTAGTCTAAAGTGTAGTGTGGCAACTCTAAAATTAGCAACGTTTTGAGAAACTCAGTTAACAAGGATATTGGCTGTGGAAAATTGGCTAGGGACAGTGGGCTACTCTTTGTCAGGAGCCGTATATCTATTTTCATTTCTTTTGTTGATCTTTACACAAACAACGTCACAGCAACGAACTTTGCTTGCAGCTACATTTGCTGTGGGAGGGCTGTGGTCGGCGGGCTTTGCGGTGCAAAGCTATTATGGAAACTTTGCGCTCTACGTGTTTAGCCTAGAAACATTGAGAAACGCAATGTGGATAGCCATACTGGCCAATCTTTTAGACCGTGATGTTCAATTTTTCCGTTTGGTTGCAGGCAGTAAGCTTAGAGTGTGCATTTCGACGTTGTTAGTTTTGTGTTTCATCATAGAAACAGGCCTTGGAGGGGGCACGGGAAGATACGAGGTATTCCTCATCCTTCACCTCGCTCAAGCGATTTTAATTCTTTGCTTGATCGAGCAACTCTATCGTCGCACAGCAAAGGTTCATCGCTGGAAGGTTAAGCCGCTATGTTTAGGTCTTGGTTTAATCTATACCTATGATCTCGCCTTTTTTTCCGATGCTTTACTTATCCAACGGATTGACGAGAGCTTTTTATATGGTCGTGGCTGGGTTTCTTTAATTGCTATTCCATTCATTCTTCTCACTGTAAGACGATTCCAGCAGTGGTCTATTCGAATTTATGTATCAAGAGATATTCTTTTTCATAGTACGTTGCTAATAGTATCAGGGGGGTACTTATTAGTGATGGCGCTTACAGGCTACTTGATCAAATATTTGGGGTATAGCTGGAGTAACATTGCTCAGTATGTCTTCCTGGCACTTAGCTGTTCAGTTTTGGTTAGTCTGTTCTTATCTGAATCATTGAGAAGCCAACTAAAAGTTTTCATTGTTAAACATTTTTATGAAAACAAATATGATTACCGTGAAGAGTGGATGAAATTTTCCGCAACGTTAGAAAGCGATAGTTCCACACCTTATCACGTTGCGCTGACTTCAATGATGAAACCTTTTAACTGTGAACAAGGACTTTTGTATGAAGTTAAGAATGACAGGCTCATCCAACGTGCTGAAAATAATGCTGTCTCACTTTATTATCAAGAGAACTTGACTAATTTGTCGAGGCAAGCAATTGAACACGATTGGATAGTTGATATCGATGAGGCTAAGAGTAAACCAACTTCCATGCCATTTGAGTTCAATCATGAAGATATCGAGAATGTGGGTGATATAAAATATATTGTTCCTGTTTCTGGATCGGGAAACTTAAAATTTGTTTTCTTAATATCAAAAATCAATAGCACTAGTAAACTTGATTTTGAGGACAGAGATTTGATGAAGGTTATAGGTACACAACTTTCAGTCTTTATCAATCTACATGTCACGAGCTCACAACTGGCGGAAAATGAACAATTTATTGCATTCAATCAAATGTCGACATTTCTCATTCATGATTTAAAAAATGTGTTGGCTCAACTTGAATTACTTTCTAAGAATGCGATAAAGCACAAAGGCAACCCTGAATTCATTGACGATGCGTTTGTGACTATTGACTCTGCGGCGTCACGCTTAAACAAAGTGTTATCACACCTACGCAAACATCGAGTCCAAGATAGCGGAATAGAAAAAACCAACTTGTGCGAAGTTGTCTTGCAAGCTTGCACTGAAAGAAAGAACACATCACCTTCACCCATTTGCGACATACGACCTGATGAGAAGGTATTTATAGAAGCAGATAAAGAAAGGATGAAGAATGTGTTCTCTCACATAATACAAAATTCACAAGATGCAACTCAGCCAGATGGATGTGTAACCGTCTCGAGAATTAATAAGAAAGGATTCTTTGCTGTCAGTATTGAAGATGATGGTATTGGTATGTCTGAAGAGTTCGTTACCAAGCGGTTGTTTAAGCCTTTTGATACAACTAAAGGCAACGCCGGTATGGGTATTGGGGCGTATGATGCAAAAAAATTTGTTGAGCAGTTAAATGGGTACATTGAAGTCAGCTCGGTTGAGGGGGTCGGGTCAAGATTTGATGTATATATTCCTACCGACAAATAAAACTCTACTATAATCAGAATAATAGTCATGGTGTATAAAAGTGAAAGTTGTGCCAGAGGAAGGTGTGATGGAAAAGCTACTCGTCGTAGAAGATGATATTGGTATTCAAAAGCAGTTAAAATGGACACTAGATAACTATGATGTGGTATTTGCCAATGATAGGTCGTTGGCGATCTCATCCCTTCGACGCTTTACACCTAGGGTGGTCACATTAGATTTGGGTTTGCCTCCGGATGAAGAAAACGCGAGCGAAGGGCTTGCTACTTTACAAGAAATTTTGTCGTTGAACCCAAGCTGTAAAGTCATTGTAATCACTGGAAACGATGACAACCAGAATGCACTTAAGGCAATCAAGTTAGGTGCCCATGACTTCTATCAAAAGCCAATTAACGACGAAGAACTGACCGTCATCATTAATCGAGCTTTTCTGGTTTCAACGTTAGAATCAGAGAATGCCAAGCTTGATGCTATCGATTGTAGCGATACACCTATCATTGGCTCCAGCCCTAAGATGATGAAAGTTAAATCCATGATTGACAAAGTCGCTCCAACTGAATTGACAACGTTATTATTAGGTGAAAGTGGAACCGGTAAGGATCTCATCGCACGAGAAATTCATCGTAAAAGCAGCCGAAGTGATAAGCCATTTGTTGCAATAAATTGTGCATCGATACCTGAAACCTTATTAGAAAGTGAACTTTTTGGTTATGAAAAAGGAGCGTTTACAGGAGCGCAGAAAACAACACCGGGTAAAATAGAATGTGCCGACGGTGGGACGTTATTCCTGGATGAAATTGGCGATATGCCCTATTCATTGCAAGCCAAACTGTTACGCTTTTTGCAAGATAAAATTATTGAACGAGTTGGCGGAAGAAATCAAATATCTGTCGATATCAAGATTGTATGTGCCACGCATCAGAATCTAAGAGAAATGGTGTTAGAAAAGACATTTAGGGAAGATTTATTCTATCGTATTAGCGAAATTATTATTGATATTCCGCCATTAAGAGAACGCAACGAAGATGTACTTACTATCAGCAGAACTCTATTAAACCAATCTGCTGACATGTTATCAAAGAACTTCAATGGATTTAGCGATGAAGCCATGAATGCGATACTATCTTATCATTGGCCAGGTAACATTCGAGAATTACAGAATAAAATTAAGTCAGCAGCATTAATGAGTGAGGCTAAACTAATATCTGCCGAAGATTTGGGGCTAAATTCAAATCAATCGACAATAGAATTCAATCTCAAGGTCACCCGTGATAAAGCAGAAAGAGAAGCCGTATCAAAAGCATTGACCTATTGTGATGGGAACTTATCAAATACAGCCAAGTACTTAGGAATCACTAGGCCGACTCTTTATCAACTTTTAGATAAATACGCATTGAAGAATTCTTAGTTGTTCGCAATTGGCAAGAACAAATTTAATTCTTTGGTCTATTTTTTAGAACTGGATTTATTAGGGTTATAAAGTGAATGTTACCATCATTAAATCAAAAATTACCGAATCAGCTAAAGAAAATGTAATATTGTTTTTATTTATTATCCCTTTAGCTACAGCCTTTTTCTTGCTGATAAATGTTTATCTTCTTAGCATCGGTTTTTATGATGATATCAATACAGTATTTGATTTTGACCAAGCTTGGTTTATCGAAACACTCGGCTATTCATCTTACGATTGGAAGATAAAGACCGCACACGAATCTCCTCCATTACTAATAAAGCACCCATTTCTTTACTTGTATCGTTTGCCTTGTGAAATATTTCAGTTTTTTGGGATAAGTCCTGAAATAAGCGTTATATTCGTGTGCATTATATTCCATGTTGGATTGATTATTGTCGCTTATTTTATATTTTTTGAAATACTTCAATGTGCATTTAAAGCTTCGTTAATGACATTATTCATGTTGTGTAGTTCTACTTTTCTCGTCAATGGTATTGTTCTGGATTCGTATGTACTTGCTGGGTTCTGGATCTCATGTTGTTATTATCTATACATAAAAAGTTACAATAAACCTGGCTTAGAAGTGACATGGTTAAAAATTTTTGTGTATACGATGGCAATAGGAACCACTACCTATCTATTGTTACTCATACTACTACTTGAAGTTAGCTTGCTGACAACGAAAAAAAACAGTTTAAACAATAAGGATATATATAAGTATCTGATTAGTGGGATTGTTCGCTTCCTACTTATATTTGGCACACTTTTTTTCATCTGCTATTACCAAAGTATTTACGAGTTACTTTCTAATCCTGTAGAAGTCATAAAACGGACTCTTTGGTCCGTTGTCCGACCTGGCGAGAAACAAGGTTTGCTATCAATTATGACCACGTTCTTGGCACATACTTTTATTGCACCTTTTCATCATGTAGTAGAAATCGGTCCTGACAACTTGATGGCTGATTTTCGTTCTGGTCGATTTAGCTTCATTGGTTACATAGGGTTAGGCGCATTGATGTTTTTATATATACGCGCTTTCATACACCGAGACTCTTTACTTTTTATCGCTGCAGTTTGGTTGGTTATCACTATGCTTTTTCATGTTGAATATCAGGATCGTGGCAGCTTATTCTTGTATACAGGGCACACGATGTTAGCTTCTTCGATCATTATCGCATTTGGATTCAAGGGGTTACCATTAAAAAAGGTAGGCCTTTTAGCTGGGCTTCTGATTATCAGCATCGCATATAATAACCTAAATGCTATTTTTTATGCGATCCAAAGTGTATATCTGGTATGAGAAAATATTAATAGTAATTGCCTTCATAAGGGATGTTATTACCAAGGTGACACTGTAACGCAGTAGTGTGTGAGATCGGCAATCATATTACCTAGAGGACTGTTCCGATGCGTCTTTCATTGGGGAAAGTTTCCTCAGTACTTGCAAAGCGAACTGCCACACCACAAAATCACAGCCGTTGAAATACCAGGCAATGGATATTTGCCTTGAGCAAAGTCGCCAACTTCTATTGATGAAATGGCAGAGAACGTGCGAAATCAATGTACCAAAAATTGTAAAATTGATGTCGTTACCATCTCCATGAAGGAATGATAGCCCAAAATGGGCAGAAATGTATCGCGTGGAGATTGGCAGCCTAGTACGTATTAATACCGCGCCAAAGCTTTTTGTCCATTTTATCATCGCTGGCCACCAAGAAATTATTATAAAATCTTTATGTCCTTGTTCTCTCCACCACATAGTCGTGAATCTCTAATACATGACGATCTCCAACAAACTTTCGTTATAAAGCTACCAAAACGATAGCTGAAAGATGGCATAAATCTTTGTTCATAAATAGCTACGATGGTCAAAATATTACACTGATAACCCACTTTGGCTTTGTAAATCGTTGACGATACTTAGTACCTTACTTTGAGTTATACATGATAGCTCAACCAGGCATTGCTCTGTCTTATAACAATTTTAGTTTCACCTTCTTCCATAGGTTCAACTTGGTAAGATTTTACTAGTTACGGCGTCACTCTAATAGATCAAGTTTATTTTCTTATGATGCCAGATTACTGTTTTTCCGTTCTACATGAATTCAAATCAATTTCTACTTATGTAAATGTATATTTTCAAAAGTAGCTTACAGGAACTAGCGATTTTGTTAGTATTCAACTAGGATAAATTTCAGTTGGAAACTTAACAGTGCATAACGCAAGTATGGTCAACAAACGAAATGAGGATTGTGAACCAATGATTACGACAACATCGCTTGCAAAGTACCAAGAGAACGAAAACGCAGTTTTAGTAGCTGGTCATCAAACTAGAAATCCTGCTATTTCGTATTTACAAAGTTTGCCGAGTCGTAAAAGCCGACGCACCGTTGCATCATGTCTCAACTCATCGGTTCGACATTTTGGAGGTAAAGATATTCAAAATTGGGTATGGCACGAACTCAGTAATGTCCACTTGAGATTTATCGTTGATAAGCTTTTAGAACTGGGTCGTGCACCAAGGACTATAAATCTTTACTTAGCCGCATTAAAGGGCGTTGCTAACGAAGCTTTCATGATGAAACTTATTTCTTCAGACACCCTAGCTCTGATCAGAATGGTTAAATCAGTTAAAGGTCATCGTATTCCCAAAGGCCGCTCTTTAGACAACGATGAAATAGATAAGATATTTCATCACCTCGATCAGAAATTAGACGTAATAGCCATACGTGACGCAGCGATAATCAGTTTAATGTTAGGTGCAGGATTAAGAAGAAGCGAAGTTGTTGCGCTTGATTTCGCACATCTGTCATTTCGAGATATGTCATTGATCGTACATGGAAAAGGAAATAAACAAAGGCGAGTTTACCTACCGGCTCAAAGTTGGGAGCGGATAATGCAATGGATTGAAAAAGTGAGAGGTGAGTACCTCGGACCTTTGTTTACCCGTATCAGACGTCACAATGACGTGACACAAAACCGGCTGTCCGATCAGGCGATATACTATGTTTTACAGCGCCGCCGTGAGCTAGCAATGATACAAGATGCGTTCGCTCCCCATGATTTACGCCGAACTTTTGCCTCCGGTATGCTGGAATGTGGTGAGGATCTAGGTACATTAAAAGACGCCTTAGGGCATGCAAGTATTACTACAACGCAGCAATATGACCATCGCCACTTGGAGCGATTAAAAGATGCGAGGGTACGATTAAATACACGCTTTAAACTATAGGAGAAATTTTTAAAGTGCAGTGATACGCTCCGTATTAATTTGCATTTGTGATTCTTTTTTTAGAGTAGATAAACAAATAATCATAGCAAGAAGTACATAAAACAGTTCAAAATATGCCATCGATACAGCTGCTCCTGACACACAATAAGCCGTCAACGAAACTTTTATCATTCGTGCTAATTTAGACTGCCAATGACCTTTAAAGTATTTTTCAATTGATGATAGCTTCAAAAAGGCCAAAATGATGATCATCAAAAACAAAAATAGACCAACGAAGCCGTGATCTCCTAGCACTTGAAAATAGATACTGTGTGCCGCCCAACCTTTATCACCCGGAGGCGCAGATCGAATAAAACTTAATTTGTCAAAATCATACGCTAAATCTCGCCAAATATGGCCATATTGAGGTGCTCGGAATCCACCTCCAATAAGTGGCCTCTCTAACGCCATAAGGGTGTGTATTTTCCAAGAAACGAGTCGAGTAGCGAAAGATCCGTCGCTTTCAGCAGTTTGAATGGTTTCCATACGTTCAAACCATTTGTCTGGGAGTAGATCTATAGCAATGAAACTTAATGCGGCAAATCCAACAGTCGCAAGTAATTTTTTTTCAGATTTGACCCAAAAATATGCACCAACAATTAACAGGCCAATAAAGCCACCACGGGATTTTGTACCTAAAACAGCCAGAACACATACAAATATAAGCCCTATGAGACCTATTCTTAGCCACTTTTCCGGTGTATAAGAAATTAAATAAATAAGCAATGGTATCGCCATAAGAATAGCTAATGCCATATGGTTGTTATCGCCTAAAATATGACCATAAGCTCCGTGGACCTGGTGAAAGCCACCAGATTTTATGAACTTCAAACCTTCAACAAGTGCAAAAAAACCAATCGATAGAGCAATGATCCATATCAATAGGTTGAAGTGATTGATATTTCTAACTGTTAAATAAATAAATATAAACAGCAGAATAACTTTGAAAAAGTTATCCCATATAATCCATGAAACAGATGGTGGTATCAAAGTCATACTTGTTGTTATTGTCGTATGTAAGAAAAATATCAAAACTAAAAAAAACAGAGAGTCGAAATGAACACTTGGCTTTTGTTTGTAAAAGGCGTAAGCGATAATCGCACTTCCAGCAAATATTACGTTGTATCTGATAGCTTCAGCGAATCCGTATAGCCAGTATATGGGAACAAATATTCCTGACCACAACCAAATGGATACAGCAATAAAAGGCTTTCTAAATGAAATGAATAAGATTATGGCAAAAAATATTATAAATACTAAGTCCCTCATCAGTCTTCATCATCCTCAATTTTGTTCGCTCTAATACAGACGAAGACCACCATAACTAAGCAGCATGCAAATAAAAAGCTTTCCATACTAATTCGCTACCGTTTTATAGATAATATTGTATGCATCTACCATCTTGTCTTGACTATAATCAGAAACAATTCTTTGTCTTGCTTTATTAGACATAGCATGGAGACGTTCTCTATCATTAAATAGGTCAATCATCTTCAGATAGTATGTATGTTTTTCATTGTTTTCCAAGCTTACCCCTGTTTGTTCATTCAGGATTACTTCTTTAATTCCACCAACGGATGTCACAAGGTGAGGTAGTCCCATTGCCATAGATTCGAGAAGTGTCATCGGTATACCCTCAGCTATGGATGACATAACAAATACATCAAACATTCCATAATAATCTCTGACGTTTGTTTTTGAACCAGTAAATATCACTTTTCCTTTCAAACTTTCATTTTGTAAAGCTTGCTTTTCGAGTTTATCTTTATCAGGCCCACTACCAACGATAACAAGTAAGCAGTTGTCTTTGAAACTATTACTTTCTGAGCATGCCTGATAAAATTGTTCTATTAGAAAACATTGGTTTTTTATTGGATGTAGCCTAGATACATGACCAAATACAAATTTATCTTTATAAATACCTTTATTGGTTTTACTTGCAAAGCTAGGGTTATAATATTTAGTATCGATCCCGTTCCTAATTAGATTCAACTTTTTAACTGGTAGACGGACATCATTTAACATCCAATTATGTAGGTCTAAGGAAACAGAAACGAAATGATTGATGAATGGACTCATTAACCGTCTCAATATCTGGTACTTTTTTATACTTCCATGAATGTCATATGAGTCTCTTCCATGCTCAGCATGAATTCTAAGTGGGACGCTAGCTATACACGCTAGCCATTGATATTCTATCGTAGATAAATTGTAACTATGCAGTATATCTGGTCTGATTTTTTTGATGAGATTAAACAACTTTAGATGTATTGAAAAATCATGACCTTTTGTCTTGTGTAGTGAGTAAAAGTTTGCGTGTTCTTCCACTTCATTAGCAAATGCACCAACTTCCGTCAGCGCAATAATACTGTGCCTATATTGTTCTTGATCTAGTGTTTTAATGCAGTCCGCGATCACTCGTTCCAAACCGCCGATATCGAAACTATAGACCAGATGACATACATGAATTCTTTCTTCCTTAACCATACAATCATTCTGTCTTTAATACATTCCATTGCCTAATGGTAACTCTAGGACTAGATTCGAAAATTTGCAAAATCATTGGTTATGGTCTTTAACTACATATGTTGGACGTAAATATGCTGTATGACTTATTGGAAAAGGACTTAAATATGTTGGTAAGAGCACGTTCTCCCCTACGGTTAGGGATTGCCGGTGGCGGTACTGATATTTCTCCTTATTGCGATACATTCGGTGGGTGCGTATTAAACGCGACGATAGATATGTACGCCAATTGTACCATTGAGCTCAAGGAGCACCATGACGGTATCACCTTTATCGCGCAAGATATCGAACAGAAATTTCATTCCCCATTAACGAATGAGCTACCGTTGAGTGGTGAACTACTATTGCACAAAGCAATCTACAATCGCATTGTTCGTGAATTTAACAACAATGAACCTTTACCGGTAAAAGTCTATACATACTCTGATGCTCCTCCTGGTAGTGGGCTTGGCTCATCCTCAACAATGGTTGTGACGATAATTAGTGCTTATCAGCAATTATTAAATTTACCGCTTGGAGAGTATGACGTAGCCAGGCTTGCTTATGAAATTGAGCGTAAGGATTGTCAGCTATCTGGTGGTCGTCAAGACCAATATGCGACAACCTTTGGTGGTTTTAACTTTATGGAGTTTTATGACAACGAGCGTGTCATCGTTAATCCTTTGCGCATCAGACAAAGCATATTGAATGAACTTGAAAGCCAAATTATTTTGTTCTTTACTGGTGTTTCGCGCTCTTCGGCTCGAATTATTGATGATCAGGTAAAGACAACCAATTCTGAAGATAAAAAGCCTCTTCAAGCGATGCATGAAGTAAAACATTTAGCATACTCAATGAAAGAGTGCCTGCTCAAATCCAATATTGATGGTATGGCTGATCTTCTGAAGGATGCATGGAATGCGAAGAAATCAACATCGTCCGCTATTTCGACTCAACAAATAGAGTTAATTGAGGATAAAGTGCTTAGCGCTGGTGCAAAATCCATTAAAATATCTGGAGCCGGGGGCGGGGGATTCATGATGCTCTTTGTCGACCCTATTCGACGATTAGATGTAGAAAGAGCATTGAATGAATTAGATGGGCATATACAGCCCTTCCGTTTCACCCAGCAAGGAACACAATCATGGACAGTCTAGAGTTTATACAGCAACACATTGCTGAATCCATTGAAACTAAGCAGGCGCTACTTTCATGCCTTTCGATAAATGAAAACATTGTTCAAGCGGCGAAAACCTGTTTGGCCGCCTATCAAAATGGACAAAAAATTCTGGTGGCTGGCAATGGAGGGAGCGCAGCTGATGCTCAACACATTGCCGCAGAGTTTGTGAGCCGTTTTGAGTTTGATCGGCCCGGTTTGCCAGCTCTTGCCCTAACGACTGACACTTCCATATTAACTGCAATAGGCAATGACTACGGTTTCGAAAGGTTGTTTTCACGTCAGATTGAAGCCAATGGCATGGCTGGTGACATATTTATAGGCATCAGTACATCCGGCAATTCTCCAAATATATTGGCTGCATTTGAATCCGCGAAACAGAATGGATTAACGACAATTGGCTTGGCGGGAGTTGGAGGAAAGATTCAAGATGCATGTGATATCTGTATAAGCGTTCCATCCTCACATACGCCACGAATACAAGAAAGCCATATTCTCATTGGTCATATAATTTGTGCTTACGTAGAAGAGGAACTTTTCCGTGCAAAGTATGGATAGCATTACCGCGATAATCCTCTGTGGCGGGTTGGGGACGAGGTTGCGCTCAATAAGCGGTCAGTTACCTAAGCCGATGGTCAGTGTCGCTGAGCGCCCATTTCTGGAGTATATACTTGATTACCTGATAGAGCAGGGTGTGACAAAAGTCATATTAGCGGTGTCTTACCAAAAAGAGGTCATTATTGAGCACTTTGGTTGTAAATATAAAAGTCTAGATATCACATACTCTGTTGAGTCTACTCCTCTTGGTACTGGTGGAGCAATCAAGCAAGCTATGGGGCATTTATCCCAGCCTACTGAGCAGCTCGCACTCATTATTAATGGCGACACCTTAGTTGAGTATGACCTGACTGACATGTACGCCAAAAGTACAGTCAAAAACGCAGATCTTGTTATGTCATTAATAAGCATTGAAGACACAAGCCGCTATGGACGGGTAAAGGTGTGCGATGAAAAAATATCGGACTTTGAAGAAAAGAAGAGTGGTCATTTTGGATTAATTAATGCCGGAGTCTACTTGTTTCACTCTCGTCTTTGTAATGAGCTCCCGCCGCAATCGTCGTTTTCTTTTGAACGCGATTTTTTGGATAACGTTATCCATACACACAATGTATTACCATCTATCTCTGAAGGCTACTTTATCGATATTGGCGTTCCCGAGGACTATCGAAAAGCTCAATTGGACTTTACCAAGTTTAACGAAAATGTAGGAAACGCATGACGCTTGTTGATTTTTATGACGGGAACATTGTTGGGTTAATTGAATGAGTGTAATCACTCTTCATACTCTTTTAATCGACTTCGAACACATTCACAAACATGGAAAGCACAGTGATAAATTTTCTTAACGGTTTGATCAAAAGACGCAACATTATTAAGTTTAATAAAGTGTTGTCAAATGTAATTGATACCCCTCCTATCTGTAGTTCCGATACTTCAGATGTACTTTTGGTTTCACAAGTACACCATGCTGCAGTGAAAATGTCATTGGTTGCAATTAAGTCTTTTGTCCAGAAATTCGGTCAATGCAAAATTGAACTGATTGATGACGGGAGTTTAACCAACGACGACGTATTTTTATTGCGGAAACATATAATAGATGTCTCAATAATCGACATTAACGAGATCGAAACCTTCAGTTGTCCTCGAGGGGGGACATGGGAAAGGCTTTGTTATTTATTAAAAAGAACTGATTATTACTATGTCATTCAGCTCGATAGTGACACCGTCACTATTGGTGCGTTATCAGAGATCCGAGAGCAAGTAAATAATAACCAAGGCTTTACTATTGGTAGCCCAATGTTTCCTGATCCTGTTCCAATTGACTACATGGCTCAATTGGCAAGGAGTTGGAATAATAACCATGTGCAAGCAAAAGCGGAAATGAATCTAACGGCGCTTAAGGTGTTGAACGCTAGCCATTACTTAAGAGGATGCTCTGCATTTGCAGGTTTTCCTAAGGGGTCTAATTTACTGACATTACTGCCAGAAGTATCTAAAATCATGGAAGGAAAGCTAGGGAAAGATACATGGTCTGAGTGGGGAACCGAGCAATTTTCTAGTAACGTGATGCAATCATTATGTGAAAACAGCCAAGTTCTAAAATGGCCAAAATATCATAATCATGGTTTTCCGAACTTTGAAACCAAACAGTCAGGGTTAGCAGGGTATTTAGGCAAAGTCTCTTTAATTCACTTTATAGGCCCAACTAGATTCTCTAACGATCTCTATACAAAAACCGTTAAGCACACCATACAAAATTTAGGGCAAACATTATAGATTAAATTTTATACGGTTATACAAATAACAGTTTCGATATCAACGTGGGTACGTTATGGACAACAATGAATGTTATCCGATGTTTGTAGACTTGGATGGCACCTACACCAAAACTGATTTGCTATTTGAGAGTTTTATAGTCGCTTTCAAAAAAAATCCGCTCATCGCTTTTTACTGCTTTTTTTGGCTGCTCAAAGGCAGATCATATATCAAGTATCAACTTTCTGAGCGTGCCGAGCTTGATTTAAGGTCTCTACCGTTAAACCAGGAGCTTAACTCTTTTCTCCAAGAAGAGAAGAGCAAAGGGAGGAAGATATACCTTGCTACTGCGTCAAACGAAAAGTACGCGAGAGAAATTGTTAGCCAACATGATATTTTTTATGATTGTATTAGCAGCAACAAAAATGAAAATTTAAAAGGGAAAACCAAACTTAAGAAGATAGAAAACATAAGTAAAAAATTTTCTTACGCGGGCAATGATGTTATAGATTTTGAAATATTTGAACATGCGGAGCAAAGTGTACTGGTCAATCCTACTTATCAGGCAAAACGGAAAGCGCTGCAATTTCGAGTTGACAAAACGTTTGATGTTCAACAACCAAGTATGCGGGTTTGGATTAAGCAGCTCAGGACCTATCAATGGTTGAAGAACCTACTTATTTTCGTCCCACTGGTCGTTTCTGGTACATTCGAAGATCTCAATAATATTAGCACCGCCATCTATGCATTTTTCGCATTTAGTTTCTTAGCATCATCAACTTATATTCTCAACGACCTTTTGGATATAGAATCAGACAGAGCCCATCGGATAAAGAAACACCGTCCTTTAGCTGCTGGAGTGATCAGCATCAAAAGCAGTGTTATTGTAGGCATAGTATTCCTTCTTATTGCATCTTTCATTTCAATTTTTATTGGTTATCAGTTTGCTCTCATTTTATTTTCGTACTTGATTTTAACCGTTTTGTATTCTTTTAAAGTCAAACAATATGTCGGTATGGACGTCGTGACACTTGCCCTACTTTACACGATTAGAATACTTGCTGGTGCTGCAGCCATAAATGTCGTTGCTTCTTTCTGGTTGTTAGCTTTTTCGATATTCATTTTTCTTAGTTTAGCGTTAGTTAAACGATGCTCTGAAATTCAAACTATGGAAGTAGATGGCCAAAAAAGCGTAAAAGGCCGAGATTATTCACCTAAAGACTACTCTGTATTGATCAGCTTTGGTGCCTCTTCTGCGTTATTGTCAGTACTTATGTTCTGCTTCTATATCAATAACAATGTACTTACAGACCAATACCAACAACCGGATATACTCTGGTTGATTGTGCCGGCTCTGTGCTATTGGTTAATGAGAATGTGGATAAAAACCCATCGAGGAGAAATGCATCATGACCCCATAATATTCTCGCTGAGAGATAGGGGTAGCATAATCACTATAGGTTTTTGTGGACTAGTATCAATAGCGGCGCAAGTACTATGAATGTTATCTCTATTATATTAATTTTATTTAGCGTTTCTTTATCTGTTTTAGCACAGATTTTATTGAAACAGGGGATGTCAAATCCAACGGTTCACGATTCATTCAGCCTTGGAGTTTTTTCAGGTGTTACAACTGTTTTAACGAATATTTTTGTCCTGGGGGGCCTATTATCCTATGTCTCCAGTGCGGCTATTTGGTTAGGCGTATTAGCAAAGGTAGATGTTAGCAAAGCGTATCCATTCGTCGGTTTAGGCTTTATCGGTACAATGCTGTTTGCGTATTGGTTTTTAAATGAACCCTTAACCATAAATAAGACAACTGGAACACTGTTGATACTTGCCGGTGTATTTTTAATCTCAAAATAGAAAGTGTATGATACGTTGTATCAGCTCTGAGCGTGTCTAACTATTGCTATAGATTAATTAATATCCTTCGAAAATAGATCATGATATCGAAGTCCAACATCTTTGAACTACAGCTAAAAATGTACCTGCCGCCTGATGCTGAGCTATAGTTTAGATGTGATCAAACGAATAATTATTTCGAATGTAGAAAATTCAACTATAGTGTGTGCAAAACCGTTCGGTTTTCTCATTAGTACTAGGGGGTATATAGGTGCCCACGATATCGTACCCATGAAGTTTTCTGTTAGGGACACCAATTTCATTCACGCAGTTTTATAGATGATATCGAGGTGTAGGTGATCAACGTTTTAAACATTGCTATTATCAGTTCGTTGCTACTCAGCTTTAATGCCACTGCAACATTGATTTTCATGGAACACATAGACGAAAGCCAAAGTGTCTTCTGGCTACATGTGCACTTAAATAGCGATTATCTACAATCGTCACAAAGAGACAACGGGGCAGTTAACACTCAAAGCTATTTTACTAACCAAGTTAATCTCGGCTCTCCGACCCAGCGTAAACGAAATAGCTCAATAACAGTACTCGATACTGTAATAGCCACTAGCAGCAATAATAGCGACCTATATTCACCTGATCTTGGAAAACTCGAACTTCCGGTTAACATAGATATCGTTAAGGAGTGGTTTCTTAGTTCTGGTAGCCAAACAAATCTACTTAGTGACTGGAAGAAGTATGTAGATGATATAGTTTATGAAAACCAAACCTATGGCGTATCAACTTCATCCCAAGACTATAACGCTTTCTATCATGACTCTTTTTTTGATTGGCAAATAATAGAAGGCTCTGGTCTGCTGACGTGGGCCAAAGTGTTTGTTGCTGTTATATTGGTATTACTTGGCTTCGTTACTTACATTCGTAATCAACCATCAGATCGGATACGGTCAAGAAGGTAAGAACAACACTACAAACCGCATTACTACTAAGCACGTGGTGTACTCTTAATGGGTGGAAATTAGATCCGTCAGTAATCTTGCGCCATCAACAGATGGATGATGATCATCAAAATACAACGCTTTACCATCCCTAACTGCAAAACAGTCTTTATCATCACAAAATGCATCCGTCGGGTCTATGAAAATCACATTGTCGGGATAACTCGTGTTCTTAAAGTGATTAAGAATAACTTCATTTCTCTTGTTATAAAAAGTCAAAGTAGTTCCGAGCACTTCATGGAAACCAAGATTACTCAACCATACTTTTGAGAGTAACAGCCCTATTGGTTTCTTTATCTCCGGAATAGGCAAATAAACATAGATATTCTTTTTACTTTTTGACAACTCCATAATTGCACGATCGACTGATTCCAATATCTCTTGGAAATTGTCATATAGCGGTCCAACATTAGGATAACTAGACAAATGATCGCCTAGCAAAGCAACAGAGTACCGGTGATTAAACACAACGTTTTGAATTCTGCTTTCATTAAGTATGCTCTTAACTGACTCGTTATACACAGCGCCAATAAGTAGCTTCCGAAGTAGTAGGGCTATACACTTATCGATAATTTAGTTTGTTTCATCTATTGCTCTAACCATAATGGGGTTCGTATAGAACATATAGTCACCGTTAATAGGTTGGAAACTACGCCCTCTCAACCTTATAGCCATATCTCCACCCACAGCCAGTACTGGTACCGACATTACTATGCGATGACCGATCTTATAATCTTCTACATCAAATACTTGGCTTGTCACCGTTTCATTCGAGATAACGATTAACTCTACCTGTTCTAATTTTGTTGGCTTTCCTTTCCAGTTAAGTTCATTTAACGTTAGCTCAATATTGACTGTCAGCTTTTCGACGCCACTGATAGGTACTGTCTCTCCCATAATGGCAGGTCTTTCTAGCTTATCGTGCTTCAGCTCAAATTTTAGATCCCTTACGACTTTACCGTGACTAGCAAAAAAAGAGCCTTTACGTAATGCCTCTATTACTCCATTAATTGAATTGTCCCGCGAATAGACCCTAGTTTCTGAAAATTGACAAGGCCAATAATCACCTCTCGTACCATGAAAATCAGAAGGTGCACGTGCCCCCCAAAGTAATTTCCCTTTGCCAAGTAGATTATCCCACACCCCACCAACCTCTGAGACAACAGGGTCCCATCGGTCATGTGTCTTAAATTTATGGAAATACGAACCAATTTTATCACCAGGAACTCGTTGATGGCCTGGAGCTCCGGAAAAGCCTAAAAAAACACTGTTTTCTTTCGCCCAATCCTCCAAATTTCTAAGAGTCTCTTCAAAACTGTCGACTTTGCGGCTAGGGTGATTATAAAAAACTGCAGGTAAAACTGGGTAAGAATCGAAGCTACTTTCAAGCCACTTAAGCCCATCCCTCACAGATGAAAATGGGTTGTTAGGGTTTCTATAGTCATCGAACTGACGTCGAAACTGACTCGCTATCATGGCGGCAGTATGCCCTTCTGGGAACAGCAGCGTCGCATGCTCTCGTCCCTCATACGGAGGTAAATTCCATTCCAAGCCAGAAATAATTGAAAGTGTTGGAAATGCGCGATCGATTGCTTCAATTTCAAGAAAATAGTCTAATGAACCTGCATGTAAATCACCGTCTGAATGATCAGTAATCGCAATCGCATCGCACCCATAGCTCACCGCTTTATTGGCGATTTGTTCTATCGAATGCCCACCATCGGAATGCTTCGTGTGGATATGAGTATCGACAGCCAACCAAACACCATTGGAAGCCCAAGGGATAGTGTCAATTATAGCTAAACTCTTGTTTCTGGATAAATCATCTAAAGAACTGTTTTGATATAAGGTGAGAGCTTGCACTTCTGCTTGTAGTTTCTCTATCGTTTTAGTGTACTCCTCATTTTCAGTACTACCAATGACCTTTTCAAAGTCTTCAGAAGTTATAGAGCGATGCCGATTAACATTCGGAAAAAAAAGGGCTTCGGAATGACTAGCGATAAGAAGGTTTTGTGAGTGAACGGCATTAATTTTACGACTCGAGATAAAATTAGAAAATCTTGCACCAGCGATATCTGCGGCTAAATCAGAAATATCAAAACCAGAACCATCTTGATTAGCATCAAACAACTCTTTTAGTTCGCCCATATTATTAGCAATTGCTTCGCTACCAACTCTTTCAATAATAGCAGAATATAAAAAGTGCAGTGCTAAATCATTTCTGTTATTAAGAGATGCTGTCTTTGATGAGAGATTAGATAATTTAGTACCTATTGAATATGTGTCAGCATCTATTAGCTCTGCAAAGCGATGGTTTGCGAATGCCATCGCGACCGCCCACAATGCATACTCATTTTCTTTTCTAGCATCACTAATGCGGCTTCTCTCTTTTGCATGTTGAAATACAACATTAAATATTTCTGATAGAGAAAGCTTTCTTTTGCTCATGATGACATCACTTTCCAACATAAACTCTAAATAGCTACCGATAACATCAGGATCAATTTTATTATTGTATCTTGAACTAAATGATTTTATAAATGAAGATATATCAGACAAACCAGATTTGATATAATTCTTTAGATCACCATTTTTTATCGCTCTTAAGCGTAATGTATTATCTTCTATTTCTATACTTTTTATAAATTGCTCAAAAATATCATTAACACCAGAATCAAATACTATTTTTAAAAAAACACTAACCCCGAATTCAACCAAAGAGCCAGGGACATAAATCCCGCCTACCTGACATGAATCGATGGCGTTATTACCATCTGGGATGATAAAGCAAGAAACGTTGACATATCGATTATTAATAAAACCGCTTAAATCTAAGGTTCCTAATACTACCGCACCATAATGAGAAACCTTAATCTCAAAATTCATATTAGGTGTAAGATGTGAAGCAGCTTTAAATATAGATGTTAATTTTTCACCACTGATCTCTACTTCTATTTCATCCTCCAAACCAAAGATGACACCGGATACGTATTGATATTTATCCACTGCATCTTTGACCTCTTTTGGATTAATGTAAACATCAGAAACCAATGGTTTTTTAGATAACAAAAAAAATAGCGGCAAAAATAAAACAATCATAACAAACAGAATTAAAACCTTCCATTTATAACGCCTCAACTTGTCCATCTTTGACAATCACCTCATTGTAAACCCAATTTCAACTCTTTATATCTCACCTATTGATTAAAACATCAAAAATAAAATCATGCACTAACAAGGAATAAGTTAGTATTCAACTGAAACTGTAAAATTAGCTCTATTTTCTTTGTATATCGAACTATTGGCATGACGTAAGGACACGTCCCAAAAAATGCTGTTTGAAATCTGATTTTCTAAAGAAACATCGAATATACGGTAATAATTAATCAGAGATTCAGTTGGTTCAGAATCAAATTTATCTATATCAAATTGAAAGCTAGCAGACAATGAAGTCAAATTAGAGATATTGTGCAAAATGGCAAGTTTACTTCCATAAAGCTTACTGTCTCCTACATTATCACTTCCTACATTATCACTGTCAGAGAGTATTAGCCTCTCTTGAGCACGAAGGTCAAAACTAAACGTTGTTCTGCGTGTAATAAACGACGAGTTCATACTCAACTCTTTGACAAGTTGGAATTCCTCTATATTTTCTCCTACAACAAAAAATTGGCGTTCAAATCCTTCAAGTTCTTCACGATAGCTAATGGTGTTAGTCATTCTTTTGTTTATATTAATCAGCGTAAAATCATAGGAATCCCCATAAAACTTTCTTGTGTAATCAAATGCTAAGAATGTTCTTGGGTTAGGATTAAGACTAACAGCCCACCTCCAAAAGTCCCTATCGTTAATCGAAAATTCGTAACCCAATTCAACATAAGATCTCCGATGTAGATAATATCGTACTCCAGGTCCCCAACTCCCAGATTCAACAACTTTATCTTGATTGCCTGTTGTATATCCTTCATAGTACGCGTGAATGAGAGGGCTCACCCCATATACAGTCTGAATTCCAACTTCTTGGTCGATCTCATAGTTATAATAGGATTCTTTTGTATTAGCAGATATGTTTTTTTCGTAAGAATAATCCGTCAACCAAAAATAATCCTTCTCAGACAAACCATTTTGAAAAACTATATTGCTTTCTATAGCATAATAATCACCTATACCATCTTCGTTAGATGTAGCGCTCCCATAAATGGATCCATAAATATCAAAATAACCTCTTGGATTATTCTGATATGAAATTTCTGCGTCTATCGAACGAGTTTCTATCGTGTTACCAGAAATAATATCAGGGTTAGCATTATCTTGAATAGAACGAGCAATATTGGTAATCGTAGCGTTAGTTTCTAACTCTACAGAGTCCTTATATATTTTTCTATTTGCGAAGAGTGAAAGTTCATTAAACAATTTATTTTCACTAGAGTCTTGCAGGTTAAACGTTTGATATACATCGTAGCCAAACAGCAACTCTCCATTATTTCCAATAGATTCAGTGATAACACCGGCGGACCATGTTGATACGAATCCACTGTTTTCATTTGTTGAATCTAAATTTATGTTATCGGAGTAAGTTAATTCGACCGAAGCCGTTGGACTAATCTCTACATTCGCGGAAAATACATTTTTAACGATGATAGATGATAAAATTAATATTATCCCCTCTAACTTTAGATATTTACAACTAGCCATACCCATAACCGTAACCATATTGACTTAGCTTATAGTTAACAGACTTATTAAGAATAAATCCAATGGCTAACCTGCTATCGAGCTGAGACACCGCCTCTTTGATAGATGAAATTTTCGTTTTGTTGTGTTCGACCACAACCACAACCTGACCGACGAGTTTTGACAACGAGATGGTTTCAATAACACCGAGAAGAGGCGGGCCATCGAACAGCACGATACGATCACTGTAACGGCTTGCTAATTCACTTGCCAATGCCAACATCTTGTCACTGGCCAAAAGTTCGTAGCTCAAATGATGAGCTTCACCTGAAGGCATTATCCGAAGGTTCTCTACTGAAGTGTTGTAAATAATACTCTCTACATCCGATACATCACCGTTTAAGTAGTCGATTAAACCAGGTCTATTATCAATATTAAGTATTCTGTTAACACTAGGATTTAGCACATCCGCATCAACGAGTAATACTGATTTGTTTTTCTCTAACGAAAGCATCATAGCTAAGTTAACAGCGCAGAAGGTTTTACCTTCATTTGCTGTCGAGCTAGAAACCATGATTAGATTGCCATTCTCATGGCTATTTGCTCCAGAGCCAAATGCATTGCTTACCAATTTGTGTTTTATTGCACGAAACTCATCATTAACTCCTTGTTTATTCCCATTACTTCTTACGCAAACCATCCCCTTCTTTTTTAGATCTTCAACATCTATAACGATAATGTCTTTCTTTAAAAATCCAGGTTCATTGATTTCTTTCGTTCGCTCTTCTAAAGATAATTCACCGCTCTCTTCTGATTTTGAGTTGTGCATCCTTTCCCCCAAACGCATTTTATTGTAATAAATAAACTATCGAATCTACCTAATCATGCTATATATTGATGGAACAGTATTGATAACCAGTAACATGAACAACACGCTTAACAACATTAAGGTCATAAAAATAAATACCATTAACCTTTTCTTTTCTGCTGCTAGTAAACCAGAGCACGCTGTAGCCGACACAACACCAAAAACAGGCACTCCTGTCATCTGATAAAGTTGGTTTGGTGAAGTGGCCACTGGATACATCTGGCTCATAATAAACGACACCCCAAAGCCTGCCCCAACGCCAGCGACCAGAACGGCTAATAATAGTAGTAAGCGATTTGGGCCAGAAGGTGATGTCGGTATTGAAGGAGGCTCAATGATTTTGAATTTAATGTCTTCCGAAGCATTTCCGACGCTATTAGAAATAGAGGCAGTTTCACCTCGAGACATAAGCTCTAGATACTTTCCTTTAGTGACTTCGTAATTTCTTGTCAGTGATGTAAGCATAGCCTCAACATCTGGCACAATATCAAGCTTACTTTGATACTCGTCTATCTTCGCTTTGTGATTTTCGACGCGTACTTCTAGCGATGCGATTTCATTGTTAAGTCGGTAAATCGAGATTTTTAAGTCCTGATAGACTAAATTATCATTTAAACTGTTGTCTACAGTGATATTTTTCACCGACTGACTTTTTAACTGTTTTAGCTCTAATAACTGTCGTTTAGTCTCAACGACATCAGGGTGTTTCTGTGTATATCGGAATAGAAGCTCATCTAAACGCATTTCGACAGCCTCAATCCTAGCGTCATACTCAGTCTGAATGGTGAATATTTGGCTCAATGCATTTTGCTTTTCTTCTTCGAGCTGAAGCTTGGCTCTAGCAACACCAGATCTTGCCTCTTTTAGGGCTAATTCTGCTTGTTCTAAATCAGACTTCTCTGATTCAAGATTTGAGTAGTAACTTTGATCACTACCAGGAAGAAGCCCGATATATTCTCGCTTAAAATCTGCTAAGTCTTTTTCTGCTTCGACTAATCGGTTTTCATAATATTCAATTTGGTCATTAATGACATAACGGGCTTGTTCAGCATCAAGTCGTTTATCTCCTAAACTGCTTTCAATAAATACGTTTAGCGCCGCTTGTACTACATTTTTGGCAAAAACTGGGTTTTCACCAGTATAACTGATTGTATATAAATTATTTCTACCCGCAGACCTAATTATTATTCCTGACTTCAAGTCATTTAATAATTCTTCGTATTCTTCTGGAGTAGTTGCCCTAATGTTAGCATCAACTTCATTTCCAATAACTTCGAGATTTCTCGTATTAAGTAATGTCTTGGCCATCAATTCCAATCTCTGGGAAGGATCCGTTTGTATTGCAAGCCCTCGTAGAAGTGGGCCAAGAATAGACTGTGTATCTGCGTAAACTTTTGCCTCTGATGTATACTGATTTGGCAGTAAAGTAACGCCAATCCACCCGATTGGACAAATGATCCAGGCCAAAATGAGAATATACCTTCTTTGCAACCAAATTCCCTGGAGATAGTAAGCCAACAACTTAACTTGTTCTTGCATGTATTGTTCTTCCCTGATTAAAACCACGCCTCTGGAATGATGATAATATCGCCAGGTAAAATATCGACATTCGCCTCTATATCACCGTCTCTCAGTAAGTCATCCATTCTTAAACCGAATTGTTTTTGCTGATTTTTAATCACTCTTATAAGTCGAGCGTTATTTCCGTCGGCAAAATCTGTTAATCCTCCAACCTCAATCATCACGTCAAAGAGCGTCATGTTTTCTTTATAATTGATAGCCTGAGGCTCTAACGCTTCACCCATTACCCGAACCTGCTCGCTGAATGGGCCAACAAAGGTGTCCACCGAGATAGAGACTATTGGATCTCTTATATACACAGATAGTTGGGCTTCAAGCTCTCTAGCGAGGAACGTTGGTGTCTTGCCAGCAACAACAATATCATCGACCAGTTGGGTAGAAATCATGCCATCAGGACGAACCGTATACGTTCCTGATGCCTCTGGATTTCCCCACACCGAAATGGTTAAAGAGTCTCCTGGGCCAATAAGGTAACGATAGTTATTAATGTCCTCAGTCAAGGATGGGTGGATTGTTGCCGTGGGTAACGAAGGTAAATCGTTAGTGGTACAGCCTATCATCAGCCAAACACAACTCAAAACGAATGCTTGTTTAGATTCTCTGTAGAATTGGCAAATTGCACTCATACATGCTTCCTTAGAATTCCTTTTCTCATCCATATCTTTACGTTCCGCTGCCACGTAAACTCAGAGTTCAACGTACCGAATGTTTCGTACTATGACTCCCTTTCCTATTGCCGAATGTACAAAGACATGAAAATCTATAGCTATACAAGAATCTAATATAGAACATGAATTTACACTCTGCACATTAGTTGACAGAAAAAACATGCCCCAAGAAATGCAAAAGTAAAATGTCAGTTACACCCAACATTGTTTTCAGTGGCACCACTCTTTTACCTATTTACATTGTGTAATACTACTCTTCAACATGCTTCCTTAACCTTCTGATTACCAAAATAATTACGGCGAGATTATCCAAATTAAGTAGGACACTACAAACCGCTACATTAAGATCTGAATCCTAATTGTGATTCGTTCATCACGGATTTACTTGAGTCATTAGGCGAACTGTCTTCTACAAGCAAACACTAAACTAAAGTGAAAATAGTCTAATATTGCATTGGATCTAACAACAAAACCCGTCTAAGTTTCATAAGTGTGTGACTCCCAAAATGTATTTAATTTGCTTTAGTGAGTTCTTAATTATGTCAGGGATAGGATATGTCGAGCGCTAAATTTCACGGATTGAATACCAATAATACTTTAATGATAGTTACTGATTTCATGGTGGTTTTTTTCAGTTTCATACTGACAATATTCTGCGCGAAGTTGTTCACGAGTGACTTTTATTTAAGTAATTCTAATATTGATGTTTATGTGCAATTCTTCATCTTTGCTCTGCCTTTACATTTAACGCTGTTAGGTGTTGGTTTATACAACGAAAAACTCAGGGAAACCTTTTATGGCATTCTAATTCGAATATTTGTCGCTGTTTTATTGGCTTATATATTAACCAGACTACTAAGCCATTTATTTATTGCAGACTTTTTCCCTCATTCATTCAATGAGTTATTATCCGTCTTCGCATTTTTTTCGCTGTCGATCTGCCGCTTTATCATGTTAAAGCTAGGGTTGAATCAATTGGTTAAGCGACGCATCCTAATCCTTGGTTCAGGGAAAAGGGCAAGTATCATTGAGCAATGTATGCGCCGTAGCTCCGATCGTATTGGGCTTGATTTTGTCGGTTTTGTCACTATTGAAGGCGATGCCCAGCAACAGATAAATGACGAACAAGTCATCAAAATCTCAGAACCGATTGATACTTTTGTAAGGCATAAGCAGATTGATGAACTCGTTATTGCAATTGATGAACGTCGAAATAACCTGCCCTTTGAAGAATTGCTCCGCTTAAAACAAGTGGGAGTGCAAATTACCGACATCATTGAATTTGTTGAGCGAGAAACTGGGCAAGTCGCCGTCAACTACCTCAACCCATCTTGGTTTCTTTTCCAGAACCATCGCTCAAAGAACCAATTGAGAACAAACTTGTATTGGTTGTTCAATGGTGCGATCGCGATTTCAATCGCTCTATTAACCCTCCCAGTGATGGCACTTACTGTGGTGGCCATCAAACTAGAAGGCGGGCGACATTTTCCTATCCTGTACTCTCAAGAGCGAGTCGGACTAAACGGCAGACGTTTCTTTATATACAAATTTACGAGCATGCGTACTGACGCAGAAAAAAATGGTGTTCAGTGGGCGCAACAAGATGACCCCCGAGTAACTAAAGTCGGTAAGTTCATTCGGAAATTTCGTATTGATGAACTTCCACAGCTCTACAACGTCATTATCGGTGACATGTACTTCGTTGGTCCGAGGCCAGAGAGACCACAATTTACTCAAGGCTTTAGTAGCTCCATTCCCTATTACAATCAAAGACACAATGTTAAACCAGGTTTAACAGGTTGGGCGCAGCTAAAGTATCCCTATGGCAGCAGTGAAAAGGACGCATTAGAAAAGTTGAAATTCGATCTTTACTACATAAGAAACCGCAACTTTACCTTGGATCTTTTAATTTTATTGAAGACATCCGAGATTATCCTCTTTGGAAAAGGTAGATAGCCGTATGACTGATTTACCAAGCAACGATCACTCTATAGCGCAGTGTGCGATGACCGTCGATGTTGAGGATTATTTTCAAGTAGCAGCCTTTGACAAAGTAATCAAACGTTCAGAATGGGGGACTAAGTACCCTCTACGAATCGAGCGAAGTACGAATAGGATCCTCGAAATTTTCTCAGAACATAATGTAAAGGCAACTTTTTTTATGTTGGGGTGGGTCGCTAATTCATGCCCACAATTGGCTAGAGCAATCACAGAGAACGGGCATGAACTAGCTAGCCATGGCTTCAATCACGAAAGAGCCACCTCTCAGTCCCCAATCGTGTTTAGACAAGATGTTCAACGTAGTAAAGCGTTGCTAGAAGATATAACTGGTGGCCAGATTAAGGGCTATCGAGCACCAAGTTTCTCGATCAACCCACAGAATGAATGGGCATTTAGTGTTTTGGCTGAATTGGGTTTTCTCTACAGCAGTAGTACTTACCCAGTTAAACACGACCATTATGGCGCGCTAGATTGGCCGAAATTGAAGTATCGTCGGCCTGAGGGAATTTACGAAATTCCCATACCGACGTTACATAAATTCAATCGCAGCGTCCCAATTGGCGGGGGTGGTTTTTTCAGACTCTACCCCTACGATTTGAGTAAAGTGTTGATTAACCGCTTTATTCGCGAGACTGGTTTGCCTTATAGCTTTTATTTTCACCCTTGGGAAATCGATCACCAGCAACCTCGCATCGCTGGGATAACCCTGAAATCTCAATTTCGCCACTATCTGAATCTTAATCGAATGGAAGCTCGTATTCAGCACCTATTAACGGATTTTTCATGGAATACGATGAGCCATGTTTTCCAACTGGATGGACTAACGGATGACTCAAAATCTACAAATCAGAAAAATGACTCAACAAGATATGTTGGCCTGGGATAAGTACGTTGACCATCATCAAGACGGTACGTTTTTTCACCTTACCGGTTGGTACACAGTCATACACTCTGTTTTCAAACATAAACCACAATACCTGCTCGCGGAACGCGACCACAACATCGTGGGTGTGTTGCCTCTTTTTGAGCAGAAAAGTGCGATTTTTGGCCACGCGCTGATATCGACACCTTTTTGTGTCTATGGTGGCGTGCTCGCTGACTCTGATGCCATTCGACATAAACTCGAAAAATCAGCACTTGAGCTTGGCGCGTCTTTAAATGTCGACTATGTAGAGCTACGCGATAAAACGCCCCGTGAATCAGAAGGGCCTTGGGTGGCACATTGCCAGCACGCAACGTTTTCATCCGTACTTAGTGATTCTCCCGATCAAATCCTAACTGACATTAAGCGAAAGCAAAGAGCGGTCATTCGCCACTCGCTTAAAAACAACCTGAAATGGGATAACAAAGACGACACGTCGTGCTGCTACGATGTGTATGCTCAAAGCGTTCACAACCTTGGCACTCCCGTCTTCAACAAAAAGCTTTTCGATTCACTAAAAGAAACGTTCGCTGAGCGATGCGAGACACTTGTTATCCATAATGATAAAGATACTCCAGTATCGAGTGTGCTCAGTTTCTACTACAAAGATACAGTACTTCCCTATTACGGAGGCGGTACTCACGATGCTCGAGATTTAAAGAGCAATGATTATATGTACTATCAACTTATGTGCATCGCTAAGGACAAGGGCATGACACAGTTTGACTTCGGTCGAAGCAAAAAAGATTCAGGCTCCTACCAGTACAAAAAACACTGGGGTATGCAGGAGAATAATCTTCACTATCGTATTGCACTAATCAAAGCCAAAAACTTACCGAACCTGTCACCAAACAACCCTAAATATCGGATACTAATAGGGTTATGGAAGAAAATGCCGTTAAGCCTTTCTCGTCAAATAGGGCCCCAACTTTCCAAATATTTAGGCTAGAACATGAAAGAACCGCTACTGTACTTGTGTCATCGTATTCCGTATCCCCCGAACAAGGGGGACAAAATCACGACATTCAATGTTCTGAAGTTCTTGAACAAACACTATGACGTATATGTGGGCTGCTTTATCGATGACCCAAACGACAAACAGTACACTGACAACGTTGCTAAGTTGTGCAAAGAATGTTTTTTTGTCGACCTCAATCCTACCCTAGCCAAAATAAAAGGATTAACTGCATTTGGTCGGGGTGAACCGATCACCTTACCCTATTACCGCAGTTCTAAAATGCAGAGCTGGGTTAATCGAACCATCGCAGAGCACAGCATCACTAAAGCTTTTATATACTCAGGCTGCATGGCGCAATATGTACTCAGGCCCGAATCACCAACCTTATATAAAGTGATGCAGTTTGCGGATATTGATTCTGATAAGTGGCGTCAATATGCATGTTCCTCAAACGGGGTCATGAGCAAAATTTACATGCGTGAATACCAGGCTCTCGAAGGGTATGAAAAATACGTTGCAGATAAATTCGAGGTTAGTTGCTTTATCTCGGATGCAGAAGCTTCTCTTTTTAAGGAAATGGTGGACGACCATATTCAACCAAAAATTAAAACCTTAAGTAATGGTATCGACAGTGAATACTTCTCACCGTCAGCTATCGCGAACCTAAATGAAGGTTTTTCCGTTCAAGATGACAACTATATTGTCTTTACCGGCGCAATGGATTATCGACCTAACATCGAGACCGTAACGTGGTTTACTCATCATGTTTGGTCTGAAGTCATTAAACAGTGCCCAGATAGCAAGTTTTATATTGTCGGTTCCTCCCCCCCTAAACAGGTGTTGGAACTGTCCTCATTTTCTGGCGTTATTGTCACTGGTCGTGTCGATGATGTTAGACCTTACCTCGCACATGCTAAAGCGGCTGTCGCTCCTATGCAGATGGCTAGAGGAATCCAGAATAAAATTTTAGAAGCGATGGCAATGGAAAGGCCTGTACTTACGTCAAACCGTGGTATCGAAGGATTGGAAGGGTGCCCTAATGAAAACCTGTATGTCACCGATTCAGAACAAAATATGAGAGCATGGGTGATCAATAAGTTAGAGAGCCCTCCCCTTAACGCCACTGATTCTAGAGTGTGGTTAGAGCAAAATTACAGCTGGGAAGCAAAACTGACCCCTTTGCTGCATTATTTGGGAGCTCGCGGTGATTAAGCTACCCATATATCGCTTTATTCTCCCCCTTATCACTTGGGCTTTTGTTTACCATGAGTCTATAGAAAGCATGGTCACGGTATGGTCGCAATCTAAAACTTATGAACATGGCTTTATTATTGTTCCAATCTCTCTATGGCTCACTTGGCGTAAAAGAGACCAGATCAAGCAAACCCCGTTGGGGAGCAGCTGGATCCCTGTCGTTCTCTTTATATTCCCGACACTGTGCTGGATGTTCGGAAAGGCGGCAGATGTCGCGCTGCTTGAGCATATTGCCGCTATTTTCAGCTTGCAGCTAATACTTTGGGCGTTACTAGGGACTCCCCTAACGAAGATCCTGTTTTTCCCAATATTTTATCTAATTTTCTGTATTCCTTTTGGTGAAGAGCTCGTTCCCTATCTTCAGGTCATTACCGCTGATATCACCGTGTTTGCCCTACAACTCTCAAATATTCCTGTTTATCGTGAAGGGTTATTCCTCGAGATACCTAATGGCCAGTTTGAAGTGGCCGAAGCGTGTTCAGGAATACGATTCCTAATTTCTAGCCTCGCACTCGGGACCTTATTCGCTTACCTCAGCTTCAATAAATGGTGGAAGATACTCATTTTTGTCGGGTTCTCGTTTATTTTTCCGATTATCGCAAATGGCATCCGAGCTTACGGCATTGTGCTCATCGGCTACTTAAGTGACATGAAGTATGCCACTGGCGCGGATCACTTAGTTTACGGGTGGGTCTTCTTCGCTTTCGTCATCGGCATCATCTTCTATATCTCTGATAAGTTTGCCGACAACCCGCGATCTTCGGCTACGTCACAGAAACCGAACCATGTGATTCGAACGCCGGCCAAAACATTGACTATGTCGATATGCTTTACCGCCGTTTTGTTCCTACAATTCAAATGGGAAGCGTCTTTACAAAAAACCGACCAGCAAGCCGTCTCTCCAATTCGTTTACCTGACCAGATAACTGAAGTTCATTCGTCAGTGTGGGGGATCTCTTTCCCGCAGGCACTAACAGTAACGAGGGGCGTCACGCCTGACGGTCGAGTTGAATACTTTTCAGCAAGATATTCCATCCGTCAGAAGCATGGGGAATTAATTAGCTCAGTTAATCACCTCTATGACCAGAATAAATGGGCGCTGAACTCAAACTCGAAACACGTCATTTCACCACAGGTTATTGATGCCTTTAATGCAACGCAACTCACTATCGCTAATCATTACGGCGAGTCAATGAAAGTCCTTTACTGGTATTGCATCGATAATGTCTGTTCGAGTAACCCACTAGAAATAAAACTAATCAAAGCAACGAAATTGATGACTGAACGGTCGGGCACAGCAGATATATTGGCGTTGGCAAGTTTCGATTTGACAGACGAACAACTTCAAGCACTCGCGAAGGCATGGATGGCCAACGGAGACTACTAACAGGGAATCATGTTATGTGTGGAATATCCGGAATATTTAATCTTGAGACCAATGCAGCGATTGACGAGAGCCTATTAAAACATATCAATCGAGTGCAATCTCACCGAGGGCCTGATGATGAAGGTTACTTCATTGATAGCGACGTTGGCTTAGGTCATCGTAGATTATCAATCATTGACCTCAGTAGTGGACAGCAGCCTATTTTCAATGAAGATCAATCCGTTTGCGTTGTCTTTAACGGCGAGATTTACAACTTCGAATCATTAGTTGCTGAGCTGTCATGTCTTGGCCATCGCTTCTCTACTCATAGTGATACTGAAGTCATTGTTCATGCTTGGGAAGAATGGGGAGTCAAATGTCTTGAACGCTTTCGCGGGATGTTTGCGTTTGCACTGTGGGACAGGAACAAAAAGCGACTTTTTTTAGCGAGAGATAGGCTCGGCAAAAAGCCTCTTTACTACACCAAAACCACATCAGGCCAATTCATTTTTGGTTCTGAGCTCAAGGTATTACTCGCCCATCCAGACGTCGACACAAGGTTACGCGAGCAGATGGCAGAAGAGTTCTTTATGTATGGCTACATACCTGAGCCATTCAGCGCATACAAAAACGTTTATAAGCTCAACGCCGGCCACTATATGCTGTTAGAGCCTTGCACAAAAATCCAACAAACTCGTTACTGGGATCTACCCGTGCCCACCAAAACTCATTCATGGGAAGATGTTCAAACCGAACTGATCGAGCGGCTAAATGAGTCTGTCAGAATTCGCCTGCTCTCCGATGTACCTTTGGGGGCTTTTCTGTCCGGTGGCGTGGATTCAAGTGCTATCACTGCCCTGATGGCTGGCCTGCAAGAAACCCCGGTCAACACGTGTGCAATAGGCTTTAATGAACGTGACTATGACGAAAGTGACTATGCCAACCAAATAGCCGTGAGGTACCAGACCAACCACATAAGCCAAATCGTCTCCTCAAACGATTACCATTTAATAGACAGGCTCAGTACCATTTATGATGAACCTTTTGCCGATAGCTCAGCACTCCCTACCTACCAAGTGTGCCAACTGGCACGGCAAAACGTAAAAGTTGCTTTATCCGGCGATGGCGGTGATGAAGTCTTCGCTGGCTACCGACGTCAAAGAATGCATTTAACCGAACAGCGTCTTAGAGATAAAATCCCCCTACATTTACGCAAATCTCTATTTGGTGGCTTAGCAAGCGTCTACCCTAAAGCCGACTGGGCTCCCAAGCCACTACGAGCAAAAACCACATTACAATCACTGGCGATGAATACGGTCGAGGCATACGCCAACACCATGTCAAAACTGCGAGCAGAACAAAGGCATCAACTTTTTCATCCCGATTATTTGCGTCGCCTCAATGGCTACTCCGGTTTAGAGATCATGCGGCAGCATGCTAAGGCGGCACCAACCGATGATCCGTTAAAGCAGATCCAATATTTAGACATCAAAACTTGGCTTCCAGGAGACATATTAACCAAGGTGGATAGAGCCAGCATGGCGCATTCGTTGGAAGTTCGTTCGCCGCTACTCGACCATGTCTTTGTGGAATGGGCATTCTCAATTAAGAGTACGGACAATATCCGAGGCACCGAAGGAAAATACGCCTTCAAGAAAGCGCTTGAACCCTATGTGGACTCAAACATTCTCTACCGCCCAAAAATGGGATTTAGCATTCCTATCGCCGAGTGGTTTAGAGGACCGTTAAAGCACAGCCTCAGCTCAACCATACTTTCTGAAAATATGCTCGACAGTGGTTTTTTTTCTGCCGACACGCTTAAAAAAATGATTAATGAGCATATCGAAGGAAAGAGTAATCACGCCGACGCCCTTTGGTGCCTGCTGATGTTTGCAAAGTTTATGAATAGGCAGTAGTGATAAATGAAGATATTGACAGTAACAACCTTATTCCCTTACGCCAATAACCCAAAGCATGGTGTGTTTATCGAAACTCGGCTACGTCACTTAAAGCAGCATTTTCCTGACGTTGAAATAAAGGTTATCGCTCCGATTCCTTGGTTTCCATTTCGCCAGCCAATGTTTGGTGCGTATGCTTCTTATGCCAATGCTCCACTGCATGAAAATCGTTTTGGGATGGATGTCTACCACCCTCGTTACGTTGTCGTGCCTAAAATTGGAATGACACTCACTCCACATACACTCGCTAATACAATATATAAAAAAGCAGCGGAACTTATCCAGCAAGGCTTTGATTTTGACATAATTGATGGCCACTACTTCTATCCAGATGGGGTGGCCATATCACAAGCTGCAGAAAAACTGGGTAAACCCTTTACAGTCACAGCTCGAGGGACGGATATCAACCTTATTCCCGAATTCACAAAGCCTAAAAAAGATATCCAGGCGGTCCTTAAACGTAGCGATCACAACATGGCGGTTTGTGAAGCGTTAAGGAAGGAGATGATAACGCTGGGAGCGGAACCTAACTCGGTAACCACACTGAGAAATGGTGTGGATCTAGAGCTATTTTCCTATGTGGACGAGTTAAAACAAACCGCACTAAGAGCAGAGCTCAATCTGCCGCAGGATAAACCTATCATCATTTCTGTCGGTCATCTTATTGAACGCAAAGGCCATCACTTCGTTATCGAGTCATTACGACAGCTGCCCAGTGTCTTGCTTCTTATCGCTGGCAATGGACCAGACGAAAATCAACTCAAACAACAGGTCATAAAAAATCAGCTGCAAGATCGCGTCATTTTCCTCGGTAGTCTTAGTCAAAGTGAGCTTGCGAACTACTACGGAGCAGCTAACGCGCTTGTCTTGGCATCAAGCCGTGAAGGGTGGGCGAACGTTCTATTAGAGTCCATGGCCTGTGGAACCCCTGTCGTGGCAACAAATATCTGGGGGACACCGGAAGTGGTTCAAAATATACAGGCCGGTGTCCTTGTTGACAGAGATTCGAACTCGATCGCTCAAGGCGTACAGCATCTGCTAGAAAATCCCCCACAGCGAAATCACACTCGTCTTTACGCAGAACAGTTTGATTGGTTCACCACTTCTCAAGGGCAATACGATGTATTCTCTTCACTTCTAGAAAGACAGTTTGAAGCCCAACGGAATGACGGCGGGGTCCAATATGAATAAGTCGCCTAGCAAGGATGGAGATGCTACATCCCAGGAAGTAAGGACCGTTCAGATACTTAGAGGGCTCGCTGCACTGATTGTTATGATCGGTCATACTGTTGGGAAATTGAAGCATGAATACTCGCAGGAGGCAATGCCAGACCTCTTTCTATCTATATGGAAGGTCAGTGCACTCGGTGTGGACGTATTTTTCATTCTAAGTGGTATTGTCATGGTACTGGTTACACGAGATTCTCAGAATAAAAGTAATGACATAAAATGCTTTGTCATTAAAAGAGTGTTCAGGATTTACCCAATCTATTGGCTTGCTTTTATCGCTTACCTGTCTTTGTTATCACTGAGTAACATGCTCAACACACAACCTCTACTAGGGCATGTAGAGCTACAGCCTTTAATAACTTCTCTCCTTCTGTTACCGACAACGAATAATGGTAGTTACTATCCTTATCTAGGCATCGCTTGGACACTCGTGTTCGAAATGTTTTTTTACATGGTCTATGCTGCGTTATTAACTTTAAAAATCCAAAGCAGGTTACTGACCCTAAACATTATTTTTGTCTTCCTTGCGCTCACTAATTTTGTCTTATCCTCTACTTTTAGTAGTGCATATATACACTACTACACAAACCCAATAATTTTGGAGTTCATTGCGGGTTGCTGGATCGGCTACCTTTATAAAAAGGGTGTACTTTTAGGCAAAACTCTCGCTATTCCTCTTGCTATCATAGCCCTGATTTTACTCAGTCTGTCATCTCATTTAGAAGCACCTTACGTGTCTTTCTATAACCTAAATCCATGGCGTTTTATAATATGGGGGATGCCATCAATAATGCTTGTTTACGCGATTGTTTCGTCCGAGCACTTATTCCAAGCAAACGCTTTTAGACCAATGGTTGCGTTAGGTAACGCCTCATACTCACTTTACCTGTTTCATGCGGCACTTTTCCTTCCAGTACTTGGCCTTATTTTTTCCACGTTAGATGTGTATGCTTACATAGACGTTTATACCTCTACGGCCGTTCTTTCCATTCTCTGCATAGCAGGCTCATACTTAATTTACTCACTCATTGAACGCCCTTTAGCTTCAATACTCAAAAGAAGGATGTTGTGTAATGAAGATACTTTATCACCACAGAATCGCGTCTAAAGATGGCCAGTATGTCCATGTGGAAGAAATCATTAATGCCCTTGAAAGCCTTGGTCATCAAATTATTGTCGTTGGTCCAAATGTCTCCGAGGAGGCGGAGTTTGGCAGCGACGGTGGATGGGTATCAAAGCTAAGAAGTGTATTACCGAAAGCGTGCTCGGAAGTGTTGGAGTTTGGCTATGCGTTTTATGTCTTTTTCAAGTTGCTACTTGCTGCTATTAAGCACCGCCCCGATGCTATTTATGAACGCTATAACTTATTTTTGCCAGCTGGAATTTGGGTCAAGAAACTCCTTCGCCTTAAGCTCATTCTGGAAGTGAACTCCCCTCTTTACGACGAACGAAAGCAATACGGAGGCATCACACTAAAACCGCTGGCAAAATGGAGTGAGGTGTATACGTGGCGTAATGCCGATCATGTGTGCCCTGTTACCCATGTGCTCGCTCGCTATATCCTGCAAGTGGGCGTTCCAGCAGACCAAATTACGGTGATCCCCAATGGCATTGACCCTCAAAAGTTCTATCCAACCACTCAGCATGATCGAAATCGTAAATTTGAAAATCAGCTAACCATCGGTTTTGTTGGCTTTTGCCGGGAGTGGCATCAGCTAGATAAATTACTATCCTTGATAGCAGAGCCTGAAAATAACCATTTAATGCTACTTGTCGTGGGTGACGGCCCCGCTGCTGCAACGCTACAGCAACAAGCCCAACAGTTAGGCATTGAAGACCGTTTTCACGTCACTGGTTTAATAGAGAGAAACGATATGCCAGGTTGGCTAGACCAAATTGACATCGCTCTTCAACCTGCTGCAACACCATGGTCATCACCACTTAAGCTCATCGAGTACTTAGCAAAAGGGAAAGCCATTGTCGCACCCAATACCGAAAACATTAGAGAGCTTTTATGTGATAACAAAAACGCGCTTCTGTACGACATGAGCTCACCTGATGACATTTTAGTATGCGTGAAACGAATTCTCGCCGATGAAACCCTGCGGAAACAACTGCAGCTTGAAGCAACAAAAACCATTCAAGATAAGAAGTTGACCTGGCTGAACAATGCGAAACGTATCGAACATATATTTTCAGATATAACGTCTAAGGTATCGATACCGTTTAAGGAAACCGAGTAACGCAAGGAACTGCATGTGAACAAACTGGATAAAAGACTCCACATCGCTTTTTTGATTAATGATATAACAGCTCTTGGTGGTACAGAAAGGATGTGTACTATGATATCAAATGAACTCTTCGCCGCCGGGTTTGATGTGACGATCATCAGTCACCATGAATCAAAAACAACACCTTTTTTCTTTCTCAATGAATCGGTGAAAAGAGAACAGCTGTTCGATGCATCGAAGTCGTCCCTTCACCATCTCACGCTGCCTTTCGCTATTTCTCGCATGATCTCACAACTTAAGCCTGACCTTATTATCAGCTGTGACACACAAATGTGCCTGTATTCATCGATACCACTGCTGCGCAAAAATCACGTAGCTTGGGAACACTTCAACTCTGGAATTAGCACCAGATTTGGTAGTCGTTGGTTTGGCCGTCGACTTGCCTCGCTCTTGTGCAAAAAAATCATTGTGCTAACAGCAACGGATAAAAGACATTGGATAAATACGCTTCAAACCAACCCTGACAAAGTGGTCGTTATTCCTAATCCCCTACCCATTGAACGACCTAAGAATTGGAACCACTCGGAGAGGAAGAACATCGTATTGGCAGTAGGACGAATGACCGCTCAAAAGGGATTTGATTTACTCATTAGAGCTTGGGCCCAAATCGAACGAGAATCAAAGAAAAACTGGACACTAAGAATCGTGGGACCCACTGGGAGTGCGAAACCTGAGCTCGAAAAACTTATACGTGAATACCAGCTGGAACAGAGTGTCGAGCTTGTTGCTGAGTCCACTCACATCGAGAATGAGTATCAACAAGCAGCGATGTATGTGCTGAGTTCACGCTATGAAGGATTTGGGCTGACCTTGATAGAAGCGATGGGCCAAGGGCTTCCCGTTATTGCGTTCAATTGTCCGATGGGGCCTTCAGAAATCATTGCCGACAAATATGGCAAATTACTGCCAGAGCATAATATTGAACAACTGGCAGAGTGTATTAACAGCTTCTTGCTCAGTCCTCAACTTCGTGATGAATATGGCAAACTTGCCTACACACGTTCAGAGGAATACACACCTATCAATATCATCAACAAATGGACATCGATGATCCACCAACTATGAAGGCCTGCAACTATGAGTAAAGTGACAAAAAAAATCCGAATTAATGTGCTCGCTTATAATGAAGCAGATTTCATCGAGCGCTGTCTCAACTCTATCGATCAGTCTTTGTTCGCGCTGAGTAACATGGATGCAGAGGTCAACATCATCTGCAATGGATGTCGTGACGATACATACCCAGTAACTCAACGATACTGCCAAAATAAGGACGGTTGGCAAAGCTTCGACATCCCGCTAGGAGACAAGGCGAACGCCTGGAACTATGCAATCGAATTAGGCAACGATACCCCTCTCATGACTATTTTCATTGATGGAGACTGCACGATTACACCAGGTTCACTCATCAGTATCATGCAGTCATATGATGCTCACCCCGATTGCTACATCATCGCAGGCATACCAAAGACTCAAGGAAGAACGACAGATCACATCATCACAAATACACTAAAAGGAGAGGCGCTAAGCGGAGCGTTCTACGCTGTTACTCCGCTTTTTGTCGAGAAGTTGCAAAAGTTAGACTTTAGGCTACCTGTTGGGTTAATTGGTGATGACAGCCTTTTAGCTTGGGCCGCCAGCCATGATTTTAGACTATCCAATGGTTTTTCCTATGGCTTCATGCGCGGATGTGAAGGTGCCGAATTTTATTATCATCGGCTAACACCAACCAGTTTAAAGAATATTTATCTCTATATTAGGCGATTACATCGCTATAGCCTTAGACACCTCCAACAAAGTGCCATACGAGAACATCTGAACCATTATGACAGCTTCGAATCTTTGCCAGACTCGATTGATAGTATTTACAGTAACATCAAATTCGATCACTTAAGGTTAAAGTCACCAAACAGTGTTTTCGACATGATTAACTATTTTAAAATTAAAAACTCCGCATCAATAGCTACTTAAATCATTACCTAAAAGACGAGTACGCCAAATCTCACT
This sequence comes from Vibrio sp. PID23_8, assembly GCF_003584965.1. Classification (NCBI taxonomy): domain Bacteria; kingdom Pseudomonadati; phylum Pseudomonadota; class Gammaproteobacteria; order Vibrionales; family Vibrionaceae; genus Vibrio; species Vibrio sp. PID23_8. The sequence goes on along the minus strand of NZ_LIXE01000009.1, from coordinate 94,537 downwards.
ATGGTTTCAAACACAGAAGTTAAAATGGGACATCATCATGAATAGTCACTCTTCCGATAGAAGTAACCAAGAAACTTATGTTGTAATCATCAGCGGAAACTCTCTTGGATTGGAAAATGATTCATTAGTACTTCAGTCTGCTCTAAAAAAAGCGTACCCCTGCATTTCCTCAAAAGTACTCTTGGGAAAGAAAAGTTTCTTAAACAAGGCATTGAGTATCGCCAGTCTCTTTCTAGAGAGAACTCGTGGTAAGGTGTTGGTGTTTATTCATATGGAAGAAATTCAGGCTAAATTGCTCTGGCTTGCAACACAAAATTACTTGATTCCTAATCAAGACTGGTTCCGCCCCCACACAGAGAAAACAACCTTAAGAAACGAAAAAATTGTGTTACTTTGCAAAACCAGAGACGCACTCCAAGCTTTTTCAGATATTAAAAATAGAACGCATTACTTAGGGTTTAGCTCTTTAGACCGTTATCAGTCTCACTCCCAAAAAAGTTTTAGCCGATATTTGCATCTCGCCGGAAAAAGCGAGAAAAAGGGAACATTATCTGTGATTAATTCGTGGAAAAGGCATCCTGAGTGGCCAAAACTGACTTTGCAAACCACCGTCGTTGCTCACATAGAATCAGCGAAAGACGTGAAGAATATTGACCTGATCACAACCAATCAAACTGGGGATGATTTACTCAGCTTGATGAACAGTCACGGCGTTCATATCTGTGTATCCGAAATGGAAGGCTTTGGTCACTATATCGTTGAAGCTCTCTCAACTGGTGCCGTCGTTGTCACAACAGATGGCGCACCTATGAATGAAATTGTCACACCCAACTGCGGCTTTCTGGTCAGTTGCGTCGAAGCAAATCATCAATATAGAGCGAAAGGATTCAAAATCAATGAGCCAGAATTTGAGAGTATCATCACTTCAATCACCAGAATGCCACACCACAAGCTAATGACAATATCGAAATGCAGCCGAAATAGATATCTTGAAATTACATCAACATTCGAAGGAAACGTTAAAGCTCATTTTGATCAATACATTCTTTCAAACAAATAAAGGATAGAGATAGAGATTCTTTCTTAAACCATATTGTGGACTACTCGCTTGCCTTGCCATCGTAAAATGAAAATATCACTAGTCGCCAACAACCAGCGTCTCATTCAGTATCGTCATGATCTGCGCCGTCGGTGATAATGGTGGTCTTAGCTTCTTTTGCATATCCTCATCAAACGTGACCTCATCACCTCGAATTATCGACACGATGAACCTTTCTATGTCTGATTGCTTTTCTGCTTTCAACATTGCGTCATAGCCTAACTTGCCGTAGTCATTCAGACGCTCTCTGATGTTCGGATTAAGGTAAAGTACTGGCTTACCTATGTATAAATACTCGGTGATAAATGAAGTACAATCATGGATCATGCCATCCGACTCTCTGAATAAACCCACATATTCCCCCTCTTCAAGTTGCAAATTAGGCTTGGATGACCAGAAGTTCCAATACTGATCGGTTTTTTCTTTTCCCCAGTCAGGGTGGCGATAAAGCTTCTCTTTTAGTAATGGATGGGGTTTAAAAGCAAAGTTCACTTGATCGGAATACTTGACCGCCAATGCTTTGAGGCACTCAGCGTTTTCAAGAAACGTTGCGTTGGATAAAAAGCTGCTATCAGCGATGCTGTGGTGTGGTGCAATGATGATTTTTTTGAGCGATGGGTTTATCCACGGGTTTTCATATTGGCTGTCATTATACAATGCCTCGGTCGCAGGATAGCCTACGACTACACTATTACTTCCTTCATTGTAAGCGTATTCTTGAGCAATTTTTCTATGGATCTCATTAATTTGAAAAAACTTCCATACCAGGTTTTCAGTCGGGCCATTAAAGTGAATAGCGAAATTCAAATCCAACAATTCAAAGTATGGAACATAACACGTAAGCTTATTTCTTAAGCTTGAGATAGAGTACTTCTCTAACGAGTCGTTATGTGGGTTGGTGAAGAATATCAGGTCTTGATTTATGACGTCATCCTCTTCCGCCCATTGTTCACTTGGGCAAGATCGGCTAACCCTATATCCCTTATCAACAAAGAACGCTTCGGTTTGTCTTGTGTTCGCTTCAATATCAGAAGCATTACACCTTGGGATCACCAAAATCATAGGACAATAATGGGGATGCTTATCCATCGCCTGGTAGAGCAAATCTGTTTTCCACATGCTTTTTTCAAGCACCAGAAACACTACCTTGATTTGATCGCCGTGTTTGGTCTTACGCCTAATCCGCTTTATCTCATAGTAGTGAAATGGTTTGGCGGCTAAGATTAAGAGCCGAGTTCGATGTTTTTTCACTCTCATCCATAACCAACGCACCATTGGCACTGTGCCTAAAACGTCCCTTATCATGACTACGCCTTATAAAAAGGGTCAAGCTGGTTGCGTTTGTATAGCGCCTCATAAGCATTCAAATCGTCGGTTGAGTCAATCTCTAACCATCCTGAATCCACCTCTACAGCTTTTATCTTCCAGCCTTTATTGATGAGTATCTGAAGAAAGCTAGTCATATACATATTGTAGAAATCCTTACCGTCATATAATGCCTGACGATCAAGTTTCAAATAGTCATTTACAAAGTCGCCAATCTTATCTTTTCGAATCTTGATAAGCCCAGTATATTGCCCTTGGATCTGATCATAACTTTCCGGCTTCTGACCTAACTCTAAGACGCATCCTTCCTTATCGAGCACCAAAGTCTCTGCATCGTTGAGGGGGTCATCCATCCTAATTGACCATAACTCATGCCAATTTTTGTCGACCATGAGCGCGATTTCAGCCTCCGAAGCTAGCAGTGCCTCTAAATTCGATGGGTTATAGACAATATCACCGTAGCTAATAATCAAGTCCTCTTCACACGCTTCGATGAACTCAATTGCCGAAAATAAACTTTCTACCATATTAGTTCGCTGGAAGTGCTCATTGTAACTGGTATCATAACCGAGTACTTCAAGCTGCTCAGCGCAATAGCCAGTTGCGATGTGGATATCCTTAACGCCTTGACTTTTCAAGCTATCAATTTGCCTATCCAACAACGTTCGACCTACCAAGGGAACCAGACACTTAGGCTTATTATTGGTCAAAGGGCGCAGTCGCGTCCCTTCTCCTGCCGCCAAAATTAATGCTTTAGTCATAAGATTTGTCTTTTCAGTAAGTTTATGTCTAGTTGGTTGAAACCATCGACTCTTTCAGGGTGCCACATCATCCCGAACACTTGTTTTGAAGGATGAGTAAAAGCTTCAATATTTCCCATATGGTCTGATGCGATAGGTTTCAGATGCCTAGCTAATTTTTCTGAAGGGATCCCCCAACCATGAAAACTGTTCACCAATGTTGGCAATTCAAAATCCGCATTTAAAGTAACCAACTCATGCCAGGTACCAATGTGGCCTTCAATTGGTTGAAAACCGCCACCGAAATAATGATTTATCACTTGCATCCCTCGACATACCCCAATCAAAGGCAAATCATTTTCTAATGCATATTGGATAAGTGCATGCTCAAATTCATCCCTTTCAGGCGCCGTATCGCTCGCCAAGGGGTCAAGGTCAGTGATGCTATTTCCTCCGGAGAGGATAATCCCTGACAGACCTAGCGATGTCATCAGCACCTCCACTAGGCTTGCTGGAATATTCGGTAAAGGAACAGGCAACCATTCCATCGAAATCATTAATTCATACCAACGCTGATCGATTGCATCGCGTTGTTCGTCATGGCTTTCGACAAAGTCAACGCGGTGACTTATTCCCACGAGCTTCATTTAACGACTCTCAAGGTTTGTCCCAGGCAATCCAACTCGAGCTTATGAGAAGCTAATAATGCCTCGTAAAGTTTTTCCCCTACGCCTATGGCTGCCGGTAAACCTATCTCTGCGGCTCGAATCGCCATATGCGAGTTTGCGCCGCCAAACTGAGTGATCAGCCCTGCTATTTCGTGACCAAAAAGCCAATCGTAACCAGGATCAGCCTGAGGAATCATGACGATTTTTCCTCTAAGATTGGTGTTATCATTAGAGATAGGGGCAACCTCTGCCGTAACACTTTTTAAACCAATATAGTTTGGTAATGAAGAGTGTCTCTCAAAACAATAAAATTGAGATTGATCATTAATAAATGAAGGGAGCTCGACAATCCTTGTTATCTGATAGTCCGCCTTTCTTTTCTGTATGCTCTCAAGTAAGCCCTCCGTCGTCATTCGGTTGAGTGTTAAACTTTCAATGTCACTATATGTCATATAGGAGAGGTCATCTCTGCTTAACCCAATGCTATGACCCCATTTCACCAGACTGTCTAATGCTTTGCTTAAACTCTTTGTCATTTCGAATTTAACACTTTCACGCTGTTGAGTTGCTTTCACCAAGTACTCGATGAATGCAGACGTACTAAGAACTGATTCTAACTGTTCCAACATACCACTCATGGCCAGCAGCTCACCGTCGGTAAACTGTATGTCGCAGCTTATTTGCTCTTTAGATTGCATCTCCTTCGGTATCAAGTAATGCTCAGGAAGCTCCCAATAGGCAGGCGTGGTCACTTCGTAAGTCCCTGGCCTCAAATGACCATACTGGTCTATTAACTCCCCCAAGGTGATTTCACCAGAGGAAAAACGCGCTTTATCTTTTTCAAACTGCCCCGCAACAGTGTCAAAACTACTCAAAAAACCCATGCAGCGCTCTTCCGACAAACCACCACTTTGTACCAAACTATTTAACAACGTACGAGCGACGAAACCCGCTCTTGCGGCATGAGAAAATGCCAAGGTACCATAACGCCTGCAATCATCGAGCAAGGCAAATGCTCTATCTAAATCCATCATACAGGCGTCATTAATATTCTGACGTCGCGATGTTAGGATCACGACGGGACTCACGTCGTCATCTAACCGAGTCAGCGCATTTTGCGTTATTTCTTTTAGTCCTTGTTCTAAAAAGGACAAGTCTGACTCTCGGACGCCATAAGGGAGTAAACGTGCAGATGCGTCTTGCTTAAACTCGGGCGTCCAAATCGTAAAAGCGACATCGAATTCAATTTTATCGTGCAGACTTGGGTTATTGTTCAGTATCGCGATGTAAGCATTGACGATCCTCCCCGCAGAGTCTTCAGGTACCGATTCAGGTATAAAAGAGCTAAAACTCGCTCTCACATCAACGTAAGGATGCCCAGAAAAACTGACAATTAACGGGTGTGGCCTCACGTCCTTGTAACCATACTCAGCTCTCTGTTTGGCCCAAACATCATTGGTAATAAGTTGCTGATACAGGCTTAGAGATAACGGTTTAGGCCGGGTACTAATGATTTCGGCAGGGTTCCAATCTGGCATATTGGCGAAGATTGTGGTGTCGCCGAACACAAAGGGAGGCTTAATTTGATACTCGTTATAACGGGTAACATTGGATTTTAGAGAGGTAATGATCCTGTTATTTTCGATCTCATCATCATTGCTGACTAAAACTGGCCGCACCTGAAATATATGCACTGTTCCGGAAGAGTCGACCGCAAACTCAATATCTAACTTGTCAAAACCGAGCAGTGTTTCTAGCTCTTGAACCGAAGTCAACACAGACTTGAGTTCTGGAGCCACCGTGTCGAGCGTCTCTGGATGAAATTTACTAACTAGGACGGTTCTTAATTCACCACCACAACCGGATGTCACTGACTCTGTAGATTGCGTTGTATCATCAAAATTAAACCGATAATAAGGTGCGCCGGTTTCTAGGCTACAGGTAAAGACAACACCGGACATGATGACATCTTGCAAAAACGCCTGAATAAGGATCTGTTCTTCACTCGCAAGTGACGGTCCATAAGAATCGAGCACCGTTTGTATCGCCGAGTTGAGTTGTGCCAGATCATTTCCATCAACGCCAAGAATACTATCAAATCCACCCGCGTTAGAGCTGTTCCAGTTGTCTTCGGCCTTTGAGCTGCTTCTCACCACCAGTTGCTTGTTTTCAAACTTATTTCTTATAGCTGCCAGTACTGTGGTTGAATCGATGCGCCATTCTGCTGCGGTAAAACTATACTGTTCGCCGATATAGCTGGTTTTTACGATATGTTCTAGGCGTGAAAGCGTGTCTGCTTTGGTACCCAAAATAAAATTTGCTATATCGTTTGGGGAATTAAACTCTGCCCACTCCCCCTTAACATCTTTATAATGGACGGTCAGTCCTTGCAGGCTCATGAAAGCGATAAGATCGAGCAGTTTTTTTCCTGCCATTTCTCGTTTAATGTCATGATTTGAGTCTACGATTACGTTGACGGCCCGCTCTCCGAAATACACTAAACCGGTAAATTCAAACAGTTCACTATCAACAATCAAAACTTCAGCTTTATCGATGTCTTCTTTTTTCCTGGCGTAGTACCTTTCTAACCAATGACTATCCACCGCAACGGTGATATCCGCCTCTAGTGAGATAAATTCATTAATAACATCATTTCGAAAGACAGTGTCCCCGTACGTTACGATGCAAGGTTTGTTTGAGATTGGGGCATGGAAGAAAGTATCCAGTGGCGTGGAACTTTTCCACTCTGGCGTGGCAATAAAGTTCAATTTGGGGTAAAGACCGATCACTTCCTCTATTTGATAACCTCCAAGAAAATACACATCATCAAGTCGAACTAAACTTGAAAAGCTGTGTATCTGCCAGTCCATTACTCTCGTATTCATTGAGATGTTTTTTAGTGCTGAAGGTTTGTTGCCACTCTTTGGAGCACCAGCCCCCAAAATAAACACGTTCACTCGCCACCCCCAACGTTCCATCCTTAGAACAAGCAATAATTAACTAACAGATTACTGCCGTCGTCGGGCATTGCTTTTCTTGTAACTAGGCAATCGCCCGACCAATTTCTCGCATCAGCGCTAATGGCATTCTCAAAAGCAAATAAATGCGACACTCTCATCCTTGCAAAAACCGCGAAGCTTCGACCGATTAAGCACAGGATATTTCATCAAAATGCAACTTAGCATGCTTATTTTTTGTGACTATTCACTCAAAAATCGCTCATCACTTCACCACAAATAATGACAATTATATTATCTTTCATTGCGTTATATCCAAATAACCAAGCAACATTCTGATTATCAAATAAGGTGTCAACCATCGTCTATCGTTAAATTAGATGGGAACATAAATCAGGAGCCCTTAGGCATAGCCAGCACGTAAGCCTGACTCTAGCCACGTTGATCATTAGGTTCGTTAAATAATTAGAGCCACTGCGTAATACGCTATGTGGCTCGGATATTTTACCTGTTCAGAACAAAATCGAATATTCAGCTCACTTTCCTACGACGAATCATGCCTAGGCCTAAAAGCCCCGCCGCCAACAAAAGGGTTGAAGCTGGTTCAGGAATGCTTCTTGGCGTACCTCTTCGGCTACCGTATGACTTATCACTCCCTGTACACTCTTCGATGCCATCCGGCAGCGTCGCATCACCGGTACAGAGTTGCTGTGAACGAACGCCGGCTAGACCAAAGTCAGACAGCTCTAGTCCAAAATCCAATGTCGTCCACGTAAAAGTTTGGATTTGATCAAATCCTTGCGCGCCAAGTCTAAATACGAGCTCCCACTCATCATCTGGCGTTTCCAAACTAGGATTTAAACCGTTTAAATTACATCCTTGACCACAATCATTTGAGGTGGTATCTGTCGCCCAAAGCGCTACCTCATCTGCAGGGTCAATATTTGTCAAACCAATGTCCGCAGCCGTCGTCCCGGGCATCGTATGATCGCCAAAATCAATAAATAAACCCAGCCCTTCAGCATCCCAAGGGTCTACGGTAAACTTATAGTTAAATAAATCGTTTGCCTGATCGTGTTCGACGGTAAACACATAACTTCCAGATTCACCTTGATTCGTCGTCCAATTATTATAAACAATCCCAGCTTGCGCTGGACTAATGAAAGCGATACCAAGATAAAGGAAGATTGCTGATTTAACACTCATAGTTTTAACACTCATTGCTTTAACCTCGTAAAGATGTATTGCAAGGATAAAGGAGCAAAGTTCACGCCAAAATTAAAAGTGCTAGTAAGACAACAAATTAGCGAAGCGCTCTTAGTAAGTCAGCCCTGAAGTGTAAAAAATATTGACAGTGTAGTTATTAAATAAAAATCCTCGTAAGCGGATGCGTCACGAGGATTCGGTTTAGAAAGCAAAAAATTTAGACCGTTATATGCTTATAATCAATTACTCTTCCAACAAGGCTTGATAACGGCTCTGATGGTAGTCTGAATCTCCGAGATGCATTTGGGCCACACGAATTCGCTTTAGATACAATCCCACATCCAACTCGTCTGTCACGCCCATTCCGCCGTGCATTTGAACCGCCTCTTTGCTTATAAGATCCGCCATCTGGTTCATTTTCCATTTCGCTAAACTCACCGCTTTCGCACGTTGCTGTTCGTCAACTGAACTATCAATGACAGAAAACGCGTTCATCAAGGTGCTTTTGGCCAGTTCAAGTTCGACATAACACGCAGCAGCGCGGTGCTGAAGCGCTTGGAAACTGCCAATCGGTTGATCAAATTGCTTACGCGTTTTCAGATACTCTAATGTCATCGTAAACAGCGCCTCACTCGCACCAAACAACTCTGCAGCCAAACATGAAGCCGCGACATCCTGCGAGAACGCTAACGCTTCTCGAACTTCCTGCGCGCTACCAAGCATGGCCTCTTCCGATACCACTACCTGCTCGAAACTGACCATCGCCATATTACGAGCATCGACCAGCTTCATCGATTTCTGCGTCACACCAACGCTGCTAGCGGGAACAAACACTAAACGAAGTTGGCTGTTCAGCTTCGCCACCACGAGGTAGGCATCTGCTCCTAGTCCATCGGTAACAAGCACTTTCTGGCCAGAAAGCACATAGCCATTATCATTCGCTGTCAGTGTGGTAGTCACCGTATTCGGATCATAAATGTGGCTCTCTTCATGAGCCAATGCCACGCGAAGTTCACCGCTAATAATCCCCGTAAGCCACTGATCTTTCTGCGATTCATTACTTAGCGTTTCGATTAATGAACCGCACAATACCACTGATGAGAGTAAAGGCGATGCCGATAGATTGTGACCAATTTGAGTAAATACCGCGCCCATTCCTTTATAACCGAAAGCGAGACCGCCAAACTCTTCAGCGAATGGTATGGCAGTCCATCCCATTTCGGCCATACTCTTCCAAAGCTCGCTATCGAACGCTTGGTCTGTATTGTTGTCACGCAGTGTGCGCTGAGCAGATACCGGGCTGATCTCACCTAAAAGTCCTTCGGCACTTTCCAGTAACATCAGCTCATCTTGTGAATAAATTAGACTCATTGATGTACCCCTTATTGTGTCTTTTCTACTTTGCTCGCATCCGGCAAATTCAATACGCGTTTGGCAATCACGTTCAATTGAATTTCGGAAGAGCCGCCTGCGATGGTTTGAGTAAAGCTGTTTAACCAAGCTCGAGTGACACCCAGTTCCTGCTCTGAGAACGCATCATCCTGCCAACCCAGCCCACGATAGCCCATGACGTCAAGTAACAGTTCAAACTTGATTTTTTCTTGCTCAGTGTGCACGAGCTTCATGATCGACATTGTGCCACTCACGTCTAAGCCCGAACGCGCTTCTTCTGTCATGCGCTGAACCGTAAGCGCATAGGCTTGTTCTTCCATGTCGGCTGCGGTGATGCGTGCTTTCAGGCTTGCATTATTAGCAACCGGCGAAGAAGACAAATACGCTTTACTCAGAGCTAAAAGGTCATAGTGCGTCGGCAAGCTAAACTCACCGAACTTCGACATCGCCGCACGTTCATGTTGAAGCAGTTGCTTAGCCAGTGACCAACCCAGATTTGGTTCACCAATGAGGTTGTTCTTCGGTACGCGCACCTCGTCGAAATGCACTTCGCAAAATGACGATTTGCCACTGATCAAATCAATCGGCGAAACCGTTACGCCTGGAGCGTGCATATCCATCAGTAATAACGAGATACCATGGTGTTTACTACCGGAATTGTCCGTTCGTACCAAAGCATACATCCAGTCACTTTTATTGCCGTAAGAGGTCCAGATTTTTGCCCCATTGACGATGTAATCATCACCATCTTCTTTTGCCGTCGTGCGAATATTCGCTAGATCGGAGCCTGCATTAGGTTCACTGAACCCTTGGCACCAACGCACTTCTCCACGAGTCATTGGGGTCAGAATACGTTGCTTTTGCGCTTCTGTACCGTATTTTAAAACCACGGGACCGAGCATCCAAATACCGAGGTTAATCTGCGCAGGTCGGCAGCCTAAGCGGCGAATTTCTTGTTCTAGAATATTTTCTTGGGTCGCATCTAAACCGCCACCGCCATATTCTTTAGGCCATCCCGGACAAAACCATCCCTTGTCGCGCATGCGCTCAAACCACAAACGCTGATCTTCCGTCTTGAACTCAATCTGGCTTCCGCCCCAAACCAGTTCGTCATCAGGAGTGGGCGTTCTTAACGAAACCGGACAGTTTTCTTCTAGCCATGCCCGAACTTCCTGTCGAAATAAATCTTTATCGCTCATCGATGTTCTCCTTGAATTATCGGGCTCGAGGCAATCCTAAGCCTAGCTGTGCGATCAATTCGCGCTGAATTTCGTTGGTACCACCACCGAACGTTACCGTAACAGAAGCGCGAACTTCATACTCTAACTCACCCTCAAGTAATGATGCCGCCGATCCCTGACGAACCATGCCATTCGCACCAGTTATCTCTTGTAGCTTGCGCAGTATCTCGATGACAGACTCTGAGCCGTATACTTTGGTCGTTGACGCTAAGGCCGCATCTAACGCCCCTGTTTCAAGCTCAGCCGCAATACGGAAATTGATCAAACGCATCGCTTCAAGACGGGCATAGCACTCAGCCAATGCTGTACGCACCCATGCTTTATCCATCGCTTTGTTGCCTTGCTCGTCCGGTGTTTTTGCCCACAAAAATACGCGGCGGAATAGACCAACGACTTTGTCGGACCATGAGCCAAGACCCAGTCTTTCATGGTTTAACTGAGCCGTCATTAGCTTCCAGCCACCGTTTAACTCACCAACCAACATCGATTTTGGTACTTCCACATTGTCATAATATGTCGAAGTAGTGGTGTTAGATGTCGTAGGAATTAGCGTGTGAGAAAAGCCTTCACTCTTGGTATCAACAATCATGATTGAGATACCTTTATGTCTTGGTAAATCAGGATCAGTGCGAGCCGCTAACCAAATATAATCCGCTTCATTTGCGCCTGATGTCCATAACTTGGTGCCGTTAACCACGAAGTGATCGTCTTTTTGACGCGCAACCGTCTGTAAGCTTGCCAAATCTGAACCCGCATTCGGCTCAGAGTAGCCAATCGCAAAATGGATATCACCGCGTGCAATACCGGGTAAAAACCTCTCTTTTTGCTCTTGCGTCCCAAAGGTCATCAACGCGGGACCAACGGTGCTGATAGTAACAAAAGGAAGCGGAGCGCCTGCGATATTGGCTTCTTCAAAAAAGAGCAACTGCTCCGTTGCGCTGTAACCTTGACCGCCATATTCTTTCGGCCAACCGACGGCTAACCAGCCATCTTTGCCCATCTGACGAATCACATCACGGTATTCCGTGCCGCTCTCTTTACCGCGTAATCGTGCTTTGAGCTCCGGCGTCATCAGTGCAGAGAAATAGTCCCGAATAGTACGGCGTAGCTCTTGTTGTTCTGGTGTTAAATCGACAAACATACTGCCTCCTACTCACTACCTAAAATCAGACCACTGGTTGGAACACCCGTACCTGCCGTCACGAGCACATTGTGTACATCATCAACCTGGTTGACTGCTGTGCCACGAACTTGCCTTACTGCTTCCGCAACGCCGTTCATGCCATGGATATATGCTTCGCCAATCTGGCCACCATGTGGGTTGATTGGGAGCTTGCCACCACGAGCATGATGACCCGCACGAATGAACTCTTTCGCTTGACCCTTAGGCACAAACCCAAACTCTTCTAATTGAGGCAGAACAAAAGGAGTGAAATGGTCATAAATGATCGCCGTTTGGAAATCTTCCGGTGTCAAGCCTGACTGGTTATAAAGCTCTTTTGCGACCACGCCCATTTCAGGCAAACCCGTGATATCTTCACGGTAATATGAAGTCATGCATTGCTGACCATCGGCAATGCCTTGAGCGCCCGCTTTGATGATGACTGGCTTAACTTGCAGTGTTTTTGCTACTTCAGTACGTGTGATAACCATCGCGACCGCGCCATCAGACTCTTGACAGCAATCAAACAAATGCAGGGGTTCGCAGATCCAACGCGATGCTTGGTGCTCTTCTAACGTGAGCGGTTTTTCATAGAAAAACGCATTTGGGTTAGTCGATGCGAAATCGCGTGCCGCCACCGCGACGCGACCGAAATCCTCAGACGTTGCACCGTATTCATGCATATAGCGCTGTGCAAACATACCAACCCATGCTGCTGGCGTATGGAAACCATGCGGAAGGTACCAGCCGTAGTTAACGTTCTCGAAGATTGGCGTTGATCCGAAACCATAGTCGCCACTACCAAAACGGTACCACGAACGTTCATTCATCGCGCGGTAAACCACGACCGTATTGGCAAGGCCCGAGGCAACGGCCATTGCGGCATGCATAACCGGTGCACAAGCAGCGCCGCCACCATGAGGGATTTGAGAGAAAAAGGTCACTTTCTCACACCCTAGCAAGCGTGCTAATTCGTATTCCGGCACTTTATCGACCGAGTAGCTGCAAAAGCCATCGACTTCGGAAGGAGAAATGCCCGCATCTTCCAAGGCAGCTAACGTCGCTTCCATGGCCAGACGCAGTTCTGTGCGACCTGAGTTTTTGGAAAACTCCGTTGCCCCTAACCCCACGATTGCGGCTTTGCCGCTGATTGACGAATCCATTCTTTTTCTCCCTTATGCCGGCAATGACATTAAAACAGTGCCACTCACGTGTGTACCCATGCTATTTTTGCCCGCGATGCTCACGACGACGTTATTTGCTTCTGAGTCGATGTGCGTCACTTCACCTTTGAATAGCATGGTGTCGCCTGGGTAGTTAGGCATGCCTAGCTTGATCTTAAGATCTTTCAAACGGGCCCCATTACCCGCCCACTCTTCAACGTAACGCTGAACCAATGCATTGGTGGTTAAGATATTCATAAAGATATGCGGGGTACCCGATGCCTGTGCTGCATCTTTGTCATGGTGACCCGGAAAGTAATCGCGTGTGGCAAGTGCACCGCCCGTAATCAAAGCAACAGTAATTGGGATCGATAGCTCTGGTAAGTTATCACCAACATTGATTTCACTGATTCTATTATTTTTCTTCGAGATCATATTTCCACCCGAGTGTGTTGTTATCTGCTAGCCAATCGCCTAAGCGTTCAAGGTTGTCACTGCTGCCTCCAAGAGCAAGGCAAATCGCACGGCTCCAATACAAGTACAAATACGTTGGAGAGCTAATGTCAACGCCAAAGCCGCCATGCACATGTTGAGTTTTATGACAAATGAAATGCCCCGCTTCACACGCTTGCCACGCCGTTGATAAGGCCTCCGGCTCACACGGCAAACCTTGATCTAATCGATAAACCAATTGCCAAAGCGTAGATCGCACGGCCTCTAGTGAAATTTGGCAGTCGGCTAATACCATCTGCACCGCTTGGAATGCACCAATTTGTCGTTCAAATTGGCGGCGCTCACTAACGTACTCAACCGTGCGTTTGATTTGCTGCTTACACAGACCAACCAACATGGCAGACTGAGCCGCAATCAAACGAGGATGAAGCCAAGATTCTGCATCGTCAGACAGCAAATAGTGTTGGTTTAGACGTACGCCTTCAAAGACAAGATCGGAAACCGATTCTCCTTGAGTTAGCGTGCCATCAATGCGCTGGATGTCGCTTAAGCTCAAGTCGATCAATACCAAGCGTTTTCGACCTTCAAGCTCAGCGGCAACCAACGTATATTGGCTATCACTCGCTTCAGGTACGGCATTAACGCGTCCAGAAAGGATTAATTCACTACCTTCAAATTGTGCCGATAGTGAAGCGTCATCGAAGTTGGCGATGGTTAACACATTTGCCCCTTCTGCAGCAGTGATTGCAATTGGCAGTAAGGATTCATTGCCAAACTGACTGATCACCGCCGCAGCAAGTTGATGGCGATATAACGGTACCATTGCGAGCGATTGCCCTTGAGCTTCAAGCACCACCATCATTTCGGTCATGTTTAGTCCACTTCCGCCCACGGTTTCTGGGATCAACAGCGAGTGTAAACCGGTCTCGATGCACGTATTCCATAACGTTTCCATGCGATTTTTACCTGAATCGGCAAACGTGCATAACTGCTCATCGGTACAATAATCACTAAAAACGGAGACGGCTAACTCTTCGATGGCGCGCTGGTCATCTGTAAGGGTAAAGTTCATTGCGCCTCCCTAATTTTAAACATCGGTAATGTCAACTCACCATCAAAGGTTTCAAAGCACACTTCTACTGGAGTTCCAATAGCCATCTTCTTCGGATCCATACCAACGAGACCCGCAGTAATACGAACCCCTTCTTCAAGTTCAATAAGACCGATTGGGTTTGGGTAATCGAAAGGTGGAATTTCTGGGTAGTGCATCACCACGTAGGAATAAAGCTCACCTTGGCCGCTTGCCACTTGATAGTCGAGCTCAAAAGATTGACAGTGAATACAAACCGGAGCCGGTGGGTGCTGCAATTTATTGCAACTTTTGCAATGCTGAATACGCAATTCATGAGCATCACAGCCTTCCCAGAAAAAGCGGTTGTCATCACTGATACCAGGCTTAGAGCGCTTGATCACAGGAATCGCTGAATCACTCTCTTGTTTTGCTTCCACGGGATGAGCAGGCTTAAATTTGAACACTCGGAAAAGCAACTCGCCCACTTTCTCATCGCCGTTTGGTCGTTCTGAGAAATAGGCCATCTTCAATGTGACAAAATAGCCCGTACCTAGCGCGGTTTGTTTCTCGTCACTGAGCGCTTCGAAACGAGTCGTGTAGTACAGCTTTTCGCCCATTTTTAAATAGCGATCAAAGCTTAGCTCCGAGTTAACCGCCACGACCGATGGGTAGCCGTTTTCTTCAAGCAAACTCAATACACCATATGGATTTTCGTCGGTAGAACCTGGTGGGTAATTATTTTGATACAGCCCCGATTCACACCAACTCTGTAGCATCGCCGGTGGCGCAACTATTCCCTCAAATTCGGTGCGAAGTGCGTACTCAGGATCCGTGTACAACGGATTATTCACCCCCATCACTTCACACCATTGCCTTACCATTGCTGGGTTCACTTCATCCCACGCGTAAATACGGCCGAACTCTTTGCCGACCATTTCGCGTAATGGGGTTAACCAGTTATTATCAGCCAATGTCTTTCTCCTACTATTCAAAACAACTGATTACTTAGTTGTTGATGTGTTTACGCTTCTGCCGCAGATAAGAAAGCGGGTTTTTCACCACCACCATGGAGCACTAAATTACAGCCACTCCCGTATAGGCAATGTTCAGATGCCAAAAATAAGCACGCACCACCAATGTCACTTGGTTGGGCCATGCGCCCTAAAGGAATAGTCCCACTCACTGCTTTAATACCGGCATCATCACCATAATGAAGGGTAGATTGCTCAGTCTCGACCAAGCCCGGGGTCACGGCGACAACGCGCACTTTAGGTGCCCACTCCACAGCCAGCGATTGAACTAAAGACAATACGCCCGCTTTTGCTGCACCATAGGCAGCTGTGCCTGGAGATGGTCTCAACGCACTCACACTGCTGATGAAAATGATCACCCCAGGACGAGATTGACTCTGCATCAGGGTGTTTGCTCGTTGAGCTACATTGAGGGGTGCGATTAAATTGAGTCGAATAATACTTTCGTGGAAGCGTGGCGATGCCTTGTCAGCCAGTGCAAACGGGCTGCCTCCGGCGTTATTGATTAGCACATCGAGTTGGCCATATTCAGCCTGAATAATCGAAAACAAGGTATCGACAGAGTCTAAATCGCGTACGTCAACAGGTAAGAAGCGGGCTTTCATTGCGCCACTACTTGGCAATGTTTCTGGCTCTGTGCGGCCACACACAATGACTGTCGCACCACTTTGCAGAAATGACTCCGCAATACCGAAACCAATACCCTTCGTACCTCCGGTGATCAACACCGTTTTACCTATATTTTCAAATTGCATAACGTCTCCATTTACCATCATTCCATCACAATGGAAGTGTCCTGATGTTATTTTCAATGCTTATGCCGACCAATTCGTCGTCTAAATGGACGATGAAAAAAAAACGTGAGCTATGGAGAATCGCCTTGAAAGAGAAAGGAGTTTCCGATGGACGAAAAACCGGTTTTATTGACTTATCCTAGCGAAGGGGTAGCGCAGCTAACGCTCAATCGCCCACAGGCGACAAACGCACTGAGCTTAGAGCTGCAGAAACAACTCGCTGATTACTTTGTGCAGTTGTCTGAAGACTCAAGCGTGCGCTGTATTGTACTCACTGGTGGTGAAAAGGTGTTTGCAGCCGGAGGCGATATCCACAGCATGGTCGATTGCAGTCCTATCGATATTTATAAGCGTCACACCGAACGTTTGTGGGCACCGATAGCCAACTGTCCCAAGCCAATCATCGCTGCAGTATGCGGCTATGCTTATGGCGGTGGTTGTGAGTTGATGATGCACGCCGACATCATCATCGCGGGGGAAAGCGCCTCATTTTGCCAGCCTGAGATCAACATCGGTATCATGCCTGGCATAGGCGGCACACAGCGCTTAGTCCGTGCGATTGGTAAAGCCAAAGCAATGCAGATGGCGCTGACTGGTAAACCGATCAACGCCCATGAAGCGTGGGTGGCTGGTTTAGTCAGTGAAGTCTGTGCAGACAACAACGTCCTTGAACATGCCAATTCAATGGCGAAAAGGGTCGCAAGAATGCCACCATTAGCCGCCGAGCAGATAAAAGAAGTGATCAATGCAGGGATGGATGCATCGCTGGATGCCGCGATGGCCATTGAGCGAAAGGCGAATGCGTTGTTGTTTGCTTCGTACGATCAAGAAGAAGGCATGAAAGCCTTTATTGAAAAACGCTACCCTAGCTTTAAAGGGGAATAAAGCAAACCCCAAGCCATGATTTCCCAAAAACATATCTTGGGAACGTCATGGCAATTATTAGGCTCATTTAATTAGCTTGAAGCGATGTAAGAACATGCTGCCACCGCATCAATAGGATCACATATGAGCTTCTGCATCCGTGCATGCAAGTGGCGCAACACTGTTAAGCAAAATACGGACAAGCTCCGTTTGGCGTCGAACGCCGGTCTTGGAAAAGATTGAACGCAGGTGTGCACGAGCAGTATTGCGGCGAATATTGAGCCTTTCTGCCGCTTCTTCTAAAGACAGTCCGTTGGCCAATTCGAGTGTCAGCGCCGTTTCAGCAGACGTTAAACCAAAAATTTTCTTAGCAACATGACTGCTTGCCTGAGACTTAGCTACAGAATCACGGATATAAACCACCGCTTTTCCATGCCCAGTACCATTTTGCCATGCAGGCGATGGGATCACTTCGACAACAACCCCAAGGTTAACCTCACCCGATGGGCGAGCCACAGACATAGCTTCAGGCAGTATCGGTCGATCCGACTCCCTAACCATCTTAAATGAATTATGGATCAGCTGCTTGAGCTCTCGATTATCATTCGGATAATGGGCCGTTAATTTTCCGCCCTGAACTTTCAGTCCATCTTCTTGCATCAACAATTCATTGGCAAAGACATTCTGCTCAAGAACACGGCCCGATTCATCGATTTGCACCGTGGCGATCGATAGACGGCTAATCGCTTCATTGTACATTGAGCCGAGTGAGTGGCTTCTGTCTAGCTGGTGATGAATATCAAGGGCACGTTTAAGGTGGGAGACAAGCATTTGACAAAGCGCTTTGTCTTCGGAGGAAAAGTTTTGGGCAGCTTCAGGTCTCGTGATACGCAGTTTCACCGTTCCGCCATCACTCGTTGCAATATCAACCGACATCACATGATAGACATCAATATTTGCACACCAATATTTACGATAAGTACTTTGGATCCACGCTTCTTCATCCATTAGATCATCAACCGTAAATACCGTATCTACTTGTTGATTATTAAATGGTGTGATGTGATAACGATAAGGAAGATACTGCACCTTTTTTTCTGCGCTAATACCGTTTCCAATCGCGATCATTAAGCCTAGATCTTCTTCCTCATTTTCGAACGTTGGTTTAAGAATCAAAGTAACATAATTTGCCTCAAAGCAATCGCGCAAAGCTTGTAATGGCTTATACCAATTGGATTTACTTTGAGAAAATTCATAAATACCTTCAATCAGTCCACTGTACTGTTTAAGATCAAAAGACATGTCCGCCAAAATACCCTCCGTTATACTACTTATTTAAGGGTAGGAACCCGCAGTAATCACTTACTGCGGATCGCACTATGACTGAGCAATAGATTCCGTAAGTTCAGGAACCACAGTGAACAAGTCACCTTCCAGGCCATAATCAGCAAACTGAAAAATAGGCGCATCAGGATCCTTATTAATGGCTACTATTACTTTAGAATCGCTCATCCCTGCAAGATGTTGAATCGCGCCAGAAATCCCTACAGCTATATATAGCTCAGGCGCCACAATTTTACCGGTTTGCCCTACTTGATAATCATTCGGTACATAACCTGCGTCTACTGCAGCTCGTGAAGCGCCTAGCGCCGCACCCAGTTTGTCAGCCAGTGGTTCTAGAAGAGCGCGGTAGTTTTGATCACTACCTAACCCTCTCCCCCCGGACACCACGACTGACGCAGTATTGAGATCTGGACGATCTGATTCAACCAATTCAATTTTAACAAACTGCGATAGACCCGTGTCTGCAGCAGCTTCAATGTTAACTAATTCAGCTTGACCTTCCATGGCTGCCTTTTCAAATGCAGTCGTTCTGACAGTTAAGATCTGAATTTTTTCTTTCGACTCAAGTGTTAACAATATGTTACTAGTGTATATGTGGCGTTGGTAGATGCCAATATTTTCTATACTAATAACATCCGAAACTTGAGCCGTATCAAGAAGTGCACTTACACGAGGGGATACATTTTTTCCAAACGTTGAGCTGGCGCTAATAATAGCGTCGTACTGCTCTGTTCGAGCCAACTCAACCACAAGCTCTGCCACGTTTTCAGCAACCAAGCCTGCATAATGAGCGGCATCGGCATGTAATACGCGGTCAACACCAGAGATTTTCTGACACGCTTGCGCGACTTCAGCACACTGCTCGCCCGCAACAAGAAGATCAATCTTTGCGTCGGTACTAAAGCTTGCTAGCTTTTGAGCGGCGCCAACGGCATTACACGTAGCACTGACAAGTTGATTATTAAGATGTTCTGCGACAACTAGAATTTTCATAATTTCCCCTTAAAGAACCTTTGCTTCGTTCTTAAGCTTTTCGATTAGCTCTTCAACACTTGAAACCATCACGCCACCTTTGCGCTGCTCAGGAACGGCATAAGACACGGCCTTAAATCGAGGTGTGGTATCAATGCCTAAGCTTGCTATATCGATGGAATCTAAGGGTTTACGCTTTGCCTTCATGATATTCGGAAGTGAAGCATAGCGAGGTTCATTGAGTCGTAGGTCACACGTCACAACTGCTGGTAAAGGCATGTTCAATACTTCCAAGCCTGCGTCAACTTCACGTGTCACGGTCAGTGAATCACCATCCACGATAATCTCAGAGGCAAACGTCCCTTGTGGCCACTTAAGTAGCGCCGCAAGCATTTGACCAGTTTGGTTGCTGTCGTCATCAATCGCCTGCTTACCAAGCAACAATAGTTGTGGCAGCTCTTGCTCTGTCACCGCTTTTAGGGTTTTCGCAACCGCCAGAGGCTCGATGCCATCTTCGGCAAGAACATGAATGCCTCTGTCAGCCCCAACCGCCAATGCGGTTCGAATGATATCTTGGCAACCTTGACTGCCGATACTGACGACGACAACTTCAGACGCGACACCCGCCTCTTTTAGACGAACCGCTTCTTCTACCGCAATCTCGTCAAACGGATTCATGGACATCTTTACGTTATCAAGATCAACACCTGAGCCGTCTGACTTCACTCGCACCTTAACGTTGTGATCGACCACTCGTTTGATGGGAACCAGAATCTTCATGTATTACTCCCTCATTTGTACATGGCACCGATCATTGCTCTTAGAATCTTACGTTTAGCAATCATCGATTAACCGGGTTTTCCGTAAGTTTCACCAAGGGTAAGAAAAAGTAACGCGTTAAACATCGTCCATTGAGACTAGCGATAACTGTTGGGAAACAGTGAAACACAAAAAACCAAGACAAGAAAAAGCGGCCATCTAAAATGCCAACACCTATCAGCCATCAACTGTTATTGGTACCAATACATTACTTGCGTACGAAAACATGGTTTCGTGCCATCGGTTTCGTCATTGATGAGATTAAGGGCTCATCAAGTTGATCAAAAAGGCTGCGAATGTCGCTCCCAGTGAGCAATGTCCAAAAATAAGGAGAACAAGATGACAATGACACGCCGTAGATTTTGCATGACCACAACGTTCAGCCCCTTTGCAGCGTTGGTCTTATTGACAAGCTATAGCGATCTCGCCAGCGCTCAGTTACAACCCGCTTGTTGCGATGATAGATGGGATCCCGAATGGGCTCAGTGAGATATGTGGGCCCCGGGCATGATGAATATTGGACAACGAATGACAAGGCATTGAACTTTTATGCACTCAAACATTCCACAAGAATATCTCAATGTAAAAAACCATTTGCACAAAAGCCAGACGCGATTCGTGAAGGTGGCAAACTGTATCAACAGAAGTGTGTACGCTGTCATGGCACACAGGGGATGGGAGATGGAAAAATCGCCAACTCATTAAATCCCTCGCCCGCACTTTTAGCGTATATGATCCAAATGCCTATGGCGGTGGATGGGTATTTACTTTGGTCAATCTCTGACGGGGAAATTGTTGGGCACAGGTATGCCTGCGTATAAAGGCCAGTTATCGCAGAATGATATGTGGTAAATCATTACTTATATTCGAGCAGGGTTCCCTTCAGATACTCAAAGCGAGCAGAAATAATTCACCTGAATACGGGATAAGGAAGCCTGTGAGCCAATAGATATCATTAACTTATGCTTTCTTGGTTGGTCGTTCTAATATTTCGATATCCAACGACGTAACACTATCCTTAGGTAACAAAAACGGGAAGCGCTCACTTCCCGTTTGTTACTGTTTACACGAAGTCTCTTTAAGTAAAGCGAATCTTAGCTACTTTAGAGTGTGGGATCGCTTGGCAACTCAAAATCAGCTTTTGCTTGATATCACGCTCATCTAACACCTCATTAACCAGCATGCTGACATCGCCTTCTACCACTTCACACATGCACGAGGCACAAAGCCCGCTGCAACAAGAGTAAGGCAACTCGACCCCAGCTCGCTCGGCAGCGTTCAATAGCGTCTCGTCTGGCTGCCATGGGAATTGATGCGTTTCGCGTCCAATTTCCACCGTTGTGTCACAGATTGAGCTAAGCCCATCATCCGATGACATCTCAAGCACTGGCTTACTGTCAGCGGATGGCGCAACAAAGCGCTCTAGGTGAATCGCCGACTTTGGTATGTCAACGGTCGATAGCGCGTTTTCTACCGCGTCCATGAAAGGTGCCGGCCCACAAATGAAAACCTGAGCTGAAGATGACATTGAACTCGCGAGCGATGTCAAAAAGGACTCACTCGGAATACCACTCAGGCTCTCTAGCAAGTGAATCACTTCTAAGCGCTGTGGGTAATCCGCCTGCAAACTTTTGAGCGTGTCTTTAAAAATCACCGACTGCTCATCTCGATTGGCGTAAATAAGGCGAATGCGTGCATTGCCTTTAACCAATGCGCTTCTCAATATCGAATAGACCGGGGTAATACCACTTCCCCCGGCAAACAGTAACAACTCATCATCAAAGCTTTTCGGCACAAATACGCCAGCAGGCGGCATTACGTCGAGCACATCACCTGGCTTTACGTTGTCACACAGGTAGTTAGAGACTCGACCTCCTGCCACACGTTTAACCGAAACTTGCAACTCCGTATCGAGTTCAGGTGAACTGGACATTGAGTAACAGCGGACCTGATCGCCTCCTTCCCACGGTACACGCAGCGTAAGGAATTGACCTGGCTTATATTGGTATAATGTGCGAACGGACTCCGGCACTTCAAACTGCAATGAAATCGCCTCTTGGGTCTCTTGAACGACCTTCTTAACCACAAGCGCGTGATAATGAGCTGCCGACATAGATTATCCTCCGATAACTGAGATTAATTATACAAATGGGTCCATGTTTGGCATACCAAGCATGACAGCGCCATGTGCACGCATATAAGCATCTGTGTTGTTGGCAATGTGACCACGAGCTTGATGAATATCGCGGAAAATTCGTTCAATAGGATTAGCACGATACAGACCAGACGCAGCGCAAGCACGTAATAAGGCATCCACTTGCTCTGCACAAAGCTTAGGCACCGCTGATGACTGAGCACGCTGCAGTAAACGTTCATTTACGTCTAGAGTGCGTCCATCGCGAATGCTCTCTACAATGCGACTGTAGTTTCTAAATAGCACCAACTTTAGCTGATCACTGACCATCATCGCATCGCATACTGCAAATTGAGCATTCGGGTCTTCGGCAGTTTTGCTGCCGTGCTTACCGATATGCGCGCTTGCTCGCTCTCTAAACTCGTTGATAGCACCATCTAGCGCACCAATACACGCCGAAGAAACTGCACGTTGGAACACTTGAGTAAATGGAATCTTATACAGCCAACTCGGGTTAGTCGCTCGACCTGGACAGCCCTCGTCACTGTGATTGTTTGTACGCTGAGTGCGATGCTCTGGCACAAACACACCTTCAACGACAATATCGTGACTGCCTGTAGCTCTTAGGCCATGAACATCCCAGTTTTTCTCAATGCGGAAGTCTGACTTAGGCAGAAGGAATGTCGTGTGTTCTAGGTCACCACTGTCATCATTTTTTGGTAGCAGTGCACCAAGGAAGATCCACTCACAATGCTCACAGCCACTTGAATAGCCCCAACGACCCGAGAACTGGTAACCGCCTTCTACTTTTTCTGCTTTACCAACCGGCATATAGGTTGATGCAATTCGAGTGCTGCTATCGTTCTGCCACACATCTTGTTGAGCCTGTTCTGGGAACAACGGCAGTTGCCAATTGTGAACGCCAATCACGCCGTAAATCCAAGCGGTAGACATACAGCCTTTGGCCAGCGTCATTTGAATACGGTAGAAAACACGTGGGTCAAGTTCGTAACCGCCCCATCGTTTTGGTTGCAATACGCGGAAAAGACCCGCCGCTTCGATGTCAGCAACCGACTCGCTAGGCACCTTACCATCAAGATCGGCCTGTTGGGCGCGTGCTTTCAGTTTTGGGATTAAAGCCGTTGCTTTTTCAATAAGATCAAGCGCCTCTGGCGTGAGGTAGTCTTCGTTGACGGCGTGTGCGGTAATTTCTTCATAGATTGCCATGTTTATTCTCCTAAACACCCCCGCCAAATCTCGACGGTTTCGGCGTTACTCTCTTTGATTAGACGCTAAAAGATTTCCACACTTCCTGTAGGCTCTCATCGTCAATACGGACTAACTCCCTATTCGACACCAGGATTCATGACGGTAAAGCGATAAAACGACACGACTTGTGACAAGCGCACATGATGAATCGCGGGAAGAGAGTAGAAATAGAGGATGAGAGCGGACAAACAGAGAGAAGGCTACAACGCGGTTACTAAAAAACAATCGTCAAAGTAATCGCGTCGCAAGCCGAATTTACGTAAAAAGTTTAGATGGTGCTCGGCATACGATCATGCCAAGACAGTGCGGTTTCGAGCTGCGCGGCTAAAGAGAGCAGTAACGCCTCTTGACCGAATCCAGCCGCGAAGTGCATACCAATCGGTAGATTATCCGCATTCCAGTGTAGTGGAACCGACATGGCCGGTAAGCCCGTCATGTTAAACAGCGCAGTAATTGGGGATGCTTTGATCACCTCACGGACAAATGCGTCATAAGGCTGATAGAGACTTAACTCACCAATTTTAGGCGGAGGCCCTGCGGTGACCGGCGATAAGATCACATCATATTGATTGAAAAACTGATCAAATGCCTTACCGCCTTGGTCAAAGGCGCTGCGTGCGTCATACACTTGTTGAGCTGTGAACGTTTTTGCACGTTGAATATGCTGCCAGACAATAGGAGAAAACTCTTCCTTAGTCGCCGCGCGGCCGAGGGAAGCTTCTCTGTCTCGAACAGCGTGTAAAACACCACTCGATGTTGCCACACCCATCCCACTGAACATCGATTCGATTGGCAGTATAGGCGCCGCTCTCTCGACATGGTGACCCAAAGAGGCCAATAAGGCAGCGGTTTTATTCACGCCATCCAAGCAATCTTGACTGATGGGCAATCCGAATGGATGTGAATCCATAATGGCGATATTCAAACGCTTAGGCGGACGTTTTACGGCTTCAAGGTAATCGTGTTGCTGATGAGGTATGCGTGACCCGGCTTCTCGACCACTGGTCAAAGCCAGCAATTTCGCGGTATCTCTCACCGTGCGGGTGATCACGTTGTGCACCGATAATCCCATCCAGCCTTCCATATGTTTCGGGCCCATCGGCACCAAACCACGACTTGGCTTTAAGCCGAACACACCACAATGGGAAGCGGGAATACGAATGGAACCACCACCGTCACTGGCATGCGCCGCAGGCAAAATGCGCGCAGCCACAGCAACCGCGGAGCCACCGCTCGAACCACCGGAGGAGTAGCGAGTATCCCAAGGGTTTAACGTATCGCCATGCAGCTGGGATTCCGTCGTCGCGGTTTGACCAAATTCAGGGCTGGTCAGCTTAGCCAATATGTTGAGCCCGGCCGCTTGATAACGCTCGGTCAACGTCGAGTTTTGAGTCGCACGTGCGTTTTTATAAAACACGCTGCCATTCGTAGTTACTGTATCTTTCAGCTGAATATGCAGATCTTTAAGCGCGAAAGGCACACCAAGTAATGGTGATTGCTGATAAAGAGCGTCACGCTCTTTGCTCGATTTAGCACTCAGTTCACTGGCACTCTCACGTGCCCGTTCGAAGTGGTTCACCGATAACAAATTGAACTGTTTGCGTTTTTCAAACCTTGCCGTTGCCGCATCAAATAGCTCTAAAGGGGTCACTTCACCTTTTCTGAGCAGCGAGGCCATGTCTGTTACATCCCACCCTTCATACTCAGGCAGAGGTAGCGTTGATCCAGAGATCGACGAGGCGTTTGCAGTAAAGCTAAGGCCAGAGGCGACTAGTGCCCCTGTCCCCAAACCACCTTTCAGTAACTGTCGACGACGGCGGTCTATATTTTCCATATTAACTCCCCCACACCTTTTGTGCAGGCTTGGCATCATTAAGTAATGAAGTGATGGCTGGGCCAACTTGGTCCATTTCCCACTTCGCGCCTTTATCTGCTGTTACGCCAGTGCGCCAACCGTCACCTAGCGAGATACGGCCACCCTGACTCTCGAAGATTTGACCAGTGACATGCGATGACTCCGTACTACCAAGCCATACCACAAGTGGTGCAACGTTTTCTGGTGCCCATAGATCAAAGCTGTCGTCTTCTGGCTTTTTCACCACGTCAGGCATCGCGCTTTCCGTCATATGAGTACGTGCTGCAGGCGCTAGTGCATTACTTGTAATACCGTAACGTCGTAATTCAGCGGCTTGAACAAGGGTTAAGCTCGCAACGCCACCCTTAGCTGCCGAGTAATTTGATTGACCGATCGAACCCTGTAAGCCCGCGCCTGAGGTCGTATTGATAATACGAGCGTCAACTGGCGTGCCTGCCTTGGCGAGATCACGCCAGCGACGCGCCAAGATATTCGCAAGACAGAAGTGACCTTTAAGGTGAACCTGCATCACTTTATCCCAGTCGGTTTCCGTCAGACTCACGAACATTCTGTCGGCCAGAATACCCGCATTATTGACCAACACGTGTACTTCACCGAATGCCTCAAGTGCCGCATCGACAATGAGCTGTGCGCTTTCAAGCGAAGTAATGTCATTACTGTTTGCAATCGCTTTACCGCCCGCAGTGACAATCTCATCCACAACCGCTGCTGCCGCTTCATGGCGGATATCATTGACCACCACATTGGCACCTTCTTTTGCAAATGCCAACGCGTACGCTTTACCAAGACCACCGCCTGCGCCTGTGATGATTACCGTGCGTCCATTACACCATTCCATTGTCTCTCCTTAACTGGGTATCCCGTCTGTATTCTGTTTAAAGTCGTTCGATGATGGTGACATTGGCGACGCCGCCACCTTCACACATCGCTTGCAGACCATAGCGTCCACCACGACGCTCAAGCTCATGCAACATTCCTGTCATTAGCCTAGCGCCAGTTGCGCCAAGAGGGTGTCCCAGTGCAATCGCGCCGCCATTAACATTCATTCGATCGTAGTCACAGCCCGTTTCTTTCATCCAAGCCATCGCGACCGATGCAAACGCTTCATTCACTTCGGCGATGTCGATGTCACTCATTTCCAAACCGGCTTTTTCTAACGCCACTTTGGTGGCAGGGATGGGTGCCGTTAAGTGCCAAATTGGGTCATCACCCAACACACTTAAATGATGAATTCGAGCACGTGGCGTCAGGTTGTAGCGATTCAACGCTGCTTCTGAAACGATCAACAGAGCAGCTGATGCG
This sequence comes from Vibrio sp. PID23_8, assembly GCF_003584965.1. Lineage (NCBI taxonomy): Bacteria > Pseudomonadati > Pseudomonadota > Gammaproteobacteria > Vibrionales > Vibrionaceae > Vibrio > Vibrio sp. PID23_8. The sequence continues at coordinate 67,653 of NZ_LIXE01000009.1, read as the reverse complement.
TCACAGGTTTGGCTTGATACAGCGGCGGTGATCGAGGGGTAATCTTCACCAACAGGCTCCAACTCAGCCATTTTCTCAATCGATGTTTCTCTTGGCGTTTCATCGCGTCTTAGCCCAGCGAATGGTACGATTTCTCGATCGAAGTAGCCCTCTTCTCGAGCGACTATCGCACGGCGGTGACTTTCCAGAGCAAACGCTTCCATCTCTGCGCGAGTAATTCCCCAATGGTCAGCGATGCGCTGAGCGGCATAGAATTGATCCACGGGTGCATCGCCAAAGCGGGCTTTCCATCCCTCACTCTCAGCAAATGGCGTGGTAAAACCAAGCGGTTGCCCGGCCAGCATGGCAGAAGAGATAGGTATTTGGGTCATGGTTTGTACGCCACCCACGGCGATCACATCTTGTGTGCCACTCATCACCGCTTGCGCGGCAAAATGGATAGCCTGCTGAGAAGAGCCACATTGGCGATCCACCGTGGTACCCGGTACATTCAGTGGTAAGCCCGCCGCCAACCAACTAGTTCGAGCAATATTGCCCGCTTGCGAACCAATGGTGTCCACACAACCAAAAATCACATCATCGTATTCTTGGGCAGGAATGTTGTTGCGTTCGACCAGTGCTTTTAGCACATGAGCGCCTAGGTCCATCGCGTGTACGTGAGCTAAGCTCCCTTTGCGTCGTCCCGTTGGCGTTCTTATTGCGTCTACTATGTATGCTTGTGCCATTAGTCTCTCCCGAATGTAGATGCAGGGCCTGCAGTCTCTAATGCGTTGGCCAGAGAAGTATGTACGAAGTCGGTAACTCGCTGCTGATGGAACGCTTTTGAACCCCAGTAAGATTCCAGCGCCCATGTACGCTTCATGAACATCTGTAAATCCACTTCCCAGGTGTAACCCATCGCACCGTGAACCTGAATGCCGTGCTTTGCCGCTAAATGCGCCGCTTTGGAAGCAAACAGTTTTGCTTGAGAAACGTGGAACTCAACATCAGAGTGACCAGATTCCAACGAGTATGCTGCGCGGTACAAGACCGGACGTGCAAATTCAATCTCTTTCGCCACATCCGCCAAGTGGTGCTTCAGCGCTTGGAAACTGCCAATCGCACGACCAAACTGTTTTCGTTGCGCTACATAATCAACCGAAAGATCGAGCATACGTTGCGCAAGTCCCAGCAGTTGCCCAGCGGTCGCTAATGTACCACGGTTAAATAGCTGGTTTTTTATCGCCTTACCTTGCTCATCGCCAACCAATTTGGTTTCAGCACTTGGGTGCCATGCCACTTTGGCTAAACGTCGAGAGGAGTCGATACTGTTGCAGGCTTCGATATCGACCTGATCACGCTTAACGGCATGAAGATCATCACCATCAAACATCAGTAACAAATCAGCCTGGTGCGCGTCAGCAACTAATGCGTTAACCGGATGCGAAACCGCAACGCGTAACGCTCCAGATGCAATCTGCTCAAGCCACTCATCACGTTGGCCTGAGGTCGGTAACGCACTCAGTAAACCAACTGCGGTATAGCCGGTGTCAGCAATCACATCCGGAATGCAGTAATAGCCGAGCTCTTGAGTCAATAAAGACCAAGCAACATCGCCCATACCAATGCCTCCGGCCTCTTCAGGAACCGAGACCGCAAGTACCCCTTGCTCGGCAATGTTGGTCATCAATATCGGTGAGCGGCCTGAATCGGTCTCCCAAATCTCTCTTAACACTTCAGGGGCGGTTTCCGTCATCAGAAAACGGCTTATCGCTTCCTGGAAGGCCAACTGATCATCTGTGAATGTAAAGTCCATTTCTCACCTCAACTTTTTGGTAGCGCAAGCATACGCTCGGCAATGATGTTGCGTTGAATTTCGTTCGTTCCTGCGTAGATAGGACCCGCATGAGAAAAGAGGAAGCCTTCTAGCCATTTCGAACTTTGTTCTCCTATCAGTTCGCCTCTCGCACCGAGAATTTCCATCGCCAGCTCATGCATTTTTAAATCCAGCTCTGACCAAAAGATTTTGTTTACGCTGGATTCGGCGCCGATTTTTTCGCCTTTACTGAGTCGCCCCACTGTGTAGTACGCCGATAAAGCGTAAGCTTGTGCATCCGACCACGCGTTGGCGACTTCCACGGCAAGTTGTGGATTTTGCTCAGCATGCTGCATGTTTTCGTGAAACAATTTGATCAGCTCGCGAGCCGTCTGCTGGAATCGAGCGGGTGAACGCAGCAACAATCCACGTTCAAAGCCCGCGGTCGCCATCGCTACCTTCCAGCCTTGACCTTCGTCACCGATGCGGTTTTCAACCGGCACACGTACGTTGTCAAAAAAGATTTCCGCAAACGCCTCTTTGCCGTTCAGTGCCTTGATTGGACGGATAGTCACACCCGGCGTGTCCAATTTCACCATGATATAAGACAGGCCATGGTGGCGTGTCGAGTCTGGTTCACTGCGAAACAGGCCAAAACACCAGTCGGCAAAAATGGCTCGAGTTGACCAGGTCTTCTGGCCATTAATAACGTATTCGTCACCGTCACGAACTGCTTTGCTGGTGATGGCCGCCATATCAGAGCCTGCATTAGGCTCAGACCACGCTTGAGCCCACATGTCTTCGCTCGATGCCATGCGAGGCAGAAATTGCTGCTTTTGCGCTTCGGTGCCAAAATCAATCAACGTTGAGCCAAGCAGTAACTGGCCATTTTGGTTAACACGCATTGGCGCGCCTGCACCGTAATACTCCTCTTCGAATATCAGCCAATCAATCAGGTCACAACCGCGGCCACCGAGCTCTTCTGGCCACATCACCATAGAAAGGCGCGCGTCAGACAGTTTTTTCTCCCACGCACGATGCTGTTCAAAGCCTTCTTTGGTGTCGTAGCTGGCTAATGGCTCACGAGGTACATTTTCAGCGAGCCACTGGCGTACTTCGTCGCGAAAAGCTCGTTGTTTATCATTAAAAATTAGTTCCATGGTGGTTTATGTCCTCCATTACACATCGAAACGCGCTTCACGTTTTTCAACAAACGCGCGTCGTGTTTCTGCTGAATCTGGACGAGTGTAAGCTTCCAGTGTAAATCCTTGTTCCCAACGGTATTTAGCTTCTAAATCACCATCTTCGATACCGTTCAGTGCCTCTTTTGCGATGCGTATCATCGCCGGGCTTTTCGCTGCGATCTTGCTTGCGATCTCTAACGCGGTTTCTCTTAACTGAGAATGAGGAACGATACGCTCAATAAAGCCATAACGATCCGCCTCTTGTGCGGTCACCGTTTCGCCAGTAAAGAACATGTAACGCACTTTTTGTACTGGGAATAGGCGTTGTAGATGCGCGCCACCGCCCATCGCACCGCGATCAACTTCAGGCAGGGCAAAAGTGGCACATTCCGAAGCGATGACAATATCAGCCGCACCAGTAATACCAATGCCACCGCCAAGCACATAACCGTGCACCGCGACGATCACCGGAACCGAGCTACGATGCACCGCTTTAAACGTGGCGTAGTTACCCGCATTCACTTGAACAATACGCTCTGGGTACTGATCCAGCTCCTTAATATCAACACCGGCACAAAAGCCACGTCCTTGTGATCGAATCACAATCACTTTAACCTGCTCCTCATTGCCAAGCTGGTCAATCGCTTGAGCTAACGCAAGCCATTCATGGCTGTCCAGGGCATTCACTGGCGGCTTTTCAATAACAAGCTCCGCAATTCCATTATCGATAACGATGCTAAACGCATCGATTTGATTATTTCGTTGTGTCATCTAACTCACTTCCTTGTGCATATAGATAAAATGGTTGGCATTCTCCTGATACAAGCGGTTTAAACACTGATCCGCTTCTTCCGCAATGCCGTGAATAAGCTGCTCAGCAGAAACCAGTTCATCAATCGCCGCGGCAACCTGCCCACTTGGTAAAATACCTTGATCAGGGTGACCATCAACCATCGAGTGTTGTAACAACACTGGCTGATTCGCCGCCATAACGGTTTGTGACAGCTCTGCTGGATCTTCTTTTAACGCTTTAAAAAATACACTCAGCATATGCAGGAATGTCATGTTGGTTTGCTTCTTCCATTCCCATGCACTTTTAAGGGCAATCAGAAGACGTCCCATTGCACTCGATTTTTCAAGCTTTCTAATCAGGGAAGTGGCAATCATTCGGTGTCTAAGTCCGTCCACCGCAGTGGTGACTTGAATTTGTTGCGGGTCTCTGACGTTGAGATAACGCTCCAGCGTCGCACTCGGTGTTGGCGAGTCCGTGGTCATCAAAAAGCGGGTGCCCATCGCGATACCACAGGCGCCAGCACCTAGCGCCGATGCCAAACCACGCCCCGTAGAAAAACCGCCAGCGGCAATCACTGGCACATCAACCGCATCCAACACTTGAGGAAGCAAAATAGAAGATGGAACGCCACCAGTATGGCCGCCACCTTCAGCGCCTTGAATGGTGATCATATCGGCACCGAGTTTCACCGCACTCACCGCATGTTTTACTGCACCGACGGTTGGGATACATAGCACCCCGGCAGCTTTCAAACGCGCAATGGTTTCTTTATCAGGACCACGACCGTAACTGATCGCTTTCAGTTGGTATTCAATGGCCAAGTCGACACATTGCGCAGCATTTTCCTGAAACATATGGAAATTGAGACCAAAGTTTCGGCTGCCGGTGTGAGAGATGACACGCTTAATCTCATCTTCCAAGTCATCTGGGTTAATGGTTGCACCAGCCAGAAAGCCAAAGCCGCCTGCATTTGTGGTGGCAATCACTAGGTTTGAATCCGACACCCACCCCATTGCCGTCTGCACAATTGGGTATCGACAACCGAGTTTTTGGGTGAGCTCTGTCTGTAACATGCGCCTACCTCACTTTCTCAGATTCAGCGTGTTGCTGCTTGTTGGCTTTTGCCATCGCTTTTGCATCAAATCCCGACAGTTTGTCACCAGAAATCAATTGGTTGTGAGCATGAGCAAAGTGGTGAAAACCAAACGCCATATCCATTGAAGTGCGTTTGCCCATGATATCTTCAATGGTATTGACGACTTGCTTGGTCAGTTGCAGACCAAGCCTTGGCATCTCGGCGATTTTTTCCGCCATTTTGAACGTTTCTGCTTCAAGGTCTTCTCTTGCAACAACGCGATTCACCATGCCAAGCTCATAAGCGCGCTGTGCGCTCATTCGCTCACCCAAGAACAGAAACTCTTTCGCGACACGTGGGTTCATCTCAAACACGTGAGCAAAATATTCCACGCCAGGAATCCCCATTCGTACCACAGGATCTTGAAAGAAACTGTCTTCCGAACAAACGATAAGGTCGCACACCCAGGCCAGCATCAAGCCGCCTGCAATACAGGCACCATTCACCATTGCAATGGTTGGCTTCGGCATTTCTCTCCAACGGCGGCACATGCCTAAATACGCTTCCTGCTCACGGGCGTATTGGAACTCGCCCCCAGGCTTATTGGTATGGTCATACCAAAGGCTTGTACGATCAAAGCTCTGATCCACATCGCGGCCCGGAGAGCCTATATCGTGACCGGCGGAAAAGTGCTTACCCGCGCCACACAGAACAATGGCTTTAACATCGTCGTCATCACAAGCACGCTTAAAAGCATTATCCAAGGCATAAGTCATTTGACCATTCTGCGCGTTGTTGTATTGCGGTCTTGCCATCGTGACGACCGCGATACCACTACGAACTTGGTATTCAACCACGTCGTCAATCAAAATTGTTTCTTCGCTCATACCACGCTCTCCTTTTCAGCAGCCTCAGATACACGAACGCCAGGAGGATTGTCTTTTAATTGTCGAGCACGAATATTATGCGGATCTAACTGACGAATGATCTCCAGTTGCTCAATCGTTGGCGCAGGAGTCACACTGACAACATCCGGCACAAAGATCTCAAAGCCCGTGTTGGCAACCACGTCATCCACCGATACACCTGGGTGCACACTGAGCACACGCAGCTGGTTGTTAGGTCCTTGCCAGTCCATTACGGCAAGGTTGGTGATAACCAAGCGCAGGTCGATATCATCCAGCGAGTAACCTTTAGGTAGTCGCGCTGGGTTTTTACCAATTGACGCCACCATGTCGCATTCACCGCTGACGAACACACGGCTATTGTGATCAGGAACGAAAAATGAGTTCGCATGACAAATCGAGTTTCCTGGAAAGCCACGCACACCCAACATTTGCACTTTTGGACGCTGGTAATCGCTGCCCAATGCAGAAATATTCGCCTGACCAAACTGGTCAATTTGGGTTGGCCCGACCATGGCGTGTCGCTTTTTGCTCCACACGTTGTCAAAAATGCGCGAAAATCCCATCCAAGTTTCATTTTTCTGGATAAACTGCTCGCTGCGTTGACCAATTGGATTCGGCTCAGATAGCAGGAATGCCTCTGAGTCTGTCATCATCAAATCAGGGTTGCTTGTCTTCATTGCCAGGCTGGCAGCAAGACGCGGGATCACACCGATCCCGGTTGCGAGCACTTCTCCATCATGGCGAAAGGCTTCTGCACCGGCACAGATCATTAACTCGGCAAGGCTGTAGTCTTTTGCAACTGTCATCGTATCATCCTCTAGTAAACAGGTAGTGCTAACTGTCGAATGGCATCCAAACCACCCACTTTTTCCTGATAGCCTTGCTCATTTTGATGCTCAATAAACTTGGCGTAGTAGCCTTCGAATCCACCTTCACGGGCGAATCCGGCATACTCTTTAAAGTGCGCGGTATCAAAGCCGTACAATGGCGCGCAAGACGTTGGATGAGCCCCTCCAGCCACCTCAACAACACCCGTGGTATGACAGCGCTCCCAAAGCACATAACGTGATTCTTCTGCGCTGTAGAACGCGTCCGATTCAACGAGCGCTTCACAGCTGACAAATGTCTTATCTGCCGCACGAGCAAACCAATCATCCATGTAATGATCTGGTCCTTTGATTTGGCAAACACCTCGTCGATCGGCTTTGTCGACGTGCACGAGCGCAACATCCAGTTTCAGAGCCGGCATTGCCACCCACTCTTTGTCATCATAAGGGCTGTCAACACGCTTCAAATCAGGGTTCACCGAAACCACATCGGTGCCTAAACCCAAGGCTGTTGGGATATAAGGGCACCCCCAAGCAGCAGCTCGTAACCCGAGCAACATCATCCCTTCATCAATTTCCATCACTTCTAATTCACCTTTTTGGCGCGCTTGGCGGAAGAAAGGCTCAAGTGGGATGAAATCAAGAGAAACGAAGGCAAAAATGAGTTTTTTCACTTTCCCTGCAGCACACAACATGCCGACGTCCGCACCGCCATAAGCGACAACGGTAAGGTCTTTCACGTCTGAGTTTAAAATGGCGCGAATCAACGCCATTGGTTTACGGCGAGGCCCCCACCCCCCGATTCCGATCGTCATCCCATCTTCGAGGGAGTTCACCATCTGCTCAATGGTCATTTCCTTATTCATCTTATTTCTCCTGTCCGACCGAAAAATCGTGTCCCCATAGGCTGACACGAGTAAATTCAAAGGCACTGTGGTTATCCCAATCGACCTGTAGGCCGCCGTAGCCAAATTCCATATCGAAACCTGAAGGCGTCTGCATGTAAAAAGAGGTCATTTTGTCATTCAGATGCTGACCCAGCGTCGCTGATAGCTGGACACCATGTTCAATACGGCGGTCATTCGCTCGCCCCACTTCCGACATGGAATCCACTTCAACCATGGTGTGTACACAGCCCGATGGCACAGGAAACTCGCAGATTGCAAGGCTGTGGTGACGAGGATTATTACAGTGCATAAAGTAAATACGAGCACTTGGCGCGTCTTCTGTTGGACGGAAATTGAAAATATCGGAAAGTTGGAAACCCATCACTTCGGTTAAGAACTGGTGCGTTTCGTCAAAATTAGGAGCAGGAAGAACGGTATGGCCAAGCCCCATTTCATCGGTAAGAAAACGAGGGACGCCCTGAGGAGAAACAAGCGGTTCGCAACCTGATAGGAATCCCCAGTACACTTCATGAGTGTTGCCAGCAGGGTCGTTAAATGTCACTAGCTGTTGCACACCACGTTGCGTACATTGCTCGTTGTCGGCTAGCTCCCATGGCACCTGATGCTCGGTGAGCTTTTCAAGGGCGGCATCGAATGCGCCTTTAGAAGCCAGCTCCCAACCTGAAGCGATATAACGATTCTCGCTTCCTTCAATAATGAGCATACGAAATGGACGCTCATCCATTTTTACGTATAGGCCGCCACTTGGGGCTGGGTGGGTAGACATGCCCAATACTTGCTCTGCATAGTGTTGCCACTTATTCAAGTCATCGGTCTGGGCTACAAAATACCCGAGCGCCTTGATATCCATATTCTCGTCCTCTGATTATTACACACTGGCAATTATCGAAAGGTTATGGAAATCTCTCATCGTCCATTAAGACTAAAGGTTGAATTGTTGTTTTGACTTGAGTTTTCGGGAACAAATGCAATAAGTAGACTACACTCATTCTGTTGTAGCTAAAAAACAAATACTTCTGAGATTTCAAATCGGTGAAAGTTATGGATAACAAAGAGAAACCAAAAACAATGCCAGATGGTGACAACATTACTAACATTCAACGGAGCGACGATCAAAATGCAGCTGCAACGTCGCGCTTTTCACGAAGACGATTCATTCGTTCAGCTGCGGTTACTTCACCGATTTTATTATCCGTAAAAAGCCCTGTTGCTTGGGGAGGAGGCCTCTATAGCGATCAATGTAGTATCGTTTCGCAATTGTCCGGTAATGCTTCCCACCCCCATAACTGTCAGACTCAGGCCAAAAGCCCGTTATACTGGATTAACACCTTCATCGGTGACAATGAGATAGTAAATCAAGAACTGGAGAAGCAAGGATATTACGCCACTACTCCGTTTCATGAATTGTTCCCCCACAATCTCAGCTCCTATAAGATACAACCTCGGATGAGCAAAACCTGGCGCTACCGAGTGAATCCTGACACAGAAAACCCCGCATTATTGCAATGCCTAATGAGATCTGACACAAGCTTCTGGTTAGAGTTCGAGAATATTGAAAGTAAGCAGAAAGTAAATATTGATGTGCTCAATGGCGTTCCAAACTTCCATTGCTGCGTCACAGCTGGTTTTCTCAACGGTTTATTTCACCCTTCTCCGATAAACTACGTTGGCGATGAGACCTACGTTCAAAAAGTATTCAAAGAAGCACTGTTTCGTTCCGTTAACACCATCCTTTGGGATATTGAAACAAAACAATTACAGGAAACAAGTGGGACAAAATATTCGCAAGCGATGCTTGACGTAACGACTCGTCTTAATAGGTGGGATAACGTTTGATAATAAATCATTTACTTAAAAATTTACATCAAGCAGACAATATCGAAATAAATCCAGCGTTTTGCTTGAAAGATAGCGTGTTTACTAGCGAACATAACGTGGTGATTTTTAGTCCATTCACATGTGAAACCTTATTATGTGAAAGAAAAGCACTCCGTTTTCTAGTAGATTTAGTACAGAAACAAAATAATCCATCTAAAGTTAAAATTAGCCAACACGAAACTCAATGGATTAATGATATCATCGTAAAACTGATATCAATGAGGATAATTTTGCTCAAGGAGTGAGTCCATTAATGTTCCTTAAGAATCGATTATACCTACTTCAAGTGGGGGAGTTTACTTTTCAGATTGAATCTAACGTTTCTACCATCCATGACTACCTTTGCACGCACTATCGCTCCAACTTAAAAGAGCCTTCTTCACAAACATATGTTGATTACTATATCGCAATCAAACATGGTTGTTGGTATCGTCGTTTTTTTAAACCACAAGTTGCATTTTATTTTAATCATCTGGCTCCCTTTAAACCACTCCCCCTTTCTCAAGCCCACGCACTGCTTGAATGGGGAATGAACTGGGTTATTTCGACCCAAGCTCATCAACACTTGATCATCCATGCAGCTTCATTAGAAAAGAACGGTAAAGGCATTATTATTTCAGCACCTTCTGGATCAGGGAAAAGTACCCTCTGTGCCTATTTAGCTTCCCAAGGTTGGCGTTTACTCTCGGATGAATTAGCATTAGTGCATACCGAAAGCTTGGCTATACACGCCCTTGCCAGACCCATCAGCCTAAAGAACCAATCCATTGACGTCATCAAACCCTATTTTAGTGATGACCATTTTAGTGACATTGCTGTTGATACACATAAAGGTTCCATTTGCTTAGTGAAGCCTCCTCTTTCAAGCTCAATACGGGCGCAAGAGACCGCGAAGCCAAGCTTAATTGTCATGGTGAATTTTAACCCAGATGAACCTTTATATATAGAACGTATGGACTCGGCAGTTGCATTAACTGAACTAATCCAAAACTGTTTTAACTTCGGATTGTTGAATAACAATGGGTTTCAATGTGCAAAAAAACTTATCAACACCTGTGAAAATCTCTATGTAGAGTACAGTAATTTTCAAGATTGTGAGCAAGCACTAAGCCATTACTTGGAGGCAGAAAACCGTTGTGATAAAGCTAGTTGATGTATTAGTTCAGCCTGAACAGTTAATCGAAGTCTCGCCGGCAACATTATCGAATATCGTAGCTGAAGCTCGATATTTTAATATGTTGGGACAGCTTAAGTATCATTGTAATACACGTGGAGTATGGTCTCGTCTACCTAAAAAATTTCGCCAACAGCTCGATACTGCCACACTATTTTACGACAACCAGCGCAGAAAATTGGCGGTTGAAACTGACGAAATTGCTCATGCGCTCTCTCCACTCAACATCAATTGGATCTATTTGAAAGGCAGCGCCTACCACTTAAATAACATGAGTAACTTCTCAGGAAGAATGATGAGCGATATTGATGTTCTTGTGCAGGAGGAAGACTTACCACAGGTCGAAGCCGCACTAAGATCTCATGGCTGGATGCCTGCTCCGGTGAATAGTTACGATGAAAAATTCTACCGCAATTGGTCGCAAGAGATCCCGCCATTACGACATATTTATCGCCAAGTAGAACTGGATGTACATTTCAATATCCTGCCGAAGACATTAAAAGAGTCCATTAATAATAAACATTTATTCGAACAATCACTTCCGTTTAGCGATGACCCCAATCAAAAAGTACTCACCCCACATGCAATGCTCGCCCATAGTGCCATTCATCTGTTCTACGAAAGTGAATATGCCAAAGGGCTAAGAGATCTTTACGACATTGCTCTGTTGATCAATCATTATTCTGTAGAAGCGTCATTTTGGGATGATCTCATCGAACTTGGTCGTACGATTGGTAACGAATCATCGATCTACTTAGCGTTACGTTACAGTCAGCAAATTTATTGCTCTCAAATTCCTACCACGGTGATTGATCACTATGCTCAGTTCAGACCCAATTGGTTGTATCTCACTGTATTGGATTTCTGTTTCTTTGCCATTTTTACCCGCTCATTTCCACCTCACAGAAAGTCAGGACATGGGTTGGCAGAAACATTCCTCTACCTAAGAGGGCATTTGAAAAGAATGCCACTGCGCTTACTCGTCCCGCATCTAACCAAAAAGTACTTCGACAAATTTAAAGTCAAACAACAAGCAGACGAACTGATTTAATACTAACAACTATCTTCTTTTGCTAGCAACAGACAGCAAGCAGAGCTAAATACACTCTGCCTACTGTCTGTTGACAATTCGAGTTGAAACGCTGACTACTTAACGACGATATCGTCAATCAACAACACGGAATCGTACAGATCATCTTCACTGTCTGAAATATTGATTCGGTACTCACCTTGCCCTTGTGTCACCGGTATGGTTAAGCTGACGTTCTTAAACCCTATGTGCCCCACAGTGTCATCCCCTCCTGGAAAATCAATGCCGTCAATGAGCGTAAACTCAGAGTCATTCACACTATCACGGGCTAACTCTTGTTGCGTGCCATCGGGCAATGTCAATGTGATAAGCAATATGTCATCAAATGGAGAGCCTAAAAATTCCGGATACTCTTCGGTAAGGAAATTGTAAGTAAACTCAAGCGTTAACTCTGTAACGCCCGGCTGAATAACAAATGACTTGAGCAAGGTTGTTTCCGCTTGATCTTCTTCTGGACCAGTACTCAACAACGCCATTCGATTCCCTGAAGGTGGACGTAGACTACCCAGTTCAGTAATGCTACTCGCGGTACCACTAGTTTCCCATTCAGCCAAGTCCCCAATCTCAAAACCACCATTAAACACCGCCTCAAAAAGGTCAACGCGACTTGTACCAATCAACAGTGCTGCGTCAACCGATTTACCAGACCTGAGCAACCGCTCCCTAATTTGCTTTGGTTCCCATTCAGGGTGTTGAGTCCATATCACCGCGGCAGAACCCGACACCAAAGGCGCAGCCATACTAGTGCCCGATTTTATCGACGTACCACCGCCAAGCTGAGTAGAACGCGCATTTTCGCCCGGTGCCGCAATATCAACCCATGTCCCAAAGTTACTTAAAGATGCTCTCTCATCAAGATCTGTTGCGTTTCCTACGCACAGTGTTTGTTCATAATAACAAGGGTACTTTCTCTTATTCGACGCATCATTACCGGCTGTGGATACGATTAAGGCCCCTTTATTCGACGCATAGTCAATCACGCGATTTAGCGAGACCGAATCGACATAACCACCGCCACTAATATTTACTACTTTAGTGCCCCTGTCCGCAGAATAGCGAATCGCAGAGACCAGTGCCGCGTAACTTCCGCCTAGACCTCGAACTGCCAAAATTTTACTGTTCCAAGCAACACTAGCGATACCATCACTATTGTTTGATTCCGCCCCGATCAGTCCCGCAACGTGGGTGCCATGGCCATTTTCATCCATAGGATCATCATCACCGGAGACAGAATCGATTCCTTTAATAATTTTGCTGTCTAAATCGGCGTGTGTATAGTCAATGCCAGTATCCACCACACCAACAAGGGTGTCGCCAGAAGAGATATACCACGCCTTATCGGCACGTATTGTGGTCATATTGGATTGATTCAAAAACTCACTGTCATTCGGATAAGCATCAATGCTCGCAAGCACTGAGTATTCGACATAGTCCACTTCAGTGTATGTTTGAAGAGATTCAATCACTTGCTCTAAACGAGATAACGAATTATTGGTTTCAACTTGGAGTTGGTAAATCCCTAGACTCAATACCGTACCAACAATTGTACCGTTCTCTGACGCGACGATTTCCTGTATACGATCTTCGCTAGTTACATCTACAAACTTGACCAACAATTCGTTACTAAAGATTTGGTTGCCACTCTCATCGGTAATAAGAGCACTGAAATCTGACGGAGCAACTGAAGTGGGTAATTGAGTAACACTAAGCGTATGAACTCCTGATTTGATCTCGCCATTGGTAACGCGGTAATAAAGTTCACCGATACTGTTTTTAGAAACGGTGTGCAAACCGGTGTAAACCAAATCCCTAGCCACAATGTCTGGTGCGATACCGTCATCACGCAGTGAGCCGAGCGTCGCAATAACGCCAGTCCCAGCCTCATCGACTTGTTCAAGTGTTAGCGTCTCTGGAGCAGTGGCGGTACGTGTTACTTTGGCACTGACAATCAGCTCTTCAGTTTGCCCGAGCGTAATGGCGTCTTTATCAGTTCCAGGGGTACTTAACTTCATTGAGCTTCGAGACGCGGTATCAGTAACCGTAATTGGCAACGACAATGTCATTGTTTGTCCTGTTTCTACCAAATTCACCACACTGGTGAACGTATACTCACCTGCGGTTACGGCATTCAATGTCACGTTGACGACCCATGAGTTATCTTCTGCGGCAAGCCATCCCCCATTAGGGTAGTTACTGGTATAGGAGACACCGCTTGCCGGTGTGACCGATTGTTCCAGCTGCACGCCATACTCTGCGGCATTGCCATCAATAAACTTAACGACAAACGCGATGATTTTTTCATCACCTTCTAGCATCGCAATGCTCGAAAGCCCCTGTTCGATAGATACAAATGGGCCTTGCGACTGAACAACCGTTACTGTTCGTGTCGCGGTAGCTTGGTTACCTGATGAGTCCGTCGCTTCGTAAGTCATGGTGTAATCGCCCGTGACATTGGTATCGACACTCCCTGTTGTCACAACGTCAACAGATCCATCAACATCATCATCTGCTGTAGCGCCGGCGTCTTTGTACGTTTGACCTTGGCTTATCTGCGTTGGATTATCCCCCAATACGGTGATCACCGGAGGTGTCGTATCTGACTTAGTGACTGCCGCTTGTACTTTTACCGTTCTGCTCGCAGAAGCTTCGTTTCCAGCCGCATCCGTTGCCACATAAGTAATGGTATAAGTGCCTACTTTACTCGTATCAACATCATCCCCTGTTGTTGTTACCGTAACTGAACCGTCAACGGCATCGTCAGCCGTAGCTCCTGCATCACTATAGGTTTCCCCTTGCTCTACCGTCGCCGGATTATCCCCCATAACAGAGATCACTGGCGGCGTGGTATCCGAGCTCGACTGTACCTCCCCATCACCACCTCCCCCGCAACCAAAGAGAGAAAAGAATAACGCCGCCAGCGCCACTTTTTTTAGTGGTTCAAATACTTTGGTGTTTCCCATCTGATTTCCCCTTCATGATCCCATCATGAATCGTGAGCCATGACTCGAATCTCGTCCACCGTCGCTCACTCATAAATATCAATATGGCATTTTATTCCTTGCCTCGAAAAATGCTTGATTAAGCACCTAGATTAACCATAGCAAAAAAAATCAATCTCATATCAATAAGGCTGCATAAATAATATGTAACCACATCACTTAGCGGGACTTCTCTGTTCATGAACGGTGTCCATCATCAAAAAGCAAAAGGGCCTGAATTTACATTCAGGCCCTTTTCTATACCTTAAAGTAGTCGCTGCCCTCTAGCGATAAATAATAACCAACTCGTTAATCACTGATGGGCGTTCATTACCCACTACATGAGTCATCACTTCCAGCGTCAGCTGAGTGCCTTTTGGACTTTGAGTCGCAGACTTCACTCGCGCGCGCGCATGCAACACGGAATCAACGGGCACCGGGGCAGGAAAACGTAAGCGATCAGAGCCGTAATTCATCATGGTGCTAAAACCGGTAATTTCATACGGAAGTGCTAAATCAAATCTTGACTGAAGCACTTGAACAAGTGCACCGTGAGCAATCGTAGAGCCAAATGGACTCTCTTTCTCCGCTCGCTCTGGATCGGTATGCAACCAATAATCATCACCCGATAGCTTAGCAAAATCATCAATAAGTGCTTGATCGACGGTAATCTGGTTACTCCAAGGCGTAAAGCCTAACGACGGTAATGCGCTGATCGCGGCGGTATTCTCGACACCAATTTTCACCTGGCCACGATCGTTTTTACTTAAGCACTCAAGCGGGCTCTGGTAAGTGATCTTATCAAAGTCAACCTCCTTCGCCGTGAATTGCAGCAGCGTTGTGCCTTCTGCATCCACCTCTTCAAAAACGGGCTTTAACGGCATGCCAACGGCTAGATCCGCTTCTTCAACACCCACTATCGTTGTGTTGATCTGTACACCTTCTTTGAGTTGAGCGACCGCCAGCACTTGCGGCTTATCGCTAGCAAACTCAGCCATGGTTGGCACTCGAGCGATGGTAAAGCTATACAACGTCGCTTCTCCCGATACCTCTTTCCACTCCAACTGGTCACTAAGGCAGTGTGAACAATGGTGGCGTGGATAAAAGACCCAGCCTTGACAGTCTTGGCATTGTTGAATACGAACAACACCATCTTTTAGCGATTGCCAAAAAGGCGTTGAAATCGCCGTTGCTAACGGCATTGGTTTAGTATGATTCATCGATTTATGCTCCTTGCAAGATCAGGGCGCCCTGCTCACTCATCACGCCACCGGTGCCACTAACAAAAATTTGGTCACATTTCGCCAACTGCCTTTGATCTGCACGGCCAGCGATTTGGTGAAAGGCTTCTATCACTTGCGACATGCCACCGGCCGCCCCCGATTGACCGAAGCTTAACTGACCACCATGGGTGTTCAGCGGAAAATCACCTTTAAACGTCAAGTTATGTTCTTTAACAAACGACATCCCCTCCCCTTTGCCGCAGAACCCCGCGTCTTCTAGTGAGAGCAACGTGGTAATGGTGTAGCAGTCATAAAGCTGCGCCGCATTCATATCTTCTGGCTTCACGCCAGCCATGGTAAAGGCTTGTTTCGCGGCTCGCTCTAGCGGTGTCACTGTCATCTCTTCACTGTAAGAGGGGGATTTATAGGACAAGCGTTCACCAAAACCTTTCACAAACGCAGGGCGGTGTCGCGCACGTGTGGCCAACTCTTTCGATGTCACCAATACCGCAGCACCACCGGCAACTGGCATCACAATTTCAAGCACATGAAGCGGATCGGCGACCACTTTACTCGCTAGTACGTCTTCAGCAGTAAGCGTTTGTCCGTTGAAGATGGCATCTGGATGATACTGCGCGTTAAATCGTTGATCGACCGCGATTTTAGCCATCGCTTGCTTATCATAACCATATTTCGCGGCGTAACGTTGGGCGATCATTGCATAGCCGGTATTCTGGCCAACGTGGCCATAAGGCAGATCAAATTCCGCTTCAGGGGCACCAAACGCCGTCGAATGACCACCGTAGCGCATCGCCTCGGCCATCCAGCTTAAATCTTCACCCGGAGCAAATGGTGCCATGCGAGCAGGAATAACACACAAAACCGCTTGGCATAGGCCCATTTCAATGGCCGCAGCGGCGCGCCAGATCATCCCAACCGAAGAACAGCCACCAAGATCCACCACTTCAGCAAAGTTAACTTCTACCCCGAGGTATTCTGCCGCCATCGCTGGTACAAAAATGGACGCTTCATGAAATTGCGGGCCATGTAGCACAAGGCCATCGACATCTTTCATACTCAGCCCAGCATCAAGCACCGCTCGACGGCTAAGATCAGCCACCTGCTCCAAGTGAAACATTTGCGGAGCAGTTTGATATTTCTCAGGCTTATACTGCGCCGCGCCAACGATTGCTGCGGTTCCTTTTAATCCCATTGTTATACTTCCTTATCCCTGTTCAATTTGGTGAAATGGTGGATACCCCACTGCTTTAAGTACGTCGAGTGAGTACGGTTCATAAGTCGCCGTTTTCTCATTGCGCACATACAACGGGTCTTGACACTCCTCTGGGTCATAACCTTGTCGTTGCAGATCCACTTTACGCAGCTTAAATGTGGTGGTGATGTCTGCTGCCCCACAGACACGAACAAATTGTGGTGCCGCATAACGCGGTAATCGTTCCTCAGTGAGCTGATAAAATGCCGCTGGGTCAAAAATCGCCCCCTCTTGCATTACTACCGCGGCCATACCTGCACGACCTTCATGATTTGGCACTTGTACACCATAGATATTGATCGTTTCAGCACCTTTAAAATCCGCCAGTTCAGTGGCAACTTCTTGGGTCGACACATTTTCACTTTTCCAGCGGAACGTATCGCCAATTCGGTCGACAAAATAGTAGTAGCCATCGTCATCATAACGAAGTAAGTCACCCGAGCGCCAATAAGCATCATTATCTGCAAGCACATTTCGGACAATTTTTTGCTCCGTAGCCTCTGCAGACACATAACCTTCAAATCGCCCCGCACCAATCTCTGGATGATTAATGATCATGCCGAGCGCTTCACCAACTTCTCCCGGCTCACATGGGATGCAAAATCCGTTGCTATCTTTAACGTATTGATCCGCTTCAACATCGTATTTCACCAACAAAAAGTTGGTTTTGGTCTTATCCGGAACCCGACCACACGAGCCAATATAATTATCTAAGTTGATCAAGTTTGTGTTGGCTTCGGTTGAACCCCAACCTTCATAAATGTCCATTGCACCAAATTTATCCAACCAACGTTGCCATGATTCAGCCGTCAAGCCAGCCCCTAACATCGCGCGCACTTTATGGTCACGATTGCCCAAAGCCTGATTGCTATTGTCATCGTAATTCAACAAATAACGACAGATTTCGCCAATATATTGAACAACGGTAACCTGATGTTGTTTTATGTCACACCAGAACGAGCTCGAACTGAATTTACGTCGTAATACAATCGCCGACCCAGCAGCTAGTGCGGTAGAAGTGACTGATGTAGCGGCAGCGCCGTGATAAAGAGGAAGAAAACAATAAAAAGTGTCATCTTCTTTGGCATCTAACGTCACTTGCATCACATCACCAGAGGTCATCCAACGCATGTGGCTGTAGATCGCCGCTTTAGGTAATCCCGTCGTTCCTGAGGTAAAAATCAGTAGTGATGGCGTTTCCGCCGTTACCGATGAACGAACTGCCTTATCAAACGGTTCTGCGCTAGCGGCCTGCAACGCATGGACAAAACCTAAATCAAATCGAGCATGAATGCGCTCATCAGCGGGTTTTTCTTGGTCCGGTAATAAATAAAGCGGTAGCTGGGCAAAATCAGCAAATTCATCCATGGTTTGGGCAAACAGTGGCGCGCACTCTTCTCCAACAATCACCATACTTGGTTGACACGCATCAATGGCATGCACCAATGGCATGCCATGAATTTGGGTATTAATGAAAGCAACGGTCACACCGATTTTGGCGAGACCAAGCCAAACAAAAAAGAATTCGGGACGGTTCTCAATGGCCATGGCACATACATCGCCAGCTTTTAACCCTTTTTCATGTGCAACATGTGCGATTTTGTTTGCCTGACGATCAACCTCGCGGTAGCTCCATGAGTTATGGTCATAAATCAAGAATGGACGCTCAGCGATTTGGCTTACTTGTTGTTCAAACCGATCGGCCAACGTGTAATGATCAGACGGTTTTATTAACATCGCCGCTTTCGCTCGACGATCCATTTTTGCCTGTGTCTCACTGCGAGGAACAGGTAAAATGACGTCTGCTACTTGGTCATAGGTGCCACTCACCTTCGGACTCATTGTGTCTGTCATATTACTTCCTGTTGTATTCAAAGGATTCATTCCGTGAAATTGAGTGACGAGTCGGAGCAGTTGAATCATCAACCCTAGCAAAAACTGACGGTGTTTATTCTTATTAATTAATAGCGCCGACCTGCCATTCAATATCCCTCAATTTTTTATAAAAAATTGAACCAAGCCTATGTTGATAAATATCTTATCTCTCAACATCGTCCAACGGGACTAATCAGCGTCTATAGCGCAAAAGTCTATCTGGTCTAAACGGACGATGTAAAATCAGGCCAAACAAAGGACGATGGCAAGATGACAGTCATTGCGACTGAAAGGCATAACAACAACAAGGAGAAAGCAATGTCTAATTTGGAGCTAAATTTGCCTGAGCAGCATTATCTAACATTGCAAAATGGACTCACGGTACACTACCTAGACGAAGGCGAAGGCGACGTGGTGATTTGGCTACATGGCAGTGGACCAGGCGCATCCGGATACAGTAACTTTAAAGGCAACTATCCTGAATTTACCCAACAGGGCTTTCGTAATATTGTCCTCGACCTTCCCGGTTTTGGTCGCTCAGATAAGCCTAGTGATGTGCACTATAACCTCGACTTCTTTGTCAGCGTACTCAATGAAATCATCGAAACCTTACGTCTCTCGCCATGTACCTTATTAGGGAATTCTTTAGGCGGCGCGATCGCGCTTGGCCAAGCGTTACAGTACCCTTCAACGGTCAATAAACTGATCCTAATGGCGCCTGGTGGGGTGGAAGAGCGCGAAACGTATTTTGAGATGGAAGGCATCCAAAAAATGGTGGCCACATACAACCAAGGGCCAATGGGAATCCACGAAATGCGAGAAGTGATGAGCCTGCAACTTCATGACTCGTCACAACTGACAGACGACATTCTGCGCGAGCGTGTTGCTGTCGCTGTTACCCAACCAAGTCAACTGTTTTCAACCATGATGGTGCCAAACATGACAAAAGATCTGCACAAGTTGGCGTGTCCCGTACTTGGCTTTTGGGGTAGCAATGACCTCTTTAATCCGCCATCCGGTGTATTTAAGTTTCTCGACAATGTGCCTGAAGCAAAATTCATTTTACTAAACCAATGCGGCCATTGGGTTCAAGTCGAGCACACTGCTCTGTTTAACCGCACCTGTTTAGATTTTCTTCACGGCTGTTAATCGAACAAGGACAGTAAAATATGAGTAGCTATGAGCATCTTCTAAAACCCGGAAAGATCGGTTCAATGACGGTGCGCAATCGCATTGTATCTGCACCGATGGGAACAAATCTTGCTGAATCAGATGGCCATTGTGGTGAGCGTATTCAAGCTTATTACGAAGCACGAGCAAAAGGTGGCGCGGGATTGATCACCATGGGTGTGGGCGCAATAGCCTACCCCGCAGGCACTGCAGAACCTTATCAAGTCGGGCTTTCATCCGACGAATTTCTTCCCGGCCTAAAGCAGCTAACTGAACGCGTGCACAAGCACGGTGCAAAAGTCGCCATTCAGCTACAGCATGCTGGTAAAACCGCCGTTCGAGACATCGCCGAAGGGCGAGAACTTTGGGTGCCGTCGATACCACCTAAAGCATCTATGGCCATGATGGCCGCGCTATCAAAAGAAGAACTGGCATCGTTTGTCCGCCCTAAAGGGGGCAATGTCAAAATTCGCGTCATGGATCATAAAGATATTGAACAGATGATCACCTGGTTTGCTGACGCGGCGGATCGTGCGAAAAGAGCGGGATTTGACGGTGTAGAAATACACGCCGCACACAGCTATATCATCGCCGGCTTCTTATCTAGATATTACAATAAACGAACCGATGAATACGGCGGCAGTTTCGAGAATCGAACTCGCCTGTTACGCGAAATCATCGCCTCAGTTCGTCAAAGGGTTGGTAGTGATTACCCCGTTTGGTTACGCCTTGACGCATGCGAAATGCGAACGCCTGATGGCATCGATCTCAATGATTGCCTACGCGTTGCCAAACTGTCAGAAAAACTTGGTGTGGACGCGGTCAGTATCTCTGCATATGCCACGACAACCAGTGGTGATGCCTTTACTGAAGCACCATTGGTCCATAAGCCTGCTGGATTTTTAGATTGGGCGACAGAGGTTGCGAAACAACTAGTGATTCCAGTCATCGCCGTCGGCCGTTTGGAGCCTGAAGTCGCCAACCGAGCGATTGAAAAGGGTCAGTGCGATTTTGTCGCAATGGGAAGAAAACTGCTCGCCGATCCAGAGCTGCCAAACAAGCTAATGGCGAATAATCCTCAGAGCATTCGTCCTTGTATCTACTGCTATACTTGTGTAAGCCAAATTTTTATTAATCAACGTGTTAAATGTGCTGTCAATCCAGCCATGGGGCAAGAAGAACACTACCCTCTTTCCATCCCTGAACGTCAGAAACACGTTGTTATTATTGGCGGTGGTCCGGGCGGAATGGAGGCGGCGAGCCAAATCGCCAGACGTGGCCACAAAGTCACCTTGCTTGAGCAAGAAAAACGTCTAGGCGGCACGCTATTTTTCGCCTCAATGGTGTACCCAGAGAACAACAAACTGCTTGATTACCTGTACCAGCAAATCGACCACCCAATGATCACGGTTAAGCTCAATACCAAAGCGACGCCATCTGTATTAGCCGATCTAATGCCCGACGAAGTCGTGGTCGCGACCGGAGCATTGAGAGGTAAACCTGAGATAAAAGGCGTAGAACAAAAGCATGTCTGGAGTGGTGATGAGCTGCGTAAAGTGATGACCAGTGGTGGCAGTAATGTTGGAAAAGAGAAGTTCAATCTATTCCAAAGAACCCTGCTCAAAAGTGGTCAATTGAGTGGTATTACGGGCTCAGTTGAAGCCACAAGAAAGCTCTCCCATCTTTGGATGCCCCTAGCAGATAACGTTTGTATTATCGGTGGCGGTCTGGTTGGTCTGGAACTGGCGGAGTTTCTTGCTCAGAGAGGTCGAAAAGTAACGGTATTAGAGCCAGGTGAAACATTAGGCAGAGAGCTGTCAATTGTTCGCCGCTGGCGAGTGTTGCACGAAGTCGAGAAGCTTGGTGTGACAATGCACAACCAAGTTTCTATTCAAGAGATCACGTCCAATCAAGTCCACTTTTCATTTGCAGGCAATGAGGAAATCCAAACGTTGCCCGCAGGCTCTGTCATCCTCGCTTCAGGCGCAGAAACTGACAGTACATTAGCAAACCATATTTCGGATACCTATACCGTCCATCAAATTGGTGACTGTGGATCTCTTGACTACATCGAAGGCGCGCTCTCCACGGCATGGAAAGTGGCAGCAAAAATATAGCGCTAACTCATAAATATAAAGGGCACATCGATAACATCGTCGTATCCAGTCTAACGATTTATCGATGTGCTTAAGCAAAACATAAGGAAGAAATGGATGTCAGACAATTTTGCTCACCTTAGCCGTACTTTCGAACAACAGGTATCGGCTTATAAAGCGTTCAAGACCAGTTCAGCTCAAGAGCGACGTGATATTATCCAGCAAGTCATTCAACTGCTCGTCGATCATTACCAACCACTCATAGAAGCGATGGAGGCTGATTTTGGTGGCCGCAGTCAAACCTTTTCTATGATGAATGATATTCTAGGTTCGCTTGGCTCTCTCAAGCATACAAGAGATAACCTAGAGCAATGGCTTAAGCCAGAACAAAGATCCATGATTGCGCCATATGAACAGCTTGGCGCTCAGGCTGAAGTGCTCTATCAACCCAAAGGTGTAATTGGTATTATGGGTACTTGGAATGCCCCACTTTATACCCTTCTTAGTCCATTAGCGTGTGCCGTTGGAGCGGGAAATCGTGTCATTCTTAAGCCATCAGAATTGACACCACGTACTGCTGAGGTGCTTGCAGAACTGCTCCAAACCAATATTGATCCGAATTGGGTTAGTGTGATCACCGGCGACAGCGAAGTCAGTAAAGCGTTTTGTGCCACGCCATTTGATCACATAGTTTTCACAGGCTCTCCTAGCGTAGGTAAAAAAGTCATGGCTGCGGCAGCGGAAAACTTAACACCAGTGACACTCGAGTTGGGTGGTAAATCCCCAGCTATCATCAGCTCATCAGCGAACTTGAAAGAGGCTAGCCAGAAACTTGCCATCGCCAAAGGTACTAATGGGGGGCAAATATGTATCAGTCCTGATATTGTTTATGTGCCATCTGATGCTTTAGATACGGTTGTTGCAGAAATTAAAGCCGAGTTCAAACGTTGCTATCCGACGGTGATTAACAACCCGGATTTGGTACCGATTATTAATGCCTCTCATTATGAACGCATTCACCACTATATTGAGCAAGCGTTAAGCCAAGGGGTTCAGATTGAGCTGAGCCATGATGAACGTGATGCTACTGGCCGAAGAATGCCATTAACGTTAGTGATCAACCCACCGTCTGACATTTTGATCATGAATGAAGAGATTTTTGGTTTAGCATTAGTTATCAAAACTTATGAAAACTTTAATGATGTTCTCACGGATATCAATTCACGCCCAAATCCACTTGCTCTATATTACTTTGGTGAGGATCAACAAGAGCAGAAGCAAGTTCTGGAAGATGTTCGCGCAGGTGGTGTAACCATCAATGATGCCTTAATGCATGCTGCATTGCATGATGCGCCGTTTGGTGGTACTGGTAAATCAGGTATGGGTCACTATCACGGTAAAGAAGGGTTTTTGGCATTTAGTCACCTAAAAACTGTTTTCTATGCACCGAATAATGATATTCGTAGAGAGTGGGGAATGTTACCTCCTTATTCCACTGACTTTCATACATTGATCAAATCTCAGATCACCTCAGAATAATTAAACTACCTGTTAATGGTAGCAATTATCTATTGTTACTATTAACGGGGATTTTATCCCATTCAAATCATCCTGTATCCCACCATAATAGACTTTAACAAATCAATTAGTACATAGGCTTAGGTTAGATTTCTAAATCCAATTAGCGTGCTTGTGAAGCCTTTTTAGTACGATCCTTTTCTTTAACACCGACATGTAATCTAGAGAGAAGCGGAACAATGCTTCAACATGAACGTCATTTATTCGGACTTTTCTTGTGATCAACAGTCTTATCGATGATCAGAGGGAGGTCTGTAGGAATCTAATAAAAAATATAAATTGGTTGGTTCTGTGGATTAGTGTGTAAATCTTTGATTTTCCACTTATCCACAGACACTATAAAGATCTATTTTACCTATGAACACTATTATTACTATGAAAAATATAAGATCTATAGGCTTTGCAAGTTATTGATTTTAAATGATTTAATCCCGCAATATGATCCTTTTTTAGGTGCTTAAGTGACATTATCTAGGTGTTTATGATCACTTGCTAGGTGTTTATGATCCTTTTTCAGGTGTTTAGCAGACAGCTTCTAGGTGTTTATGATCATTTATCAGGTTTTTAGGTAACAAGATCTAGGTATCTGCATCGCTCGCTTTGCCATTTGGAGTACATTAACAATAGAAATGGAACCGATCTGCTTGAGATTTCTTCGACCGCTTGTTTTTTGTTCGTAAGTTCATTGTTGAGATGGTCAAATACCTAAAATGTGTCTTTTATCACAGGTAAACACCTAAAATCTGTCTCCTAAAGTTCTTAACACCTAAAATTTGTCATGTTCAATAGTCTGGGTTATCGTTGATATCGAGTAATGTATCGATTTTATCAAGTAAATCATCAATCTCTTGAGTTTGACTGGAAACATGTTGCTCTTTTTGTTCTCGGTGTCTTCTCGCGAGACTCTGCTCTACCTTTAGCGCATGCTCCTCTTTGCCTAAATTTCGGTAAGACATCGCTAAGATTTCTAATTCTGCATCGGTCAAACGTTCATTGCCATTGATACGTTTTAACTCTAACTCTTTGATTTTTAGTAATGCATCGTGTTGGTTAAATTCATCAACGGTTGATAGCTTCAGCCAGCGGAAAAGAAATTTGATGCCGACGATGGTTTTTCCCTTCTTGATCAATTCGAAGCCTTTATCTCCTTTTTCGCTTTCGAGAAAAAGGAGCTCTTTGCTGATTTGAGGGTGTTCTGAGAGTTCTTTGATGCTTTCTCTGATACAACGTTTCATAAATACGCTGTTATTTTTAAATGAGCTTTTGTCTTTTTTTAGTTTACCAGCTTCATCTAGCAGCCCAAACACCCCTTTCAGTTCGTCTAATTTCTGGGTGTGCATCTCAAAGCCTTTATCTTTAAAGCGGCTTAACAATTCGTAAAGGCGTTTTGAGTACTCTTTTTTTACATTAAAAAAGTTACGCGTATTGATGAGCGCAAACCCCTGATTATATTCTATATATTCAGGCTTCAGCATGTCGTTCGGGACCATGGTCAGCACACTATTTTTGTAGGCAATGTGCTTAAACAAGGGGCGATAATCAAATTCGGTATCACCCTTCTTATTTTCAACTTTGATGCCGACTTTTCGGCTGGCCAATCGATTGGCGACAGGGCTTAAGTTACTACCAATATGCTTTGACTCAACATTGAGCCATTCTGAAAGTTGATGCGAAGTAAACTCGTAATGAGGTGTACTTGTCTCCCAGTCATTCGGTCTCATATGCGCAATCATTAGCGCAAACATGTCTGCTTCACGTGCAGACAAATCCTGGCGACTGAATACCAGTTGGTGCCCTTTTTTGATGTGTTTAGGTAAGTTATCACTAACAACAGGGTAGTAATATGGCTCTTCGCTCATGGTCTCTTACTTCATAACTAACATAATTTAGGTATTCTGACATATTTTAGGTGTGGGATCATTATTACACCTAAATTATGTTAGCTATAAATGTGCTTTCTGTGATGTGTGCAATGCTGCTCGTTTCATGTGGCTTGAGTCTTCGCATTATCGTCGCTTAACTGGTCGGCTTGACAATATTTGGCTATCAGTATTCAACCTCCCTACCTAGAAAAGGTATTTTATAAAGTGAAAGGTGATGCTATTTGATCTTTAACCTGCCAGTTGCCCCTTTTGTTTATATCTTGGTTTAAAATCAAACGTACTTTTCTCACGGTTAAGAACGGGGGGGAGCGCAGTCTTTACTTGATGGGATGGTGACTGGCGTTTTTTATCGTTAAGGAGAAAAAAACTTGGATAAATTACGGAAAACCTGTACCTCCTTTGCTTTATGAAATCACGCTAAATCCGTACTTGTTCGCTGAATTGGCAGATTGACAACATGGTTGTTGATAAAAAGTACGGGCAAACGATCTTTCAATGATTCTAAATTCGTATTATGTGTTTTTTGGGGTTTAAGCGGATGATAGATGAGCATAAATGTGTACAACTGGATACGAAAAAGCGGTATTTTGAGTTTGATTCGAATTGTGTTTTACTCGATTTCGTCAAGGGCAGCTTTCCTAAATAAAAATATTTAAAAGGTTAGATATTTGCATCGGAAAATGGACTTAGTATTTGCTGTCTGAATTTTGTACTTTTTGGCTTGTTCTGTCATTCCGGTTGAGTGGACGTTGGCCCATGTTGTATTTCTCTTCGGCCTTAAACTCATGTGTTGCGTATAAGATTGTTTTTCGTCCAGGACATTTGACGATCTGTAAAGCATATTCATTAGATTGATATCATGAACCCAATGCCCATCGCTTGTCGTGTATAGCGGCGAGTTTGGGGTTGAGTGTGGTTCGGGGGAATGAAAAAATGATGCTGCTTTTCAATGAATAATTGTCAATATTCAGGCTGAATATTGACAATTATAAAGGTAGGTAGACTTCGTGGATGACCGTTGAATGACAGTGAGCGTGTTAACCTAAATACGCTTGTCCGCCATCTAAAGCAATGCTTTGGCCATTTAAGTAGCTGGCTTCATCACTGCACATTAACGCGACAAATTTTCCAATATCATCGACACAATCACCGACACGTTGTAGTGGTATTTGTCTGATAAACTCGGCAGCTTCTTCTGGATTTTCGCCCATCCACCAATTAAGGCCGGGTGATTTAGCATGTGGTAAAATGACATTGGTGCGAATATTGTCTGGTCCCCATTCATTCGCCGCAGCGCGCGTCAACGAACGTATCGCTTCTTTGACTGCTGCGTAGCCACCATAACCACTCATATCCCAACGTTTGCTTGCGCTACTAGCGAGATTGATAATACAGCCATCTCCTTTGAGGTATGGATAACACAGCTTCATCATGCGAAAGGTCGCTAAGGGCCCAGATTGCCAACCACGCTCAAGCTGTTCTTCGGAGAGATCTTGAAGACGTCCTAGAGGAGAGTCCTGTGCATTATTGACCAGAATGTTGATGCCTCCAAAATGGCGAACCACGGCATCGATGCACTGGCTCGTGCTGTGGCTATCCGAAACATCAAGCGTAAATGGCTTAGATTCACCTCCGAACTCTTGGATTAATTGGCACGTTTTTTCAAGTTTACTTTCGGTACGTCCCACTACCGCGATCTTCGCGCCTTGCTCGGCAAGAGCGAGAGCAATGCCTTGGCCAACGCCCTGCCCTGATCCGGTAATGAGTGCGACTTTTCCTTCTAGTTTTTTCATCGTTATTCCTGTCTGTACTCGTTGAGATTATGGTCAGTGTTAAGACTGCTGAGCCTCTCTGGCTTCAGGCTCTTTTTCTGGAGTGTGCTTAGGATTAAGTACGACCGCTTTTGCTCCTAATAAATAGGCAAGAGCAGGTAATAGCAGTATCGCGCCTAGCACATTTACTAGGAACATGAAGGCGAGAAGTAATCCCATGTCGGCCTGAAATTTCAACGAAGAGAATGCCCAGGTTGCCACGCTTACCGACATCGTCACCGCAGTGAAAATTGCTGGGATGCCACGAGTTTGAATGGATTGGTAGAACGCTTCTCGTAGTGGGACGTCACGATTGAGAGCATGCTGCATTCGTTCATAAATGTAGATACCGTAATCGACCCCAACCCCAACCCCAAGCGCAATCACTGGTAAGGTAGCAACTTTTAGTCCAATGCCAAGTACGGCCATTAATGCATTACACATAATACAAACTAGCATTAGCGGTAGAATGACACACAGTGTGGCAATAAATGAACGGAAAGTGAGCCAACACAAAAAACCAATCGCAACGAAAATTGAGATCAGAATTTGAACTTCCGCTTTTTCTACCGCCTGATTGGTCGCGACAGCAACACCCGCGTTACCACCGAGTAGTCGAAATTCTGCATCGGTTAGGTTTGCATTTTGGATGAATGTCTGGATTTCAGAGATGACATGATTCAGCGTCGTACTTTGGTGATCATCGAGGTACACCATCATATTTATGGTTTGACAACCATTGTCATTCAGACCAAGTTGTGGATGTGCGGCTTGAGCACCTGCACGTAATGCGACAGGATCACGCTGCAGAGTACGCCATAATGGGCTGCCTTCGTTATTACCGGAGACATATCGCTTAGCGTTGCCCGCCGTCGTGGCGACTGACTGAACACCATCGACGCCTCGCATATGAAAATCAAAACGCGAAACTGCATTCATGATTTCCCAGTTCAGGCAAGCTTCTTCTTGGTTCTTGCTCTCAAGGTAGACCGATAACACATCCATCCCAATGGAATAATCACTGACGATTTTATCGTTGTCCAAATTGTAACGTGAGTCAGCATGTAACTCCGGAACTCCATTACCAATGTCGCCAGTCAATAAGCTACGCGATTGCCATGTCGCACCCGCGAGCAAAATAAGCATTACGGCAACGGAGATTTTTGCTGGTTTTTCTGTTGCTAGCGAGGAGACTGCCCACCATAATGGACTGTGTTTGTTCTGCTCGGGAGTGTGACGAAGCGCCATACTTTCAAGGCTTAAATGCGAAAGTATGATCGGCATAAACATTTTATTGGTCATGATCATCATCGCAACGCCAAGGCAAGCGGTCACACCGAGCTCGTGGACGATTGGGATATCGATAACCATGATAACCATAAATCCAAGCGCGTTTGCGAGTAGCGCGACGGTGCCCGGAATTGCCAAGCGACGAAATGCATTCACGGCTGCTTCTTTACTATCAACCCCCGCCAAAACATCAAGTTTCCATGCGTTGGTCATTTGGACCGCGTGGGAGACACCAATCGAAAAAATAAGGAAAGGGACTAATAAGGACATTGGATCAATACCGTAGCCAATGATGGGCAATGTCCCTAATAGCCAGATCACCGGCAGTAGTGCAACCGCAACAATCAAGCCAGTCAGTTTAATTGACATGGTGTAGTGCCACAGTAAAAGCACAGTAACGACAAACGCAATAGAGAAAAACATCAAAACATTGGATAAGCCATCCATGACATCGCCCATGACTTTTGCAAAGCCGATGATTTGGATTTCAACACCTGCACCGGAAAGCGCTTGGCGGATATTTTCTAGGTGCTTAGCTACGGCGGCATAGTCGGTTTTAAGTCCGGTTTCTGGATCGATATCGAGCAGTTCAGCTTGCACCATCGCCGATTTATGGTCGTTAGATACCAAGTTACCGATCTGACCTGATTTGGCCACATTACTTCTGACTTGCGCGAGGCTTGCTTTGTCTGCAGTGAAGCGAGATGGGATAACGACATCTCCCATAAAGCCAAACTCGGTGACCTCAAGGTAGCGAACTTCGGGAGTAAAAAGAGATCGTACCGTGGCTCGGTTTACGCCCGGAGTGAAAAAAACACCATCGGTCGCTTTTCTTAAACGAGCGAGAAGCTCTGGGTTGTAAATATCCCCCTCCCCCTTCCAAGTTAAGCTGACCATGACACGGTTGGTACCAGTAAACTTATCGGCATGCTCTAGAAAGGCTTCCATATACTGGTGTTTGATTGGGATTAGTTTGGTAAAACCTGGATCAAATCGTGTTTTAGTCGCGGTGTAACTCAATAGAACGGTTAAAACTAAGAAAAACAGTGCTAGCGGAAAGCGCCAATGAATGATCAATCGACCTAACTTATCCACAAATAAATGACTACGTGTAAGGGCTTGTGTTGACATGGTTACTCCGAATTCAATCACTTGTTGATAATGGTTGACTTATAAGCGATTTCTTTAGCATCAGACACAGGGAAATGAATCACACCTGCGTCTGAACCCAGTAGAAGGTCACCGCTGTCAAGTAGATGGATATCGGTGATGGTTTCGCGCCCACCGCGTCTAAGCAGGTTGAAACTCTCACCGTTATCGGTTGAGGACAGTAATAACCCACCCTGCCCGCCCAGCATGATTTGGCCGTCGGGCAATTGAAGGTGTGCAAAAAGAGAAATAGGCAGGTTGAAATCGGCTTTTTGCCAGCTGATGCCGTCATCAAAGGAACGGAATATGTTGCCGCGCATGCCGTAAATTAGCCAAGACTGGTTACCAAGATGGATGCCGCCATAAAAAGAACCGTCGTAGAATGGCGTGATGCTTTGCCAGGATTGACCGTTGTCTTCTGATCTCAGTACTGTGCCCGCTTCGCCGGCAATCAATCGAGTCTTGCCTTCCTTTGGCACTATCATGGCATTGAGATGCCAATCCGTTTGTGCCGGAGGTGGCACATCCTGCCAAGTGTTTCCGTTATCATTCGATATTCTGGTCAGGCCATAAGCACCAATGGTGGCCCATTGATTCTTGGTGACCTGGCTGATGTTTAGCAGTGGTACGCTGTGCTCACTGCCGAAACTTACTTCATTCCAGTTCGCACCGCCATCTTGGGTTTGTAATATCCAACCTTCGTGCCCAATGGCTAGCCCATATGATTCAGTTTGAAACGTGAGATCGGTAATCAGCGCATGTCGCTGTGTGTTGATATTGGCTTTGTTCCACGTTTGACCATTATCTTGAGAGAGGAGAATATGACCTAGCTCTCCAGCGGCGATAAGTCCGAGCTTTGACTGAGCGACGCTAGTAATGATCATATTCTTGACAGGGATTTCGGTTGCCGCGAGAGGTTCAGTTATCCTTGGTGCAAAAGCTATGGTGCCAGCTGTGGCCATGATAAGTGACAAAGCGATTGCAATTGGCGTAGTTGCCATTTTTTTCATATACCACCTCGTTTCAATGTTATTTGGCATCGTTCCTTAATGCGCATTTTTGTCGTG
The DNA here is from genome assembly GCF_003584965.1 of Vibrio sp. PID23_8. NCBI lineage: Bacteria > Pseudomonadati > Pseudomonadota > Gammaproteobacteria > Vibrionales > Vibrionaceae > Vibrio > Vibrio sp. PID23_8. Next base: position 36,628 of record NZ_LIXE01000009.1, on the reverse strand, counting down.
CATAACAGTAGACCCTAGTTATAGTTGCACATACGGATCACTGGCATCGTCCAAACGGGCTAGGTGGATATTTTTCAGTTTAAATGCGTCGGTGGTCGCCGATTAATTAGTGGGAAATGCAATGTGGTTGACGGAATTAAGGACAGACATTGACGTGACGTTGAATAAAAAAATGGAGGCGTTATCGCCTCCATTTTATGCTCATTAAAATGCGTATTTAGCGGTAAAAGAGATGTTGTCTCTATCACTTAAAGGACGTTCTTTAATTGGGTCACCAACATCTGGATTACCAAAGTATCCAGCATATTGAAGAGTTAATAGAATATTGGATTCGTTGTGAGTCAACTCAGCACCGACTCGTGCACGATGGTCGCCTTCACCGCCCACACCACCGGTAAGCGTGCGCCCTGAAATCTGGCCGGTATAACCGATAGGGATGGATAGCCCCCACCCTTCAGAGAAACTAGGGTAAGATAGGATCAGTGTTGCCGCAACTGCTAGGCTATGATCATCATAATATACTTTATCACTTTCAGGGTTTGGTAGGCTAGGCGGAATTCCGGCGATGTTGCGCTTATCTGCATCAAGAATATCAACGTAGGCGATTTCTGCCGTAAGGTTGACTGATTCCGCAATGGCGTTGCGACCAAAGTTAACAATGGTGTTTAAATTGGTTTGCAACACTTCGCCTCGAGACGCAAGGGGTACGGCGTTCCCAAACAGAGCACCTTCAACGAACACAGGTGCGCCGTCTTTGTATGAAACTTCCGCCGCAATAGAGGCAATGCCCACATTGGTTGAATAGGTTAAACCGTATAGTTTAATATCATCAAAATAAATGATATTGTATTTCCCTGGAGTACCAGGAACAAGGCTATACTGAGTTTCAACGAGCGGGATACGGTCGGAATAGTTGAGGTAGTACAAGCCCACTTCTGATACATCGGTCACGCGATAACGAGTACCAATGCCCCACTGGTCGGTTTTACCTGGCTCGATATTAGCCCCGCGAGAGGCGACAACACAAGGTTCGCCCGGAGGTTGGGTTAAACATGTTGCCCCCTCACCAACCGCTTGAGAGGTACTGAAAAAGGTACCTGGCTCAGGAACCAATGTTTCTTGCCAATTAAACTGCCATTGTGCAAGTAGAGACAATTCTGGGGTGACTTCTAGCTGCATCGAAACCTGGTCTTCAGGTAGAAGTATTTCCTTTACTTCTGTACCCGGAACGGAGGCTTTAATCGCATCGGTCGGTCCTTGCGCTAGCGAGATGCTAGGAAAAAATAATCCCTCACCCCATGCAACTACATGGCGACCTACGCGAATATCCGCATAGCCGTATTCACCATATGGAAAAGAAGTGTACCCATAAAAATCGAGTAGGCGGGTGTAACCACCGCTGTATTTCTGTGCATCGTGAGAAAATTTATCATTTTGATAAACATGATCGTAAAAAGTACTTGCAGAGGCAACAAAACCAAAGTTATCCCATCTCAAATGCCCTTCGAGTAACAGGTAAAGACCATTACCGATCATGTCGTACTGGTCAAAATTACTGTCGCCGACTGACCCTTTCCCTGTTTTTGGGTTATATGCCAATACTGGATCGGGCTCTTCTAAGCGCATACCAGCGGAATAAGTGATGGTTCCTTTCCAATTCAACGTGGCATCATTGCCTAGATTGATGGTTTCTCCAGCTTGCGAACTAGAAGCAAATAGTGCTAACCAGAGAGCAGATTTTTTATAATTGGTTGTCAGTTTCACGTTTCTGCTCTCCTATTAATGGCTCAGACGGCGCAGTGCGGCTGGCGTAAAGTTGTTAGCCGTGAAGTTACCTTTGTTTAGAATTGGTGCAATACCACGTTCTTGGAACAGGTTGTAACCTACATAACCTCCGCTTTTCAGATCGTGATAGAAGCTTGAACCTGCCTCATAAGCTTTGGCATCAAACGCGTAGTAGTAGTTGATGTAAGCGTATTGAACTAGTTCGCCACGGGTGTCATAAAAATCACTGGCAATGGCATGCCAAGTATCTTCGTCAATGTACATCACACGTTTTCCATATTTATGACGGTACTCGTCTTTAAGGTTGCCTTCTAACACCCAAACACGACGGAGCTCGTAGCGCATAAAATCAGGGTTTGCATGATTTTTCGTTAAAAGCGCATCATAGGTGACATCATCTTGGTGTACTCGGTAGGCGTTGGCCGGGATGTACATTTCACGGCGCTCAAATGCTTTCCACTCATAGCGCTCAGGCGAGCCGTTCATTAGGCGATCCGAGTCAAGCGTTAGCTTGCCGGATGTGCCTGTTAATGGGGTATCGAAACCATACTCAGGCAGCTGACGAACACGACGAGTACCTGGGTTGTAAGTCCACGCTAGACGTTTACCACGGGCAAAGTTAACTGGCTCAGAAGTCACTGTTGCATTACCTTTTTGGCGTGTTGGCAAAATTGAGGACACAAAGCTGTAAGCCATTACACCTTCCATCGGCTTACCTACCTCATCCGGGTGGTTCGTCATGTCGAGGCCCTTATTGATGGTACGCGCCCAGGCAATTGATCCAGTAGAACTGACGTCAGCGACATCGCGAGTGGTGTTGTAAGTGTAAGGACGGTGTGGAAAAGTCTGATTCGCATAGATTTGCATTGGTTGGCTAAGATCAGGGATAGGGAATGGTGCGCCACCTTTGTAGCCGGAAAAACCAAAACCATCGTCGATCAGCTCAGCGTCAACGGCGTTTTTCTTAATCGCCACACAAACGTCATCTGGATAACGGAAATCGCGACGACCTGGGTAGATGGGCATTTTAAACGTATCTGGGTACTGCTTGAACATCGCAATTTGTCCCTGAGACAATTTGTCCGCGTAGTCATTGAAGTTCTGGCCATCAATCACATAGAGCGGTTTATCATCTTTGTATGGGTCGACGAGTGGTTGACCCACGTTTAACTCATAATCGACATGCTCTGGCTTTCCTAGCCATTTGCCTGAATACGCTGGGATAGTCCCTGCTTCATTGCCAGCTGCAATTGCGCCGGTACAAGTTAATGCGTTGCCCAATTGGCTCGCTTCTTCTTGCGACACCTTAGCCAATACTGAGGTCGATGGTACCAGTAGTATACTGGCTAGTAGAGCGGGGAATCCTTTCTGGTATTTCATGCTTCTCTCCTTTGTTCCTTCACCTGTTATCCGTGCTTTATCACCGTTAATCAGTACATCGAAGTGTTTTTGTTTGAGTATCACAGAATGATTATTTTCGAAGCACTACGGAACGGAATCGTCTATTGGGACTAGGAGCTAAATCTATGCGTCATAAACTGTAGTCCGTATTGACGATGGAGGTCGCCACGTTCCTTTCAATAATGACAGGGTCAAAGACAACTCATTTTTGTAGAGAGGAAGAGCTGATGCAGCAATCGAATATCGATCCTAAGGCGCTCCGTAACGCCTTAGGTACATTCACCACGGGCGTGACCATCATTACGACTCGAGATGGTGAAGGACAAGCGGTTGGCCTAACCGCAAACAGCTTCAATTCGGTTTCGCTTGATCCACCGTTGGTACTTTGGAGTCTGGCTAAAACTGCGCTGAGTGTACCGGCATTTACGTCAGCAACACATTGGAACGTTCACGTGTTGTCGTCAGCTCAGCAAGAACTATCGAACCGATTTGCTTCGAAAGGTGAGGATAAGTTTTCAGGGCTAGAACTGGATAAAGGTGTCTCGGACGCACCGTTGCTTCAGCAGTGTACGGCGCGTTTTCAGTGTCGTACGGCGTTTACGCATGACGGCGGGGACCACATCATTTTTATCGGCGAAGTGATCGCTTTTGACCAACAAGACCTGCCTCCTCTGGCATTCCAGTCAGGCCAATATGCGGTTACTGCGAAAAAACCGTGGCAGGAGCTAAAACTTTCATCGGCGAGTGAGGCATTAGAATGCAGCTACAGTGAAGATTTACTGGGTTACCTTTTGGGGCGAGCTCATTTTCAAATGTTAGGTAGAATGCAAAAAACCCTTAAAGAGCAAAGCATCACGGCGATGCACTTCTTTGCCTTATCGGTGTTGGCGATTCAGGACGATATTGGACTGAACGAAATTAATGCACATGTCGATTATACCGGCCAAAAAATTGAAACTCAGCATATGGATGAGCTGGTCAAGCAGGGCGCGGTTCGAGAGATTGACGGCCGATACGTACTGACGGAAAACGGTCACCAAGCCGCATTGCTGCACATTTCCGAAGCCAAAGTGATTGAACAGGAAATGGTCTCACAACTAGGCGAAGGCGATGTGATGGCGTTGAAAGTCATTTTAAAACGCCTGATCCAGCAAACCGACCCCGGCCTACCAGATTTATGGGCGAACGCATCTTAAGGAATGGTTTATGAGCAATATTGCAATAGAAAAATATGGCGAGCAATTATATCAAGCTTTACGCCAACGTAAGACCATCGCCCCTTTGGTATCTGGTGAGGAGAGTCACTTACTCACGATAGATGATGCGTACCAAATCTCGCTGCATGCGTTAGAGAAGAGAGCCCAGGATGGTGAAGTCGTGATCGGGAAAAAAATCGGCGTTACCAGTAAAGCGGTGCAAGAGATGCTTAATGTTCATCAGCCAGATTTTGGGTTTCTTACTGATAGCATGCACTATCCAGATGGCAGTGAAATCAGTTTAGCGCAGGCTAAGTTGATTCAACCGCGCGCTGAAGGAGAAATTGCTTTTTGTCTCAAGCAGGATCTGATCGGCCCAGGTGTGACGGCAGAGCAAGTTATCGAGGCGACCGAATGGGTTGCACCTTGCTTTGAGATTGTTGATTCTCGAATTGAAAATTGGCAGATCAGCATCATTGATACAGTGGCTGATAACGCATCTTGTGGTGTGTTTGTCATTGGCGAGTCACGCGTTGATCCACGTACGGTCGACTTAGCGTTGGCCCAAATGAAGGTATACCACAATGGTGAGCTTGCGGTTCTCGGTTTAGGCAGTGCGGTTCAAGGTCATCCAGCGGAGGCCGTCGCTTGGTTGGCAAATACTTTAGGTGAATACGGCATTCCATTCAAAAAGGGCGAAATTATTCTTTCGGGTGCATTGGCACCATTAATTGATGCGAAAGTTGGTGATCGTTTTGATATGGAAATCGAAGGGTTAGGAAAAGCGAGCATCAGCTTTGCCGAGTAAGTCATTGCAAAGGAAATTTCGAATTAGATAAAAATGAAGGATTAGTAAATGAGTAAAATCAAATGTGCTCTGATCGGTTCAGGGAATATTGGCACAGATTTACTGTATAAATTGCAACGCAGTGGCGTGCTAGAACCAGTTTGGATGGTTGGTATTGATCCTGAGTCAGAGGGCCTAGCTCGCGCTCGTGATGCCGGGCTAAAAACTACGGCTCAAGGTGTCGATGGTTTGCTTCCTTATGTTAAAGAGGACGAGATCAAAATTGCTTTTGATGCCACGTCAGCTTATGTGCACGCAGAAAACTCTCGCAAACTAAATGAACTGGGTGTTGTGATGGTGGATCTCACGCCAGCGGCGATTGGTCCTTATTGTGTCCCGTCAGTGAATTTAAAGAAAATGGCCAGCTCGATCATGAATGTCAATATGGTGACGTGTGGGGGCCAAGCGACCATTCCAATGGTTGCAGCGGTATCGCGAGTACAGGAAGTGGAATACGGTGAAATTGTTGCAACGGTTTCTTCCCGCTCAGTTGGTCCAGGTACACGTCAGAACGTTGATGAGTTTACTCGTACCACGGCGCGTGCCGTTGAAGAAGTCGGTGGGGCAAACACCGGTAAGGCGATCATCGTTATTAACCCGGCCGAGCCTCCGCTCATTATGCGCGATACGATCCACTGCTTGACTAAGGAAGCGCCCGACCAAGCGGCGATCACTGAGTCTGTCCATGCGATGATTACAGAAGTTCAGCGCTACGTACCAGGGTACACACTGAAGAACGGTCCAATCTTTGATGGCAACAAAGTGTCGATCTTCTTGGAAGTGGAAGGGTTAGGGGACTACTTGCCGAAATATGCCGGCAACCTTGACATTATGACCGCATCTGCAGCGAGAACGGCAGAAATGCTCGCTGTTGAACTGTTAGCGAACATTGAATCATCGGCTGTCGTATAAGGAGTGAACCATGAATTTTGAAAATAGAGATGTCATTCTACACGAAATGTCACTTCGTGATGGCATGCATGCAAAACGTCATCAGATCACAGTTGATGAAATGGTTGCAGTGGCGACTAATTTAGATGAAGCGGGCGTACCTCTGATTGAAGTGACGCACGGCGATGGACTGGGTGGTGCGTCTTTGAACTATGGTTTTCCTGCGCACACAGATGAAGAGTACCTGACGGCGGTTATTCCAAAAATGAAGCAGGCCAAAGTATCCGCATTGCTATTGCCGGGTATTGGTACTGTTGATCACTTGCGTATGGCGCATGACCTTGGAGTGAGCACAATCCGTGTTGCGACCCACTGCACCGAAGCGGACGTATCTCAGCAGCACATTGGTTTAGCGCGCGAACTGGGCATGGACACTGTCGGTTTCTTGATGATGGCTCACATGGCGTCACCGGAAAAGCTGTTAGAGCAGGCAAAATTAATGGAGTCGTACGGTGCAAACTGCATCTATTGTACGGACTCAGCAGGCTACATGTTGCCAGAGGATGTCACTTCACGCATTGCGTTGCTAAGAGATTCACTCAACCCTGAAACGCAAATTGGTTTCCATGGCCACCACAACCTGGGGATGAGCATTCCAAACTCTCTTGCGGCAATCGAAGCCGGTGCGAAGCGTATTGATGCCTCTGCTGCGGGCCTCGGTGCTGGCGCAGGTAACACGCCACTAGAAGTGATGGTTGCTGTCTTGAACCGCATGAACATTCGTCATGGTGTTGACCTGTATAAAGTAATGGATGTGGCAGAAGATATTATTACGCCAATGATGGAGCAGCCGATCCGAATTGACCGTGATGCGCTGACGCTTGGCTATGCGGGCGTATACTCGTCATTCCTACTGTTTGCTAAGCGTGCTGAAGCAAAATTCGGAGTGCCTGCCCGTGATATTTTGATGGAACTTGGGCGTCAGGGTACAGTAGGGGGTCAAGAAGATATGATTGACGACACCGCTATGACAATGGCAAAACAATCTGCGTAGTCACACTCAAGCAATAGTTTATTTGGGTTGGAAAAATAACGATTAACTAGGGAGCAGTTATGGCCTCAATTGCAGTTACAGGTTCAGCATCAGGTATTGGTGCTGAGGTTTGCAAAATGTTGGCGTCTGAAGGGTATTCTATTATCGGTATCGATAGAAATACGGACGACAACTTTACAAAAATCGCAGCAGATTTAGCGACAATATCGGGTCGTCGATCAGCGGTTAATGAAATCACACGTCTATGTGACGGTAAGCTTGATGGCATCATTTGCTGTGCCGGTGTTGGTGTTACTGCACCGTCGACGTCTTTAATTGTTGGCGTTAACTATTTTGGTGTTACTGAGTTGATTGAAGGACTAACGGAATCTTTGACAAAAGTCGGAAAAGCATCTGTGGTTGTGATCGGGTCAGTCGCGTCGACACATCAGCAACAAGAAACGGCAGAGCTTGCACAAGCGATGTTTGATTCTGATGAAGAGAAAGCGAACCACATTGCTGAAATGATGGGCTCAACCCATTTAGCTTACGCTGCATCAAAATATGCAGTGACTGCCTGGGCTCGTAAATGGTCGGTTTCTGTTGCGAACAAAGGTATCCGCGTCAACATTGTTGCGCCAGGTGCGGTTGAAACGCCACTGCATCAAGCATCAAAAGATGATCCTCGATTTGGCGAAGCGGTGAAAAACTTCGTCGCGCCGATGGGGCGCAATGGTCAACCGGAAGAAATTGCTAATGCTGTTTCGTTTTTGGTTTCTGAAAAGGCGAGTTTTGTGAATGGTAGCGTGCTATTTGTTGATGGCGGTATGGATGCCATGATGCGAGCTAAACAGTTTTAACTTAAGCGAGCCTTAACGCTATCACAAATAACAAGGCCGTCATTCATACTATGAATGACGGCCTTGTTATTTGTTCAAACGAGTAAAATAGAAAATCTCAAGTACCATACTCATAACAGATCTATGACGTTGTTCACTCCTAGAGCTGATGATTTATGCTCATGTTCACCAACAGGCGCTTCAAAGACAATGGCCAATATACATGCAGTCTGACTGATACACTCTCCTTGATGGACCGCTTTCGCTGGACCGTATGCGTACATTCCCATTTTTAGGCTGGTAGGGGCTTGCCCCTGATAAGTGACGTTAAGTTCGCTTGAAATTAAAACCATCCTCTCTGCTGATGTATCCCAATAGGCAGGTTTTTTTAGCCACTAGTAATTTTGACCTAGATATCGGCATTTGTTTTCCCCGGCTCACCATGCAGAACGGCTATTAGACATTCATCAGGAAAGAAAGGCGGGCAGCTTCCCCACTCGATGTCTTCATCGTCCATTGATGCCGATATTGCTTGTTTTTTGGCATAACCCAACCAAGGCATGACCATAATGGTTGATATGATCAATCAAGTTAAAACGTTTTTTATCGTGACTCCTTACTTTGGGTATCTTTCTGCTGACTCATACATTGTCAAAGGAGGGCTGATGACCATGAGACTACGCATGATGCTGTACTCACTCAATTTATGTGTAGCAAATTATGCAGTTCGGTGACGTTGTGGAGACGGTGTCTATTTAGAGAGACGTTCTTTGCAGGCTTAAACGCGAATAAGTGAGCCATATAGATTAACTGGCATAGAAGATTGGCGATATACACACCAACAAAAAGCCAGTCTTTTGGGACTGGCTCTGTGCTGTAGGGGGAGGGGAGGCTATTTATCCCTGATGTTTTTCTAGAACTTGGGCAATTGCATGATCAAGGTCATCCTGCAGCGACTTAGGTAGACGTGAAAACTCATAAGAGAAATTACGCCCTTTGACTCGCTTGCGAGCAAACATACTTTTGTTACTGAACTGTGCCAGTGTCATCACTTCTGCCTTGTCTTTTTCTTGTTTTGCTTCTGTGATTTTAAGCTCAGCTTTGATAGCGGAAATGATCACGTCTTTCTGATCTTGAGTGGAATATTCAGCCTGAATATTGACAATTTTTTTGCCAATACGGCGGACAAATTCCGTTAAGTTTACATCATCACCACACGCTTTCATCACCTTATCAAGTAAGGTGTAATCTGGGTGGGAGAGGGCATTTACCACAGGGAACAGTTTGACTAGGTTGTCATCAACACTCGCTGCTTTGATGGCTTTGCTCACACCAGCTTGACTGAGCCCAACCTGCGCAGCAATTTCTGCTTGGGTTATGCCCTCATTGGCTTGTTGAATGGCGACACACTGCTTACCAATCTCTCGTAGGTTGTGTTCTTTCGCGGTTTGTAGTTGCTTTGCTAACGCTTTAGCATCCGCAATCGAAATGTCGTCCTGAGTAACCAGAATGCGAAACTCTTTTACGCGACCCTCTTGGAGCAAAAACCACGCTCGGCGACGGGAACCATCTAAAATGTCAAGCTTGCCATCAATCTCACGACCCACTGCTGGGTAAAATTGCTGAAACTCGAGCGAGTTAAGGTCTTGTAGTGATTCTTCAGTTAATAACGACTGATCTCGGCCATTGACATCAAAAGTAACGTAAGTATCGTCGCGAACCTGCTCATACGAGAAGATCACTTCGTTGAAGTGCGCTGACTGACCAGAAGCCAGTTGCCACTGCATGCTTTGACCAACTGACTCAATGCCAAATTGTTTTTGTAAGTACTCAGCTGCAGAGCGTCCACTTTTTTCCAACTCATTAGTCAGTTGATGAGTCAAAGAGGTTAGGTTTGATTCCGCTGCTGCTTGTTGCGCTTGAGCTGCGCCAACTGCATTACCAAGAGGGCTACCGCCACGTTTTTTCGCCATTACGCTTGCTCCTGTTCACGCCATACATTCACAATATCACGCAAGATTTGGCTTGTTACCTCGTAACTATTTTGCTGCGCTGATTGGAAAGTCGCCTTGCTTTTTGGGTATTCACTTTTTGACATGTCAAAAACGGTAGAGAGTAGTGAAGAAGCCTGACGAACCGCTTCACTGTGCTTAAATTCTTTTGAATAAATGTACGGTGCAAAGTTGTCATACAAGCTGTTCATCAACTCGGTTGTGGTTGAGCTATCACGATGGTTCGTCAGCATGATTTTCATAAAGTCATAACCTTCGTGGTTGGCATTGGCCAATAGCGCCCATACTTGAGGGATGTAACTAAAGTAGGAACACGTCGCATCGATATCATTTTCTGTAATGGATAATGGGAACACCACACTGGTTGCTGCAAAGTAAGCATTGTAAGTGGCATAGCCAAGCGACGGTGGCGTATCGATAATGATGATGTCAAACTCATCGCGAACCGCATCAATGATATCGCTCAAAATAGAGTAAGGTGAAGCCAACTTGTGGCCGAACACCTGCTCGTGAAACCAACCTTCGATCGCTCGGTCAGTTTGTGATGCGGGTAAAATACGCAGGTTTGGAATAGTGGTCGTAAGGAATGCGTCAGACACTGCTTGATCGAACGTTTCACCTTCATCCAACTCAAAATTGCGCATCATGAGATCGCCAACCGATAGATTGCCTTCCAGCTCGGCTTCCGGCGCATAATACATAGAGAGCGTTGCCTGACCGTCCATATCGATAAGACCGATGCGATACTCTTGGTGAAACTCAGTCGCGAGGCCTGATGCGATGGTTGCGGCGGACACTGTTTTACCCACACCACCTTTTTGGTTTTGAATCACAATCACCTGAAGTTTTTGCACGTCGCTTCGGATGAATTTGCTTTCTTTACGCAACGCTTCTGGTAATAAATCACGCACACGATACATCTCCTCAATATCAATGTTCCATTGAGAGTCTTCATGACGGCGTGGATCAATATCGGCTGCAGCGACATACTTGTCTAAGGTTTTTGCGTCGATATCAAGGTATGTTGAGGCTTCTGCGCGAGTAAAGTTACGTAATTCTTTACGATGATTAGCCAAAAGGCGCAGGTTACGGCGCTTGATATAGGCGTCGGCGCCATCTTTTAGCGATTGAAACGTTGTTGTTGTTTGTTGAGTGTCCATATCTTTCTCCACCTCGTAATGGCAATAAGTATATCCCTTATTTTTTGAGTGTGGTAGTTAAAATTGAGGTATAAATGAAAAAATGGGACGTAGATATGTTTGGTCTGTGAGAAAGGAAATTGGGGAGCAGAAAAAACGCAGTGAAGATCATGGCGGAGGGGGATCCCAATAGCCTTCATCTTGGTAGACAAAGGCTATTGTGAGGAGAGTTTACTCGCTGTATGGGGTTGCGCCTTTCGGCACATAAACACCTTCACACTTATCTAAGAATTCTTGCTTACGTGCTTTAGGGTTATAGAACTGCTTATACCAGATACGTGCTTTCATGAACGGACCGTCACTTGGCAAGAATAGACCATTCAGACATGCCGCCTTGTTTGTCCATACTTCAAAGTCTTGAGCAAATGCAAGCTTACTTGCTTCTTGGAATTGACGTGCAGAAATCACATCTTCCACGCTTGCTTTCTCTTTACCGCTTGGCGATTTCACAAGTAGACCATGCCACACATGCACCTTACCGTCGTCAACCGGGGTATGGGCAATCATTAGCACCGACTCGTAGTATCCCGTTAGATCAGAAAGCAATACACCTGGACCATGATAAGTTGTCGTGGTGTGCAGAATAGGGCTAACGCCATCTTCACCAACCAGCGTACGGTGAGGACCACATTGACGCTGAATCGCTTTATAGCCTATAAACTCATTTTCGTATCGTTGTACGGTTGATCCATGAATCGGGCTAAGGTGACCATAATCACAAATGTTATCGATGACTTCCTGAGGGTGCTGCTCTAGCTCGCCTAGGTCATCAAATTTCCATTGAACCCAAGATTCATCATCCCACTGAGGCAGAGAAGGGTGATCCCACTCTGGATCACCATTTTCAGGATCGTGCCAGACCCAGATGGCTCCCATGCTTTCAACCACTGGCCAAGACTTAACACACGCTGTTTTTGGGATCGGGCCGTCATGATAAGGAATATCGTCTACTTTACCATCTGGACCAAAGCGCCATGCGTGGTAAGGACAACGAATGCCATCGCCATCGATGTTGGTACCTCCACCATCGATAATTACGTATGACGTGTCATTCTCTGCCGCAAGGTGTGTTTTCATGTGCGGGCAGTAAGCGTCAAGTAGTACGACGCGACCCGTCGCACGACCACGATAGAGAGCGAAATCACGGCCAAAAAATCGAACCGCAAGGGGTTTCGGTTGGTTGATATCCTCAGAAGTCGCGATCATGAACCAGCCACGTGGGAAGGTAAATTCCCCTAGGCGGTAGTCTTCGGTTTTAGCCATGATTTTCTCCTTGTTGATAATTAGGCTCAGTTAGATTCTGTTTTGTGTTAGGCGCACTTGTCGATGTGTGCATGTTGTCGTTCGTTGTCGTGCTGTCTTCGTCTACTGGTCGGTAATAAAAAGACGCGAGTAGATAAAAACAGGAAGAAATCAAGAACAAAGAAAACGTAATAAGAAGTGCGTCAGCCAACCCGTTGTCACCAAAGTAGTCGCTAAGACCACCAGTGATAAGTGGGCCTAGGCCGGCGCCAAACAGAGTTAGGAATAAGTTAAGTAACGCAGCTGCACTCGCACGTTGTGTGGAACCAACAATTTGACTGACTGCCGCATAAGAGAGACTTGGCCACCATGAATTAAAAAACGCAAACAACCCGATGAAGACGAAGCTTGGTGAGATCGCAAACCCCATCAATTCCATGCTCACGTCAGCTGGCCATAGGATCAGTGCGATGCCTGCTGGAAAGCTAAGTAAAATCCCGAGCATTGGGAATAGAATTTGCCAGCGGAAATGTTTTTGCACCAAGCGGTCACAAACGACGCCACTGAATATACTGCCGATACAGGCGCTTACACCACTAGCAATGCCGAATATCAAGCCGGCACTGGCTAAAGACATCTCTTGTGTACGTACCAAATAGGTTGGTGCCCAAATGACATAGCCATAACCCGCCGTTCCGGCTAGTGCACAACCGATGGCTAGCATTAGGAAGCCAGGTGTTTTCACAATAGAGGACAATTGCGAACGCAGTGAATGATGGGGTTGCGCAGTTGTCGGTTGCGATTCTATGTTGCGTTTAGGCTCGACACCGAAAAAGTAGAGTAAAACGGCGAGTAAAATACCTGGTGCACCAAAGACAAAAAATACCGTTCGCCAGCCATATTCTTGTGCGATCCAACCGCCGATGATCATGGCTAATAGCAGACCAAGGTGTGGACCCATCATAAAGATGCTGATCACCAATGAACGGCGATTTTTTGGGTACAGTTCTGAAAGCATTGAAATCGAAGGTGCCATACCTCCGGCTTCACCGACCGCGACGCCCATTCTAGCGAGTAATGCTGTCCAAAAACTTTGCACCGCGCCACACAGCACAGTGGCGATACTCCACAATCCACAGCAAATCGCGACCATGTTACGGCGGTTAACGCCTTTATCAGCGAAATGACTAAGGGGGAGGCTAAGCAGTGAATAAACGGTGGCAAATGCGAGGCCAGAAAGTAGCCCCATCATGGTGTCTGATGCGCCAAATTCTTGTTTAATTGGCTCAATCAGGATCGCAATGACGTTACGGTCAATATAAGAAAATACATAAATCAGAGCGAGGAGCAATAACGTTGTATGGGTACGCCAGTTAACCGTACTCGTAGATGACGGAATCATACTTCTCTCCTATCAGTGAGAAAGCCATCGGGATGCTCCGGTGGCCCTTGTTTAAAACATCGTGCGTGACAACTTACGCATTAAGTCAATGAGAACGAGCCTCATGACATTGAGTCTCTTTGTTGTAGATAGAAGATAGAGAGTTTGTAATTTTAAACATCGTCCTTTTGGACGTATTGCATTCTGCGTATTTTGTTTACATTTTGGTAACGTCTGTTTTTGGGATAAATAAGAGAGGGAGAATTTAGGGTGACAGTTGAACGTTCGGCTCCAGAACATACCAAGTCTCATGCGACTGAACTGAGCTATCCTATGGCTTCCCCATCTGTCGGTGAGCCAACTCTTATCGTACCTGGCGTTTATATAGTCCGTATGCCGATGGATTTGGGGCTCGATCACATAAATATCTATTTGTTAGAAGATTTCGACGGCTGGTATGTCGTAGATACGGGGCTTGCGACCCCAATGGTCAAGAAAATTTGGCGGGAGATTGTCGATAAGTGGTTAGTTAAAAAGCCACTAAAAGGACTAATTTGTACCCACTTTCATTATGATCATGCGAGTTTGGCTAAGTGGATGATGGTAACCTTCGATATTCCTCTTTATATGTCTGCGGGAGAATATTTTTTGATGAGGACGCTAGCGGATTCGAAGAAAAAGCGCGTCAACACGCACTTAAAACCGTTTTATCGTCAGCAAGGCGTACCAGAATCGCTCATTGATAATATCTTGTCCCTGATTGAAATGGATCCATTATCCAGTCTTTATGCCCCAAACTATTGCCGCGTTCGCGAAGGTGATGTGTTTCAGATTGGGGGAAGAGAATGGCATGTTCTCATCGGAGAAGGCCACTCACCAGAACATGTCTGTCTTTATAATGCCACGGATGGTTTATTGATTGCTGGTGATCAACTGCTACCAGAAATCAGCAGTAGCGTATTCGTCAATGAAATTGAGCCCCAAGCTGACCCGTTGCGTGGCTGGTTGGCGTCATTAACGAAATTAAACGGTTTGCCTAGTGATACGATGGTGCTACCCGCTCACGGTGGTGTGTTTTTCGGTCTGCATCAGCGGACTAATGCGATATATGCCCTTCATCAGAGGCGGCTTAAACAAACGCTAGACGTCGTACAAAATAACGGCACATGCCATTTATATGAAATCATGCGTAGCTTGTTTACCAGAGAAATGAGCGCGATGAATACCATGCTCGCGTTAGGTGAGACAGCGGCACACGTGAACTATTTACAATTTGAACAAAAAATAGAAAAACAATTTAGTACAGACGGGGGCGTGATCACATACCGTCCTTTTTATGCTATCGATTCGCTTACATAAAGGAGATTGGTCTATGGAACAGGATGTCCAAATTAGCCAGCTAGTGTCACAACTGACGGCACAAGAGAGCCCATTTGCGTTACAACAGGATAACAAAGGCTTGTTCTCTTATTGCAATGCACCGCAGAGCTTACCGCAGGTGATCGAAACAGCAAGGCGCGAGGATGACTCATGTTTTATGGTTTACCAACAGGACCGCTGGAGCTTCCAACGCTTTTTTGATGAACTCGATCGTCTGGCCAGTTGGATGTTACAACGTGGTATTAAACAGGGCTCGGTCGTCGCTATTGCCTGTCGAAACCGGCCGGAGTGGGCGGTCGCGTTTTGTGCAGCGGCACGTCTCGGAGCGATTCCTGCGCCGTTAAACAGTTTTGGTCGTAAGGAAGAGCTGCAAGCGGCTTTAGAAGATATTCAGCCAGCTGTCCTCGTTTGTGACAAAGACAGATTCGCGCGATTAGACGGTGAGACGGCGGTTGATGACTGCGCGGTTATCGTGATTGATGACAGTGAAAAGCAATATGGTATGGCGATTGATTATCAAGAACTGATTGCTCGAGAGCCTAAGCCACAAGCAGACTTACCAATGCCGTTAGTGGAGAGTGATGACTCTGCTTTGATTTTGTTTACTTCTGGGACGACGAGCCGAGCAAAAGCGGTTGTCTCAAGTCAAAAAGCCGTGTGCCAATCGTTGTTCAATATTGATTTTATCTCGGCGTTATCGGCGATGAGTTCCCCGGATAAAGTAAAGCGGATTGTCGAAAAGGCGAAGCCTGCGGTTATTTTATCTGCCGTCCCTTTGTTCCACGTCAGCGGTTTGCACGCCCAATTTCTAACTGCTTTGCGAAATGGTACCCGTTTGGTATTCATGCATAAGTGGGATACTCAGGTAGCCTATGAGTTGATGAAAAAAGAGGAAGTAACACAATTCAATTGTGCTCCGTCAATGTTATTGCAGCTGTTTAGAGAGCCGCATCCAGATAAAGAAGCCATATTAGAGCAACTATTCGGTTTGGGTTTTGGCGGTGCAGGCGTGCCCGAGTCCCTAATGGAGCATGTTTTTAACGTCATGCCGAATCAGATGATTGGTATTGGTTTCGGTATGACTGAAAGCAATGGCGTTGCATCGGCGGTGTCAGGTGATTTATTCCGTCTAAATCGTGATAGTTCTGGTGTTATTTCACCGATCATGCAGGTAAAAATCGTTGACCCGATTGGTCAAGAACTGCCAGATAACGAAGTTGGGGAAGTGTGGCTGAAAGGGGTATCGGTAATGAAAGAATACCTCGCCAACCCCCTAGGAACTGCTGAAGTGATGCATGACGGTTGGCTCGCTACGGGTGACTTAGGTTACCGCAACGCAGACAACTTCTTATTTATCGTTGGCCGATTAAAAGAGTTGATTAACCGCAATGGCGAAAAAGTGTCTCCGCAAGAAGTGGAGTCTTGTCTCCAGCGTCATCACGCAGTTAAAGAAGCGGCGGTCTTTGGCATTGAAGATGACACCACAGGGGAAGCGGTGATTGCAGTCGTTTCTCTCGCCCCTTACGAACAGATCAGTGAAGCGCAGCTGAGGAGTTTTGTTGGTGAGCACCTTGCCAGCTACAAAGTGCCTTCCCAAATTCATATTTTGCAACGTGAATTGCCGCGAAGTCCGGCAGGCAAGCTATTGCGAAAAGAGATCAAGCGAGAATTCTCAGTGAAGACCGGTGCGCTTCTGGCAACAAACGAGTTTTGATTTGGAAATCGGGTGACCAAAAGGATTACGGATGAAACAGACACAACAAGCAGTATCACCACAGCAACGTTATGATGTGGTGGTGGTAGGCTCGGGGGCGGGCGCAATGTCGACGGCAATTGTTGCCGCAGATAAGGGATTGTCGGTGGTGATGATTGAGAAAACCGATCAATATGGCGGAACATCGGCATTATCAGGCGGGGGCATTTGGATCCCCAATAATGACCACTTTCATGCTAAAGGTGGCGGTGACAGTCGAGAGTTGGCGCTGAAATACTTGCAAGCGTCGACTCAAGGTGAGGTGGACATCAAAAAGCTTGATGCATATTTGGACAATGCCCCACAAATGATTCGTTACCTAGAGCAACATACGCCAGTACGTTATGCAGTAGCGGAAAAATACCCGGATTATTATCCGCACCTCGCAGGCTCACTGCCAGGTGGTCGAACGCTGGATCCGGAGTTATTTGATACCTCTTGCTTAGGCGAAGAAATTCATCACATGCGTAAAGCATCTCGCTCTACGTTGCTGATGGGAAAGATCGCTTGGACCGCTCGTGATGCGCATAAAGCAATGGCGCGAGAGCGAGGATGGCGACTGTTACTCCTACGTCGAATGATGCGTTATCAATTTGACTTCCGCCAACGTAAAAAGGGCAAGCGCGATCGTTTGGCAGGCTTAGGCAGTTCACTGATCGCATCACTGCGAAAAGGCATGCTCGACCGCGATATTCCATTGCTGCTCAATACCGATTTTGAAGATCTCATCATCGAACACGGCCGCGTGACCGGTATCCAAGCGAAACAGTCTGGGCAGCCTACGACATTATGGGCGAATAAAGGCGTGGTATTAGCCAGCGGTGGCTTTGAGCAAAACCAAAAACTCAGAGAAAAGTATCTGGCCACCCCAACGCAAAAATCGTGGAGTGCAACGCCAAAAGACGCTAACTCTGGCGCAGCGTTAGAGGCGGGGATCCGGCACGGTGCCGCCACCGACTTGCTCGATTGGTGTTGGTGGTCTCCGACCTTCTCCGTCCCTCGTGAAGCGGAATCTCGTGGCGTGTTTGCTGAGCGAGCCTTCCCTGGAGCGATCGTGGTTAACGGACTGGGTAAACGTTTTTATAACGAAGCGGCACCATATTTGGAATTTGGCCATGCGATGTACCAAAACAATCAGGAAACTAACGGCAAGACGATTCCTGCTTGGGTCATTTTTGACGCGAAGTTCCGATTCAATTATGCGATGGGCCCATTAATGCCCGGGCAAATCATGCCGGACAGCCGATTGCCAAAAGATTGGAATGAAGACCTGTACTGGAAAGCAGACACCCTCGACGAATTAGCGGCTTTGATCGGTATTGATGGGGATGGGTTAAAGGACACCGTCACCAGAATGAATGAATTTTCGCAGACTGGCGTCGATTCGGACTTTGGCCGAGGCGGCAATGTGTTTGACCGTTACTACGGTGACCTAAACATTAAACCAAATCCATGCTTGGCATCCATCGACAAAGGCCCTTATTACGCCATGAAGCTTCAGGCCGGTGATATCGGCACCAAAGGTGGCTTGGTAACCGATGAGAAAGCGCGAGTGGTTCGCGAAGATCAGACCCATATTGAAGGTTTGTATGCAATAGGCAACTGTTCGGCGTCTGTGATGGGTAAAAGTTACCCAGGCGCAGGGTCAACGCTAGGGCCTGCGATGACATTTGGTTATATCGCGGCTCATGACATTGCCGAGTCAGTCGTCGTGACGAATCCAGTAGAAAACGAACGTACCGTGGCCTAATAACAATCGCATTGATGAAGGATAATTAACATGGATAAATTATCACTTGCTCTTCAGCCAAATACTATTCCGAGCTTAGTGATCGAAGCCGCGGCGAAGTACTCTGATATCACTGCCATTCGTGATGGTGAAGAGTCCATCTCATACGCGGAGTTACCGGAACGAGCTCTTGATGTGACCAAAGGGCTGTTAAACTTAGGAGTGCAGAAAGGCGACCGCGTCGCTGTCTGGGCACCTAATTCCGCACGTTGGATTTTAGCCGCGATCGGTTTGCAGATGGCAGGCGCGGTATTAGTGCCACTTAATACCAGAATGAAAGCCCATGAGGCGCAAGACATTCTCCATCGAAGCGGCGCGAAGGTGTTATTTAGTGTTGGAGACTTTCTTTCAAGTGACTATGCGGCAGAACTTGAGAAAGTGGCACCAAGTTGTCTGGAGAAGATTATCGTCCTGAGTGAAAGACAAGCAGAACCGAATGACAACATGCTCGAATGGGATGCGTTAATTCGCTTGGGCAACACGGTTTCGCAAGAGCGACTTTTCGAGTGCTTACTGTCGCTGGAAAGCAACGACGCTTCCGATCTTATGTTTACCTCTGGTACCACAGGTAAACCAAAAGGCGTGGTCAGTATCCACAGCGCCTGTGTTAACGCTTTCAGAGAGTATGTCCAAGTGCTGGCTCTCAAGCCTGGAGAGCGTTATTTAGTGATTAACCCTTTCTTTCACGCTTTTGGCTACAAAGCTGGCTGGGTCGCGAGTTTGATCGCCGGCGCCACCATTTTACCTGAACAAGTGTTCGATGCCGAGACCGTGTTAAATAGGATTGAATCTGAACGGATTAACATCTTGCCTGGGCCGCCGACATTGTACTTATCTTTGCTTGCTCACCCGAAGCTAGACCGCTACGACCTATCAAGTTTAAGAGTGGCCGTCACGGGCGCGTCGACGATACCTCCGGTTCTGATTGAGTCGATGAGAACCACACTCGGGATAGAAACCGTTACTACTGCGTATGGTCTAACCGAATGCGGCGGGCTAGCCACTATATGTGATCCACTCTCGCCATCAGAAGTGATCGCACAAACCAGTGGCAAAGCGATTGTAGGTACGGAAGTGGCAATTTTAAGCCAACAAGGTCAGGCGTTAGCCCAAGGAGAGGCAGGGGAAGTGTGTATTCGCGGCTTCCATGTCATGAAAGAATACTTTCAAGACCCACACGCCACCGCAGAAACGATTGATGCCGATCAGTGGTTACATACAGGCGATCTTGGTGTGCTTGACCCTGAGGGCAACCTACAGATCACGGGTCGAATCAAAGACATGTTTATTGTTGGTGGTTTTAACTGCTATCCAGCAGAAATTGAAGCAGCGTTGGCAGAGAATAATCAGATAGCCCAGTCTGCCGTCATTGGTGTACCCGATGAGCGAATGGGGGAAGTGGGTTGTGCCTTCATTGTTGTTAAAACAGGATGTGAACTCGACGAAGCTGAACTCATTCGTTGGTCTAGAGAAAGAATGTCGAATTACAAAGTACCTCGTTATGTGCGCTTTGTTGACAGCTTACCGGTCAATGCTTCGAATAAAGTCTTAAAAAACGAACTTGCTCAGCAGTTCAAATCCGAAGTGGCGTTAGGCACTGAATAATCTCGACACCTTGCATATTCAAACGTAATGCGTGCTATTCCAATAGGATGAGCCCTGCTTCTTGACACTCTACACCTGGGTTTATCCTCTTTTTCTATATAAATAATCACCTTATGGGTGAGGAGGAACTATGACATATGCGGATCAACCACGACTTAGTGGCAAAGTGGCTTTTATTACTGGTGGTGGTAGTGGTATTGGCGCCGCTACGGCTGAGTATTTTGCTCAACAAGGGGCAAAAGTGATCATTTGTGGGCGTACGCCTGAGTCATTGAATGAGGTTGCCGAGCGCATTCAAAAAACAGGCGGGGTTGCAGAGGCGCGAACCTGTGATGTCAGCTGTGAAGCGTCGCTTATTCAGACACTGGAAAGCATACAGAAAGATTATGGTCAGTTAGATATCTTAGTTAATAACGCCATGGCATTTACCTGGGGCGCAATCGAAGAGATGACGACAGAGGATTGGCATGCAAACTTTGCCACATCCGTTGATGGTACTTTTTGGGCAACGCGCTGCGCTATGCGACTGATGAAAGAGAGAGGCGGTGCCATCATTAACCTTTCTTCCATCTGTGGAGAACTCGGAACGGCTTATATGTCGGGCTACAGTGCATCAAAAGCGGCGGTGATCAACTTCTCTCGAGCTGCCGCTGTTGAGGGTGCGCCGTTTGGAATCAGAGTCAACTGCGTGATGCCATCGGTGGTTGAAACCCCGGCAACACAGGGCATGCTATCGGATGAAGAAGCAAAGCAGAAAACAGAAAGACTGATCCCGATGGGGCGTGTCGGGCAGCCACATGAATTGGCCGCTGCGATTGCGTTTCTCGCCAGTGATGAGGCAAGTTACATCACCGGAGTGAACTTACCTGTCGACGGTGGTCGCGCGGCCACGTTAATTACCGCGTTAGATTAGGGACCAACAATGAATAGCCATTTAAAAGACGACGTCATCGAGCGTTCTCCTGATTCTGTCGCCCCATTCTTATTCGAACCGTTATCACTCGGAGAGATTACGCTAAACAACCGTATTGTTATGGCTCCGATGACGCGCAATCGTGCCAACCCGGACGGTTCACCCAGTTCGTTGATGGTTCAGCATTATGCAGAGCGTGCGTCGGCTGGGCTTATTATTGCCGAGGGTACGTGGCCTAGCGTGACTGGACAGGCCTATTGTCGTCAGCCAGGTATCGAAACCGATGCTCATATCGAGGCATGGCGTAAGGTGACGGATGCGGTTCACCAAAAAGGTGGCAAAATCGTTTTGCAAATTATGCATGCAGGACGTATCGGAAGCCGCTATATCAAACCGCCTAAAGTCGAAACGGTTGCACCTTCTGCCATACAAGCGAAAGGGGAAGTGTATACCGATGCGGCTGGAATGCAGCCATTTGATATGCCAAGAGCGTTATCAACGCAGGAAGTCAAATCTGTGGTTGAAGAGCATCGCCAAGCGGCCATCAATGCCAAGAAAGCGGGTTTTGATGGTGTAGAGCTACACTGTACCAGCGGTTATTTACCTATGCAGTTTTTGTGTAGTGGCACTAACCTCAGAACGGATGAATATGGTGGTACGGCTGAGAATCGTGCTCGTTTTGCTTTTGAATGCTTGCAAGCGATGAGCGATGTATTTGGTCATAGAGTTGGGTTAAGAATCAATCCCGGCAACCAATTCAACGATACGCAGGATCAAGACCCCATTGCCAGCCATAATGCACTATTAAAAGCGTGTCGTAGTTTGAATTTAGCTTACGTGCATGTTATGCGAGCGCCAACGACGAGCATTGACGCATTTACTCTGGTAAAAGCGTATTTTTCCGGTGCAGTGATCCTCAATGATGGCTTTAATGCAGAATCTGCCAATCAGGCGATCAAAAATGAGTTGGGCGATGCCGTCTCCTTCGCTCGTCACTTTATTGCTAATCCGGACTTGGTCGAGCGTATTGAGCACAATCAACCGCTGGCCAAGTTTGATCGAGCAACGTTGTACACCGTGGGCGGTGAAGGGTATATAGACTACCCGCCCGTCACGCTAAAAACAGCAAATTAAGGGAGTATAAACATGAAACATCAAGGACAGGTTGTATGGGTAACAGGTGCAGGGCAAGGTATCGGTCAAGCCGTGGCTAAGCAGTTTGCACAGCAAGGTGCCAAAGTTGCGGCCATTGATATTAACGCTTCGGCTGCGCAAGCGGCAGCGGACGCATTGGGTGATAAGGCCATCGGCATCGCGTGTGACGTTTCTGACAGTGGTTCGGTCAGAGACGCGATGGCTATCGTCAAGCAGCAATTAGGCCCGGTTAACGTTGTGATCAACTGCGCCGGCGTTGGCTCCGTTGATGGCTTTGTTGATACCCCTGATGAAAATTGGCAAAAAGTTATCGCGGTTAACTTGACCGGAACCTTCGTCTGCTGCCGAGAGGGGGCGAAAGCGATGTTGGAACAAGGGGGTGGCAGCATCATTAACATATCGAGCACGGCGGCTATGACGGGGGAGGGCCCAAGCCATTACTGCGCTTCTAAAGCTGGAGTCATGGGCTTAACACGCAGTATCGCCAGAGAGCTTGCGCCAAGCGGTATTCGTGTCAATACCATTGTCCCAGGGCCAACCAATACACCGATGATGGCTGACATTCCAGAAGAGTGGACACAACAGATGATCAATGCGATTCCGCTTGGTCGCATGGGAGAAAGCGAAGACATTGCCAAAGTAGCTAGTTTTCTCGCGAGCGACGACGCTGAATTTGTCACCGGACAAAACATTGCCGTCAATGGTGGCATGGCATTTTTGTAAGGAGACTAAGATGGCCTTTTCAGATACAACATTGACTCAGCGAGTTGATCGACTTGAGTCAACAGAGGCGATACGCCAACTCGCCGGAAAGTATGCGTTATCTCTCGACATGCGCGATCTTGACGCGCATGTCGGTTTATTCGCAGAAGACATCAGAGTTGGTAAAGAAAAAGTGGGCCGCGCTCACCTAAAAGCGTGGGTTGACAAAACACTGCGCGAGCAATTTACCGGGACGTCGCATCATATCGGCCAACATATCATTGAATTTGTCGATGATAATCATGCTATTGGCGTGGTGTATTCGAAAAATGAACATGAGACAGGTGCAGAATGGGTGACCATGCAGATGTTATATTGGGATGACTACGAGCGCATTAATGGCGAGTGGTTCTTCCGTCGTCGGTTGCCTTGCTACTGGTACGCCAGTGATCTAAACCACCCACCTATCGGGGATATGAAAATGCGTTGGCCAGGCCGTGCACCATACCATGGCACTTTTCATGATTTGTTTCCTTCTTGGGAAATGTTCTGGCGTAACCGACCAAAAGAAGGCGATTTTCCACAAGTTGCATCACCAGCACCTCTTGATCAGTTTTTGCTGACCATGAGACGCGATGCACCAACGCCACGAATTCGGGTTCGCTAATCCGCTATACTTCCCAGATGTTTTCTTGCTTCAGGAAGGTTAAACAACTGACGTTTCGCGTTGACTTTAAACGTGAAACATCAGTTGATGCTTTTCAGATTGACTCAGGGTTCGTGCTAGGTAAGCTGCTCTAATTGGGGCGTCATCGCTTGTAGCATATCCAATTCATGAGATACACAGGTCAACACCCCCTTTAATTTTTGAGTAGTGGTATTAGATTTTAGGTATCATGCACAATTGATTAAATTGTAGATACCTATGAATATACCAATTAATGACACGCTTGCCTCCAAAGTCTCCTGCTCGAATTGCAAAGCGTGCTGCTGCCGCCTTGAAGTGATGATCATCTCTGACACCGGTGTTCCTGAAGAATTTATCGCTCGTGACAGTTATGGTGGTGAGACGATGAAAAGATTAGCGGATGGCTGGTGTGCCGCTTTAGACAGAGAAACGTATCTGTGTACTATCTATGAAAACAGACCGTGGATATGTCGTGAATTTGAAATGGGCTCTTACGAGTGCGTTGAAGAATGGATAAAATCATAACAAATCCAGCAGATTACTTTTTTGTGAGAATTATATGGTAAGCGTGCCAAGGTAGTTACAATCAGGACAACGTTTTTACCGATATAAAGTAAGCTTGATGTTCCAAGGAAAAGGAAAGTAAGAATGTTATGGATAGTGGTCAAATATCTGACAACGGCGGCAATTGTCGTCGCCATTTCTGAAGTTGCGAAACGTAGTGACAAAGTGGGCGCATTAGTCGCAGCATTACCCACTGTGACCATATTGGCGCTCATTTGGATGTATATCGAAGGTCAAGAAACCGAACAGCTTTCCAATCATGCGCTTTTTACCTTTTGGTACGTATTGCCAACCTTACCGATGTTTTTGCTTTTTCCATATCTACTGAGCAAATATTCGTTTTGGCTCACTATGCTGATTAGTTGCGTGGTGTCGATTGCGTGCTTTGCGATCACACATTATGCAGCGAAACAATTCGGGATCAATTTGCTGTAACTAAGCTTTTTTAAGTGCAACATTCCTCAACAAAGAGTAAGACGCTTTATCGAGGGGATCTCGCTCGATACTCTTCGCATGCCGTTTGTGGTGCCGTTCTTCACGTTATAGGCTGAATCAAGCAGCTCAAAAGGTTAATATGCGCTACAAGTGACTCAAACTGAGTGATAGACCTCGCTAGCATGAGTGGCTTATATCAAGACCTTCCCGAAAGACTTAAATCCAACCCTAGAGTTTGTTGACCTCATTCGGCTGTTTTTGCTTTGCAATGTTTTGTTCGCGGCGGACGGCTAGTCGCAATTGTAATAATAAGCGACGAAGTATGCGAATAAAAAGCGTGAGCACAATTCGCATTCGGATCTCACGGGTGACATCAAAACATAGTGTCAGATATCTTTACGGTATGAGTAAAGTATCAGCTTAAGTGGTTGGATTTATTAACAAAAAAACATGGCCTAATTATTGCTTTGTGTGGAGTGAATGCCAAGGTGTTTTAATTTTTATTTAGCAATTAGAAAGGAATTTGAATGCAAAAATATACATGTTTACTGTCCATCTTAGCCGTTTTATTTACTTTAACCTCCTCGAACGTTTATGCCGGTTTTATCCTCGATAAGATTAAAAATGGCGATTCACTCTCTTCGCTGAGTAGTGTTGTCGATACCACTTTTGATAATGCCAGCGTCGATTCAAATAATATATATGGCTGGACCGGGGCCAATTTATTCTTCGATGATAACAACGAGGGAACTTATAACTTTTCATTTACCTACTTGGGTTCAGAGTCTAACTATCAAACTAATAAATTTTTTGAATTGCAAAGCCCGATATTAGGGGGGACTCTGTTGAGCGAAAAAGATGCGGTGGGGACAACCGTGGACTTTGAATTCAACCACCAAGAGGAGTCAGCAGTACCATTTGGTTTTTCTCGCTGTACCGGACTTCATTGCTCAAATATTGCCTTAAATGGTTTTAACGATGATGGTGAGCCAAATTTCTTCTTTGGTTTTGCAGGCATCGATGAAAGCAGCTTAGATTTTTCGACCGCCTATTTATTTTACAATGACGGCGGAGGCAATGCTGACGCAGACTTCGATGATTTCGTATTGTCGATGACGGTTGGCCAAGAGAGTGCACCATTCGGTGTTGTTCCCACTGGCGTCGTGCCAGAGCCATCTTCATTAGCAGTCTTTGGTTTAGGGCTATTTGGGGTTGGCTTGTTGCGTCGCCGTCAGGCAAAGTAACGTCTCGCTCATACGAGCAAAGAACCCGTGGCGAGACCGCAGTTTTGAGTCAATGGTTCATTCCCCCAACAGTTAAGTGATGATTGGTAAAGGTCTAGTGAGATTGCTAGGCCTCTTATCCACTCATCCATTCATACTTCTATGAAACGAGCTTGTTTATGTTGTGACTAACTTACCGCTCTATAACAAGTTTATTACCTTGGCTTATCTATCTGCTGAATTCAGCATCGCCAATCTTCGCTGATTTATTTCGACCTTTGATTTAGGCAACAAAGCTAATATCAGCTGCTATTCTTACATTTGACAATGTTATTAATTGTTGAAGAGCAAAATGGAAAATACTTGCTCAATCATTTGTCCAATATGCATTTCCAAGGAGAGACAATGCAGAGTGTTGGGGTAAGACCGCGTAGAGCAAAGCTGAATAGGTTTGTTAAGTATGGATGCATTCTGATTGGTGGGTCTTTAGCTGCTATCTTGCTTTTTGAATGTGTATTGCGTTTGCTTTACCCACCCCATAATTTCTTGACACCGAACGTTTCTCATCATGAAAGTTTGGGGTATCACATAAAACCTTTTCATGCCGGTCACGATGCTTGGGGTTTTCGAAATCAAACGATACCCGCTGAGGTTGATACGGTCGTCATTGGCGATTCTTTTGCCTATGGCGTCTCAGTTAGTGCGCGCGATGCATGGCCTGAAGTTCTTGCAAGTAATGTGGCCCTGCCAATATATAACTTGTCGGTGGGGGGCTATGGGGTGAGGCAGTATCAGTATTTGCTTGAAACTTATGCCACTCAGC
Organism: Vibrio sp. PID23_8; assembly: GCF_003584965.1. Taxonomy (NCBI): domain Bacteria; kingdom Pseudomonadati; phylum Pseudomonadota; class Gammaproteobacteria; order Vibrionales; family Vibrionaceae; genus Vibrio; species Vibrio sp. PID23_8. The sequence continues at coordinate 9,772 of NZ_LIXE01000009.1, read as the reverse complement.
TGAGCCCGAGACAAGTTATTATCAGCTTGTATTTAGGTGACGACATAGCGGTGAAGCCCCCTCATTTTAATCGAGGCAATAATCAAGAAAAGTCGTCCGATCAATATCGATTTAACTTGCGCCGTTGGCTTGCTTCAAACAGCTTTCTTTATCACGTTATTGTGCAGAGTGCCGTTGGAGACTGGATAAGGTTGGTTGAAAACTGGTGGTTGACTAACGAGTCGAGCAGCGAGCGTTATATCTATTTTGATAACACAGCTAATCGCACCATATTCACACCAAAGCCTAGACTAAAAAATCTCGATCTATCTCGCGAGAGAAATCAAATAGGTTTAACGGCGTTAAAGTCGATAATTTTAGAGATGGAACGCTTTTCCGCTAGTAAAAACATGGCCTTTAAAGTGGTCGTTTTCCCGACAAAAGAGCGTGTTTACAAAGAGCATTACCTTTCAGTTGGCAATGAAAACTACCCAATCATGAATCAACTGTTTTCTGCTGAAGATGAAGTGCGAAAGCAGCTCACAAGATTCTTATATGAGCATCAGATTGCCCATTTAGATTTATTAGAGTCACTGGTTCAAGAAAATAGGAAGAGTAAACTTTTCTTTCAGGATGCAAATGGGCATATGGCCAGAGAAGGACATAAGGTAGCGGCGAAAAGGATTGCAGATGAACTATATTGAGACTACTCACGGTGATTTAAATTCTCATTTTAATTCTATATCGTGGGATTGAACTGATGCTTTTTCCAACATTTGAATTTGTCTTTGCTTTTTTACCGCTCTCGTTAAGCTTGTACTGGATGACCTTTTTCTATCGTCCAACCGAGTCGATACGAGTGATGCTGGTAATATCCCTCGTGTTTTATTTTTTGCCTAATTGGTTGCATGGTCACATCATTATTGCCTCGATACTGGTGAACTTTGTCATATCAAAGTATGTACAAAAAACAGGTAAAATCGCGAAGTATTTCCTCATCTTGGGTATTGCCTATAACCTTGCTGTTATCGGTTACTACAAGTATTCCTTCTTTTTTGGGGAAATATTTTATTATCTCACCGATATCGATATGGGACTGACTAAGTTTATTCTTCCGGTTGGCATCTCATTTTATACCTTTCAGCAAATTGCCTATTTAGTGGATTGTTACAAAGAAAAGGATGTCGACTACAGTTTTTGGCATTACAGCTTATTCGTGACCTTTTTTCCACAACTTATCGCTGGGCCAATTGTTCACCATAAAGAGTTGATTCCTCAGTTCATGAGACTGAAAAATCTTGGTTTTAACGGCGAGTGGTTTGCAGCAGGCGCGTTTATATTCATCATCGGTTTAGCTAAGAAACTACTGCTTGCGGATAACCTTGAAGTATTAGCAACAGAAGTGTTCTCCCATGCAGATAAAGGTGATTACATTGGAACCTTCGCGGCGTGGGTCGGTGCGCTGAGTTATACGCTACAACTATACTTCGATTTTTCAGCCTATTCGGATATGGCAATTGGGTTAGGCTTGATGTTTGGTATAAGGTTGCCAATTAACTTCTTATCCCCTTATAAGTCAGAATCCATTGTTGAGTTCTGGCGGCGCTGGCATATCACTCTGTCGGCTTTTCTTCGTGATTACCTATATATCCCTTTAGGTGGCAACCGAAATGGTGCAATAGGTCGTTATCGCAACCTAATGTTGACGATGTTGATAGGTGGTTTATGGCATGGGGCGGGTTTCAACTTCATTATATGGGGTGGATTGCACGGATTCTATCTCATCGCTAACCACGCCTTTCAATCAGCGACCAGAAACATAAACTTATCTAGCTTTAAACCCCTATTTGTTCTGGTTACGCTTTTCTTTGTGGTTATCGCTTGGGTGTTTTTTAGAGCCGAAACGTTACATGGTGCCATGACCATTGTTTATCAGATGCTAAGCTTTTCATCAGCAACCTCTGAAGTTATTCAGGTGCAGCCCTATATGATCTTTCTAATTGTTGTTGGATTTTTCATTACACAATTTACGCCAAACGTATCACAGATGTTCGAATACCAGGGTTGGAAAACCCCAGATGACTGGCAACCAATAACGATCTTTTTTGACAAGTTTAAATTCCGCAAAGGAGCGCTGGCATATATCAGTTGTTTACTGGCTGCATCCTTAATGTTCATGGCACAACCCACAGTATTTATTTACTTTAACTTTTAATTATGAAATCTAGTCCTAGTTATCACTTAAAACTCTTGATCACTTGCTTGCTAGCAAGCATGACTTTGTTGGTCGGCATTTCCTTCCTGCCTGATTCGCCTTATACGCGTTATCGTTTGCTTGATATTGGTTCATATAAAGCCGCAGCATGGATTTATGAACGTATTCACTTTGATGACACGCCGATCGATGTTGCGTTTTTTGGTACGTCCCATACCATGAATGGCATCGATAGTCGCTTGGTCGAGCAGTCGCTAGGTGACGATGAGCTCCGAGTTGTTAACTTTGCGATTCCCCATTTTGGCCGGGACATGCACTACACGTTGGTTAAACAGTTATTGGAGAGTCGCAAGCCAAAGCTTATTGTACTTGAAGTAAGAGAGCAAGAAGCGAGAGATCTCCATCCAGGTACGCATTATCTTGCGCAGCCAGAAGATCTTTACGCTGCGCCTTGGATTGTGAATCTGAGGTATTTTGGTAATCTTATTCGTCTACCATTAAGGACCATTAAAACGGCATCTTATAATTCTTTTCCCGAGTTTTTTGGGTTTAAAACGGGCTTCTCAGCGGTGGACTATCACGGTTCACATCTTAACAATGCCATATCTTGGGCAGATGGAAAGGAGAGGGTGGGTGTTGCCTCGGAACAATCATTACATCCAATGAAGGGTATCTCAAGGCCATTAGGTTGGCTTGACGAGTTAACGTTCTACCTCTCTCATAATGCTAACTTCTATTATGTTGAGCAGATTTCGGAATTAGCTGAAAAATATAATGTACCAATAGCGTATGCATATATACCAAGTTTTGGTGCGCCAGACGTGTCTGTATTTGCCGACAAATACCCTGACAATCAATGGCTCTATTTTGATGAGCGTATATTTAAAGAGAAATCCAACTGGGCTGATCCGGGCCACCTAAACAAAAACGGAGCGATAGCTCTCTCCATGGATGCTGCGAATAAACTCATTCCCTATTTTAAAAAACACTAAATCTTTTACATGACTAAGCAATCCCAAGGTAAACCACTATTCAGGACTGGTCCCCTATTCCATCTCTGCGTCAATTCTTAGAAATAGTCTGAATTGTATTGGCGAGTATGCATGAACTTGAATTAGTGATATGGGCTAGATATCATATCTTCAATCCGTTCAGGAAAGGCCTAAACTGAGTTAGGCTCGAAAAGCAACATGCCGTTTCATCAAATTGCCTGTAATAATAAGCCGCTTGCGATATGGCAAACGGCTTGTGAAGTGCGAGTCAAAATGACAGTGAACAGTAAAAGAGTATATAAAGCATGTCCTTTAGTTCAATGCCTATAGCTGAGATTTGCGGCGACGCAGCAGCCCTAATCCAAGTAGACCAGCGCCGAAGAACGCAATACTGGCAGGCTCAGGAACAGAGACGACACTACCGATCGAAAAGTCAATATCAGCTTGGCCTGCTTCCCCCAGAGTATTGATCGTAAACTCTATCGCACTGACGTCCGTAAAATCTACCCCAACAAAGTCACTGAAAGAAAGGGCGGCTAGACCCGTAGTAGCACCCGAAGCGGTATACACGACAGTGTCAGTCTCGGCACCTAACGCAGACCAGACTTGCACTCCGAACGTAAAGCCAAGGTCAGTATTAATGACATCCAGTAGGAAGGCGTCACCGCCATTAAGGGTAAGGTCTACAGAGCCTAAACCTGCGGTATCAATATTTACCGCATCACTGTCATTGCCGTCGTACTGAATTTTACCCTCCGCGACTACACCTGAACCTGTACCATAACTAAGACTTCCTGCTGCCACCGACAGAGCGACACCAGTCAATGAACCAAAGGGGTCATCTAACAGGTTAACCCAGAGATCGCGCTCCCCGCCTATGATACCAAGGGGATCATCATACGTTGCGCGGTCTGGATTACCACTACCTATGCCATCGACTGTCGTATCTTGCACCCAGTTCACACCAACTGCATCAGGGTTGTCAAAATCGTCAATGACCACAGCATTTGCTTGCGAGGCGAACGCTAGCGAGGTGGCGAGCGCAGTGTACAGCCCATATTTAGCTATTTCCATGTGTATTTCCTTATCGTATTTAGAAGTTAATACAAAGTTTGTTACTGCGCTTTATTAACAGCAGCATTCGTGCCAAATCGGAAAGGTGTTTTTTATTAGTTACTTGTGATTGTTAGGTTAACGATGTAGATGAGAAGTGTAAAAATTACTGACATTTTTCCTTTCGCTTCATTGCTCGTTTTTACTTCGACTCTGTTGCTTGCTGAGTGCTCATTTTCGGTGGAATGGTGGCTCCGTTGAGTGACAGGGGCATATACCATCAAATCCTGTCGAATATCTTCAATTAGTCCAGTTTGACGATGGCACCCAATGATCACTGTGTTCGAATGATCCCAATTAAGGTTTGAATTGTTTTTGAAGTTAGGAGATTGGGTGATGAGTCAGATCCCAGAATATGTCAAAGGTCACGGGTTGTTGAAAGATAAATCCGTATTGATCACCGCGGCGGCGGGGGCGGGTATCGGTTTTTCTGCCGCTCAGCGCGCACTTGAGGAAGGATGTCGTGCCCTGATGATATCGGACATTCATCCGGGGCGGTTAGATAAAGCAGTGACCGCATTGCAGGAACAGCATCCAGATACGCCAGTTTACGGTCAGTTGTGTAACGTCACCAAGCAAGAAGAAGTGGATGCCTTGGTTTTGCAAGCTAACAGCAAACTGAATGGTATCGATGTGCTTATCAATAACGCCGGACTGGGCGGCCAGAAATCGATTATTGAGATGAGTGATGACGAATGGTCACTCGTTCTTGATGTGACGCTAACGGGCACTTTCCGCATGACACGTGCTGCACTGCCTTATATGCAGCAGCGTAAGAAGGGCGTCATTGTTAACAACGCATCGGTACTCGGCTGGCGAGCACAAAAAGAGCAAGCCCACTATGCCGCAGCAAAAGCGGGCGTAATGGCACTAACTCGATGCAGTGCGTTGGAAGCGGCAGAGCATGGTATTCGTATTAATGCGGTATCCCCTTCTATTGCGTTACATGACTTCCTAAAGAAAGCCTCTTCAACAGAACTATTGGAACAACTGGCAAGTCGGGAAGCCTTTGGACGCGCTGCTGAAGTGTGGGAAGTGGCGAACGTAATGATGTTCTTGGCTAGTGACTATGCCTCTTACATGACCGGTGAAGTCGTGCCTGTCAGTTCACAACGCGCTTAATGGAGAATAACCGTGTCAAATGTAACCATCACCAATCCAGAACAACTGCTCAGCCTTGAGGGAAAGACGCTAGGTACGACAGAGTGGCTGACCATATCACAGCAACGCATCAATTTATTTGCTGAAGCAACCAATGACCATCAGTGGATTCATGTTGACGAGGAAAAAGCGGCAAAAGGGCCTTTTGGTGCGTGCATTGCGCATGGCTATTTAACGTTGTCGCTTGCCAGTGATTTCCTTTTTCAACTTATCGATATTCAAAATTTGGCAATGGGTGTGAATTACGGTTGTAACAAGATCCGTTTCCCTGCGCCCGTTCCAGTTGGCAGTCAAATTCGTGGACGCGGTGACGTGATCCGCGTAGAGAAGATCGGTGAAGCATATCAAGCCGTCATTCGAATCACGATCGAAATTGAAGGTTCAGAACGTCCAGGTTGTGTCGTGGATACCATCAGTCGTTATTCATTCAAGTAAGGTCAAGGAGTAGACAATGAAAAAAGCGGTTATTGTTTCGGCGGCTCGCACCGCATTGGCGAAATCATTCCGAGGAAGTTTTAATGACACCGAAGCCCCCGTTCTTGGTGGTGCTGTGGTGAAGGAAGTGGTTGAGCGAGCCCAGATCGAACCAAGCCTCGTTGAGGACGTTATTATGGGCGCGGCGGTTCAACAAGGAACGCAGGGCTACAACATTGGTCGTCTTTGTGCGTACACCGCTGGTCTGCCTCAATCGGTACCGGGCATGGCTATCGACAGAATGTGCGCGTCTGGCCTGATGACCATCAGCGTTGCGGCAAACAACATCATGACGGGTGACATGGAAGTGGTGGTAGCCGGTGGTGTTGAATCACTTTCTTTGACGCAAACCAAGCACAAAAACAGTTACCGTGCACGCTCAGAAGCCGTGATCGAACAGGCGCCATCGGCTTACATTCCGATGATAGAAACAGCAGAAATTGTCGCCGAACGCTATGGCATCACGCGTCAGCAGCAAGACGAATACGCACTACAGAGTCAGCAACGTACTGCGGCAGCACAAGAAGCCGGCCTGTTTGATGATGAAATTGTACCTCTTAGCGTAAATAAGCTGATATTTGATGAAAATCGTCAGCCAGCGGGTCACGTGGAAGTTCGTGCCGACAAAGATGAATGTAATCGCCCATCGACGGATTATCAAAGCCTAGCGAATCTAAAAACGGTCTGGAGCGATGGCGCTTACGTTAAGCAAGGCCAGCACATTACCGCGGGTAATGCCTCTCAGTTTGCTGACGGTGCGGCAGCCACACTGCTGATGAGCGAAGAGAAAGCGAAGCAACACGGTCTCGATATCATGGGTGAGTTCAAAGGAATGGCGGTTGCTGGCTGCAAACCAGAAGAGATGGGCATTGGTCCAATTTACGCAATTCCAAAGCTGCTTAACCGATTCGATTTAAAAGTGGATGATATCGGCTTGTGGGAAATCAACGAAGCATTCGCCAGCCAAGTTATTTACTGTCGTGACAAGCTTGAGATCCCAAATGACCGCTTGAATGTCAATGGCGGTGCCATTTCTATTGGTCACCCGTTTGGCATGTCCGGTGCGCGCATGGTCGGTCATGGCCTGCGTGAAGCGAAACGCCGAGGTGTTCGTTACCTTGTGGTTGCCATGTGTATTGGCGGCGGTATGGGTGCTGCAGCACTGTTTGAAGTGAAGTAATAGGAGAGCTTACGTTGTCTATTTATGAGCATGTATGGTCAAGGAAAGAGAATTCATTGCTGAATGTCTCTGTGACCGAAAAGGTCTGCTTCATTACGCTCACTCGTTCAGCCAGTTTAAATGCATTTAATCAGCAAATGCGTGCCGAGTTAGTTGACGCTTTGACACTCATTAATGATGACGCGCAAATTAGAACCGTGGTGTTGCTGGCTGAAGGCCACTGTTTTTCTGCCGGTGCCGACTTATCTGAACTTTCCAACGAGTGCGATGACGTTCAGGTTCAACTGATAGAAGAGTATGCGCCAATCTTCAATATGATTCGCCATTCTGACAAAATTTTTATCGCCGCTGTTCATGGTGTTGCTGCTGGTATCGGCGCAGCATTAGCGATGAGTTGTGACTTATTAGTGATGGCCGACAACGCTCAGTTATACCCGGCATTTATGTTACTTGGTTTAGTACCGGATGGCGGAACAAGTTGGCATTTTGTCAAGCAGCTCGGGTATCGACAATCACTTGAGTTATGTCTTGAAGCAAAAAGCATGGATGCTGAGATGTGCCTTGACTTGGGGTTAACCAATAAAGTGGTGACACACCATGAATTAAAGCCATTTGTAGCTGATTGGGCGGAAAAGCTTTCTAAGGGGCCTTCAATCGCACAACGCCATGTTAAGCCGCTATTACAACAGGTTGAAAAATTGTCGTTCGAACAAGCATTTGCAATGGAAGCAGAGCTGCAGCAGCAGTGTTTTATCAGTCAAGATTTCGAAGAAGGATTATGTGCCTTCTTTGAAAAGCGTCAGCCTATCTTTTCAGGGAAGTAGGTAAAAAGGAGAGAATATATGCGTGAATCAATGGAATTTGATGTTGTGATCGTGGGGGCGGGCCCATCTGGTTTAGCGTCTGCTTGTCGACTTATGCAACTGGCACAAGAAGCAGAAAAAGAACTGTCAGTCTGTGTGGTCGAAAAAGGGGCTGAAGTGGGCGCGCACATATTATCCGGTGCGATTGTCGAACCTCGTGCTTTGGATGAGCTCTTCCCAAATTGGAAAGAAGAAAATGCGCCACTCACTTGTGGTGTGACGCAAGACCAGGTGATTATTTTAAAAGACGAGGAAATGAGTGTTTCGCTACCTCACTTTGCTATTCCTAAGCCAATGCATAACGATGGTAACTACATTGCCAGTTTGGGCAATGTGTGTCGTTGGTTGGCACGCAAAGCGGAAGAGATGGGCGTCGAAATTTTCCCCGGCTTTTCAGCCAGTGAAGTGCTGTACCATAAAGATGGTTCGGTAAAAGGCATCGCCACGGGTGACATGGGGCGTGACAAATCAGGTCAGCCTAAAGCGAGCTTTATGATGGGGATGGAATTGCATGCCAAATACACCCTATTCAGCGAAGGCGTGCGCGGTCATCTCGGTAAACAAATTATTGAACACTTTGAGCTAAATAAAGCGTGCGATCCACAGCATTATGGTTTGGGCATCAAAGAGCAGTGGGAGATCCCGGCAGAAAAACACACTCCAGGTTTGGTCGTGCATGGCTCGGGTTGGCCACTAGGCAGCGAAGCTTCGGGTGGTTTTTTCTTATATCACGGTGACAACAACCAAGTTTCTGTTGGTCTGATAGTTGATCTCAACTATCGCAACCCATATCTGAACCCTTATGAAGAATTCCAGCGCTTAAAACATCATCCAGACATTGCTGCTCATCTTGAAGGCGGCAAGCGTTTGGCATATGGTGCTCGCGCGATCTCAAAGGGTGGCCTTAACTCATTACCTTCGATGGTCTTCCCTGGCGGTATGCTGATTGGTTGTAATGCTGGCACGCTGAATGTAGCAAAAATTAAAGGCACCCACACCGCAATGAAGTCGGGCATGTTGGCAGCAGAAGCGGTATTTACGGCCTGTACGAGCGAAAAAGGGTTGACGGGAGCAGACTTCGAAGCGCGCTTAAAAGCGTCTTGGCTATATGACGAACTGTATCGTAGCCGAAATTTCGGCCCAGCACTGCATAAGTTTGGTTTATGGGCCGGGGGAACGTTTAACTATCTAGACCAGAATTTGCTTGGCGGTAAAGCGCCAATCACGCTGCGCGATAGAGAGTACGATCATGCCAAATTGCAGCCAGCGGAGAAGTATGAGCCAATCGTATACCCTAAGCCAGATGGTGTACTGAGCTTTGACAAAAACTCCTCTGTGTTTATGTCCAATACCAATCATGAAGAAGATCAGCCTTGTCACCTGCAGTTAACGGACTCCGATATCGCGATCCAAACTAACTTACCCGTCTTTGCTGAGCCAGCGCAACGTTATTGTCCAGCAGGGGTTTATGAAGTGGTTGATGATGAGCAGGGTAAGCGCTTGCAGATCAACGCACAAAACTGTTTGCATTGTAAGACGTGCGACATCAAAGACCCGTCACAAAACATTACTTGGGTTTCGCCAGAAGGCGGCGGTGGCCCAGGTTACCAAAATATGTAACACCTCTCTTTGTGCACAATTAGCCAGTATCTTGTTGATGCTGGCTTTAATTCAATGACAAGTGAGAGAAAGAACAAGACTAGAAGGAAATTGTCATGAGCTTATCACCAGGGGCGAAATTCCGGCTCGCCGTTGAGCAAAACGATCCGCTACAAATTGTTGGCACCATCAACCC
>NZ_LIXE01000008.1:0-187320 GCF_003584965.1 Vibrio sp. PID23_8 | reverse complement strand
ATCGACTAACCCCCCCCCCAACAAACTGACAGACACACATTTCATTAATAACTTCAACATACCGACTCCTCAAACCTTAAATATACAGTTTGATATTCCATATGACATTAACCAGAATTCATTCACTAAAGTAATGTTTTCGAATCAAGTATTCCGCTTTATACAACGCCATTTCGTGCTAAGGTACGCCGATCAATGGAAAAATAACGAGAAAATAATGAAGTCACCTTGTCGCGCAGCCTGTAAAAATAATGGCGGAATCTGTTCCGGTTGCCACAGAACCATAGAAGAAGTCGTGCAATGGAAAGAGAAATCCGACGCGCAAAGAGACGCGATCATCGAACAGCTTGTCGGTAATGACTCGACTCACACTTGCCCTAAGTGTGGTACGAATGCGCACTGTGATATTGCTGCGGGGAAAGAGACATGCTGGTGCTTTGATATTGAGACCAGAGATTTACCAAAGCCACAAGAAGGTCAATTGTGCTTATGTCGTAAGTGCTTAGAGAAAAAACCAGTCGTGTAATACGACTGGCTTCTACGGCACGGAATTACTTTGCTTCAAGCGCAGATGAATCAAACTTTACACCATCCCACCCTGTCACCATAAAGTTACGTATGTTTTGGTGATCACTACCTTCTGGGTGCTGTAAAACATCTTCGCGATAAAAACGACCAAAACACGCCAGCGTTGCGTCCTTATCTAACTTGTTAAGCAAACCAAACGAAAAGATCTTACATGAGCCATTATGCTCTCCTGCGTTGTTTTGCATCTCACCATTGGTAAAAGCCGTTGGAGTAAACTCATAATTCGCCTCAATCGCAGCCACTGTAATTTCAAATTCAATCTTTTCTGGGGATAGTGCCAACACATCCAAAAATTCTTTCAATTCCATTATTCCTAAGTCCTGCAGCCATCATGTCCGTGACATATTTGTTTTATAAAAAGCCCATACAAGAGTCATAAATCATACATATATTCAGAGCCTTATTAAACGACTCGTTAAACAATACGTCGTTATCTGCCTTCATCAGGAATGAACAGATTCCCAAATGACGCACGTTGATCGATTTAAGCCAAAGAGTCAACAGCGCCCAAATTAACACTGGGCGCTTCGTTTGTATTATTACCCTATTCAGCTAGCGCATCACATTTCGACGCGCAGATAAAATCATTCTTATGTAAGCCTTTAATCGAGTGACTCCACCAAGTAATGGTCACTTTGCCCCACTCCAATAAAATCGAAGGGTGATGACATTCATCTTCCGCCAATTCTGCAATTTTGTTACTAAATGCCCACGCTTGTTTAAAGTTTTTAAATTTGTAGACCTTTTCTAATTGTGGAATATCCTCTCTTTCCATGATCTGCCAATCGGACAATTGCAGCAGTAGAGACTGTTGTTCATCTTTACTGAGTGCAATAGCATCGTGACTACAAGCTTCGCATTTTTGTTCATTCAACATGAGCAGATTCCTTTGGTTCAAAAAGTGGTGGAAGCAATCCAGCTTCAATAGCAAGATCGGCTTGTTTTAATAAATTAAGCTGACTAATTTGGAAAAGCTGTGACAGATCGTCAATCACATAATATTTCGGCTGCATGATGTCGATGCGATAAGGCGTTCTTAAAACCGTTTGCAGGTCAAACTCATCACGAATCGCAGCATCACTGCCCAATGAATAGATGGTTTCTCCCGGAGATGAAAGGATACCGCCACCGTAAATCTTAGTTTGATTCCCTTCTTTTACTAAACCAAATTCAACAGTAAACCAGTACAGGCGCGCAAGGTACGCTCGCTGCTTGGGTGTCGCAGCTTGCCCTAGTTGGCCATAATGTTCAGTGAAAACGGCAAAATCCGGGTTGGTAAGCATGGCACAATGACCAAAAATTTCGTGAAAGAAATCTGGCTCTTGTAAATAATCAAATTCCTCACGAGTTCGCAGGAAAGTAGCAACCGGAAAATGTTTATTACTAAGTAAATTGAAAAAGCGATCAAAGTTAATCAATGCCGGAACAGGCTCTACTTGCCAGCCAGTCGTTTCCATCAATACCTGGTTAATTTCAGAAAGTTGAGGGACACGATCCTTAGGCAAATCAAGTAGCTTCAACCCATGTAAGTAAGCAGCACACGCACGCCCCTCGATCACACTCATCTGACGAGAAACCAAATCACGCCAGATAGCATCTTCTTCGCGGCTCCATTCCACTCGGCCATCCTGGTTCGTTGGTTTCGAATGATACTGAGTCATCGCACACCCCACTTAAATGTTCTTTCACCTTAAGCCTATCCATACTCGGTTTAGCTTCCAATTCCGCAAGCGCTTTCCTTCGCCAATCCGCCTGTAACATTATCTTTACATTTATATGTAAGGTAATGATTTAACTGATAAGTAATATTCTCCACTCGGTTTGACTTTATAGGATATTCACTCCAGACTGAAACTGTTAAAACGTTGTTACAGAGGGTGCTATGCACGAGAGCAATAGAGTCTGGAAGCCGACGCAAGATCGAATCGAACAAGCCAATATCACGCAATTCATCGAGCATATAAATCGACAAGGATTCGAGCTTAAAGACTATCCTGATTTGCACCAATGGTCTTTAGAACATCACGAACATTTCTGGCAAGAGGTGTGGCAATTTTGCGACTTAATCGGCACGCAAGGTGAAACAGTAAAAATGCAAGGAGAAAGCCGTTGGCAAATGCCAATGCCGAACCGAGATACGGTGTGGTTCCCCCAAGCAAAAATTAACTACGCAGAAAACCTGCTGAGCTTGGCAGTTCAACAAGCTGATGATCTGGCGATTTGGTTCGAAAATGAACGCGGTCACAACCAAACCTACACATGGCAACAGGTGTGTGAGGAAGTTTCAAGCATCCAGCAATGGTTGAAAGAGTGCGGTATTGAGCGAGGGGATGTGGTGGCTGGTTATCTGCCGCATATGCCACAAACCATTATTGCCATGCTTGCCACCACCAGCTTAGGGGCAGCATGGACATCAACTTCTCCAGATTTTGGCATAGAAAGTGTCATCGAACGCTTTGGTCAGGTAAGGCCTAAAGTACTATTTACTTGTGATGGTTATACGTTCAGTGGCAAAACTTTTGATATGTCAGAAAAGAACCAATACATTGCTGATCACCTTCCCGGAATAAAGCAGGTGTGCCAAATTGGGTATCTAAAACCGCACGTGTTTGAATGTGATGTTTGCACTCAGGATTGGCAAAGTCTGTTAAATCAATACACACCAGAGCCACTCACTTTTGACCGCATCCCCTTCAACGATCCACTATTTATTCTGTACTCCTCTGGTACGACAGGAAAACCAAAATGCATTGTCCATTCTGTTGGAGGGACAATGCTTAACCACCTAAAAGAGCATCAACTTCACTGTGATATTCAACCCAATGACCGTGTATTTTATTACACGACCTGCGGCTGGATGATGTGGAATTGGCATGTTTCCACTCTCGCTAGCGGTGCATGTTTAGTTATCTACGATGGGAATCCAGTTTATCCGAGCAATAATGTCCTTTGGGACTTGGCAGAACGTGCCGATGTGTCGCTCTTTGGTACTTCCGCTAAATATCTAGAAGCCATTGAGAAAGCGAAACTGTCTCCTATTCAACAATTCTCGCTTCCGGCCCTCAAAACGCTTTGCTCCACAGGATCTGTACTTTACCCAGAGCAATTTGATTACGTCTACAAGCACATTAGAAAAGACCTCCACTTAGCATCGATTTCCGGTGGTACTGATATATGTGGCTGTTTTGTATTAGGTAACCCTATTTCTCCTGTCTATCGAGGTGAATGCCAAAGTGCCGGACTCGGCGTTGACGTGAGAGTATGTGACGACCAAGGGAAAAACGTCACCAATCAACGTGGTGAATTGGTTTGCGCCAATTCACTGCCTAACTTCCCCGCCGGGTTCTGGAACGACACCGGAGAGCGCTACCACCATGCTTACTGGGATAAGTTCGATAATATTTGGCATCATGGGGACGACGTGAAAAAAAGCAGTAACGGTGGGTATATCTTTTATGGTCGTAGTGATACTACTCTCAATCCCGGCGGTGTCAGAATTGGCACGGCTGAGATCTATCAACAGGTGAATGCGATTGAAGGCATTCTTGATTCTATTGCCGTTGGAAAAGAGGTAAACAGAAACGAGCAGATATGGTTATTTGTTCAACTGACTCAAGATATGACGCTAACGGATGAGCTTATTGCACACATAAAAGCGACTCTTAAAGCCTCGTGCTCTCCAAGACACGTACCAAGCCAAATCTTTGCCATCAGTGACATTCCGAAAACTCACTCTGGTAAGTTAGTTGAACTCGCCGTCAAACAAGTCGTCAACGGGCACTCGGTCGAGAACATAGGAGCAATCGCTAATCCAGGAGTGTTGGACGAGATAAAAACAGTCGTCTCTAGCTAAGACAATAACAAAAAAGCGAGCTATTAAGCTCGCTTCTCTCATGTACTTTAACGGAAATTAACGGCGGCCTACGCCCATTAATACCGACATCGTTTCGCCTTCAGAAGTGATTTCAAACACCTTTTTAGATTCTACGTCATTAAAACCTGCGGTAAGCAGTGCACTTTCTGATTTCGCTAGCGTGAAGCCTTCTTTGGATGACTGTGCCACCCAATCAAAGTGAACGAAATAGCCATCTTTATTTAACAATGAGCGCGAGATCTCGAGAGACGTTTCAACGTCATCTACAAATGTCAACACAGATGATGCAACAACAAGATCAAATTGCCCACGAAATGCTGGATGTTGAGCGACCAAACCACGACTCAATGCATCAACCACTGGCTCTACATTAAGCAGCACTTTTTTATCAAGCTCTTCGATCATCGCTTCCGATGCGTCTAGCGCCACGATATCTTTCACGAACGGAGACAATAACTGGCTTAGTTGTCCCGTCCCACATCCAAAGTCCAATACTTTAATGCCATCAAGCTGAGTAAGTTGTTGTAACTGTGCAAACACCGACTGAGCAAATTGTTCTGTTGCTGGGTTTGATTCCCACCGCTTTGCTAAGCCATCCCAATCTTGTGCCATCTTGGCCTCCATGTTCACTTCTTGTAACCTCCATAGATTACCCGAAAAACGTTAAAACACCATAGACTTATCTGGCAGTTCAGTGTTTTTTTCGATAATCTTTCTAGGCATAGGGCATCCATTCCAGAATGTTTTTCGTTGTCGCCATTTCTTTTAAGGTTCCTTTTAATCATGAACTTAACTCAAGTTGAAGCCTTTTGTACCATTGCCGAGTGCGGATCCGTCTCTGAGGCAGCGCGTCAATTAGACTGCAATCGAACCAAACTTAGTATGTCCATCAAAGCGTTAGAGAAAGATCTTGATGTCGAGTTATTTAATCGAACCGGCAACCAGTTAATGCTGTCAGAAGCTGGTAAAGCCATCTATAAAGACTGTGAAAGCTTACTTGTGACGGCACAGCGCATCAGGAAAACGTGCGATCTCGTTTCAGATGGCTTTAACGCCGAAATTTGGGTCGCACGCGATGACTCCCTACCCGATGAACTTTGGCAAGAACTTTCCCATACACTCAATAATCGCTTTCCTTCGACTACCTTTAACCTCATTTTGGCTTCTAGTGGTGATTTGGCAAACTTGGTGAGCACCCAGCAAGTTGATTTTGCTTTTGGCGTCGATTACGAACGCGTTGACGACCCACACATTGTCTATAACCCACTGGGTAAAATTCGTATGATGTCAGTGTGCAGCTTTGATCATCGTTTAAGTAAAATGCGTCGTGTCACCGATGAGGACTTGCGCAACCAAATGCAAGCTTTGATGGTGTATTTGAGCGAGAAAGACAACCCAGAACTGCAACCGTTTTCTACCCGATACATCGGCTTCTCTAGCTTCGACTACATGCTCAATACTATTTTGGAAGAAGATGCATGGGGAGTCTTGCCTGAACCTTTGATCCGACACTACTTGCGAAACCAGAAACTAGCGGTGATCAAACACACTTACGGTTTGACCCAGGAGGATTACTGCATGTTCGTTCCAAACGGCCAAACCGAGCACCCTGCAATGAGTTGGCTGGCTGATAAATTAAGCGAATATTTATTCGACTTCTAAACACGCCACAGTGAGCGTCAAATTATTTGACAGCAAAAAGCAAGCATAAACCTTTGATAAAAAAGAAAATAATAACAAAAAGGCAATTCATCATCTAAATGTCACACAGTTTCTATTTGCTTAAATTACTCGCACCGGAAAGAATGTCACGGTTTAAAAACTAAAGGCATCGATTATGTGTGACAGGACAAGCAAAAAAGAAAACCGTATCTTAACCTTCTCAGCCCTTTTAGCGTCAGGGTTTGCGATTGGAGGGATAGTACTTGGCTTGCTTGTTGGGTCTATTGTCATTGTATTTGACGGTGTGTATTCTCTGGTCAGCCTGCTGTTAACTTTATTGTCACTGGCAGCCTCGTACTACATCAGCAAGCCATCAAAGTCTATTTTTCCTTTCGGTAAAGCTGTACTAGAACCAATCGTTATCTCGATCAAAGCAGCCGTAATTTTGATTGTTGTAGCCTTCTCATTGTTTTCAGCACTAACAGCCTTAATGTCCGGTGGTCGTGAGGTCAATGCTTCTATCGCGACCATCTTCGGTATTGTAAATGTGGTTGGTTGTGGTTATGCATGGTGGTTTATGACGAAGAAAAGTCGTCGCGTGTCATCAGGTCTAATCGAAGCTGAGAAAAAGCAATGGCAAATGGACACGCTATTGAGCGTAGCCGTAACCGCAGGCTTTGTCGTTGCATGGTTATTATCACTAACGCCATACGCACATTACGCAGTGTATGCTGACCCGATGATGATGTTACTTATGGGCTTCTACTTCTTGAAGGTACCGTTTGATATGTTAGTTGGAGCGCTACGTGAACTGTTAATGATGTCACCAAATAAAGAGCTTTGTCAAAGTGTAGGAAAAGACGTTTTCGAAATTGAAAGAGTAACCGAGCACCAGTTGAAACTGGCAGGTGTGACAAAAGTTGGTCAGGAGTTACGCGTGAATGTTGATGTCCACGTAGATGACAACATGCTAGAGCTAGACACACTAGAACACACTCGTAAACAACTGACAAAGCGTTTATCTAAGCATCGATTTAAACTACAGTTACAATTGAACGTTGCTTATTAGAGCATCGAATTGAGACATTGGAACTAACAGTAAAAACTCCTTTATCGGGAGTTTTTCATTTCTTCGATAAGTGAACTCGCCTCCCCCCCTTTATTGACTGAAGTTACCTCGCATGTAAATGCGGCGAACAAGGGGGAGAGCTATTCGCTGCTAACTTGATCTCCCCGTCCTTCTGCTAGTAACTTGCCCAGCGATCTCGCGCTTCTCTTTAGTAACTAACCAACACGTCAGCGAACCAACCGTTACCATTACAGCACCCAGCCAGAAACTAGGGCTTAGCGTGACACCAAGAATAATAGAAGAAAACAGAGCAGAAAAAATCGGTGTAAAGTAAGACAGCGTTGCAAAAAACACCATATTGCCGCCAACAATCGCGATATTCCAAAGACCATAACCACCAGCCATCAAAACCGCAGACGCCAACAAGTACCCCATCGCCTCCCAACTGAATACCATTGGCGACTCATCAGTAAAGGCATATTTGATCCACAAAGATACCGCTGTCGCGATAAAGAATAAAGTGATCGCGTTGTGCTTCGATTGTTGTCTTTGAGTCAGGTTGCAATACACAGCCCAAATTATCGCCCCAGTAAACGCCATAATATACACTAGCGGATTGCTACTAATATTGGCCACTAATTGCTTTGGAGATAAACCATTATCACCACTGACTGTCCAAGCTACTCCAATAAACGCCAAGGTTACCGCTGGATACAATAACCAGTTTGGCTTTTTATTACTCGCCAGCACAGCAAACAACACTGTCAGCGCCGGCCAGAGATAATTAACAATAGCGACTTCAATCGCTTGTGAGCGAGAGTTAGAGTATCCCAATGCCAGCGCAAGCAAGATCTCGTAGCTGACAAACATCGCTCCACCCAGAACTAAATACTTGGGTGAGAAATTCGACAGTTTTGGAATGCCAACGACAATCAACAGAAAAACAGCGCTTAGCGAGTACAGCATCGCTGATCCCCCTACGGGTCCCAAACTTTCTGTCACCAACCTTGCGATGCCCAGTAAACAGCTCCAAGAGAGAATGGCGATACAACCATAAAGAGTGAAACGAAACTGATAGGATTGCATGTTATCTATGTGACCTACTGCTCATGAATGCCAAAGGAAAGTGCAGCTTAACTCAAAAATGATCCGCTTCAACGTACTCTTTTTCCAAAATCGGTATAAAAATATTTCTATTAAGTGGTTGGAGTCGATATGAAACATTTTTTACCTTCGAGTGTCATGCTGACACCCTTTGTTGTGCACTACTATGAAGAAGATGACGAAAGTGTAAACGTTGAAACGAATTCGGAAGCACAGAGTCTAGACAGTAATAAACAACCAAAGGAACGTTCAGAGTAAAGGATTCAATCATGAAAAAAGTTGCGGTTATTTTGAGTGGTTCAGGCGTCTATGACGGCTCTGAAATCCACGAAACTGTATTGGCGTTGTATGCCATTGAGAAAGCAGGGGCAACCTGGCACTGTTTTGCTCCTAACATTAACCAACTCCATGTAATCAACCACTTAACGGGTGAAGAGATGAATGAAACACGTAATGTGTTAGTGGAATCCGCACGTATCGCACGCGGCAACATTAATGATGTTGCAAAACTCAATGTCGATGAGTTCGATGCCCTACTTCTACCTGGCGGCTTTGGTGCAGCGAAAAACCTAACCGACTTTGCCGTTTCTGGTGCGGAATGTTCAATCAACACACACGTAGCACAAGCGTGTCGCGCTTTTGCACAAGCAGGCAAACCCGCTGGCTACTTGTGTATTGCACCGACCATTATCCCTATGATTTACGGCCAAGGAGTGCAAGGCACAATTGGTAGCGATGAAGCCACAGCAGCGGCATTTGATTATATGGGTGGCGAGCATGTGAGTTGTCTGGTGGATGAGATCCATTTCGATGAAAAACACAATGTACTTTCTACGCCAGCCTATATGTTAGCGGAAAATATCTTACAAGCTGCTTCAGGCATCGAAAAACTGGTTAATAAGTTAGTCGAAATCGCCTAAATAGAAAACGTTTGCTTATAAAGTGTCAAACGCATCCCCGTTGATAGATAACCTATTAATGGGGCTTTCTTATACTTTAGTCTAATTGAGATGTAAACCGTACGAATCTTGTTATTTTTGCCAATTTTTTGCGTGATAAATGGGAAATTTTCGCTACGTTAAGTAGGTGTTGCACCAACTCATTGTGCAATAAGACTGTCATCACACTTTCCTGCCTAAAGTGACCTCTAAACGGTTAAACTTGTTTTAGATCAAACAAAAACAAGAGCAGAGTGAATGACAGATTAAGAAAGATTATTAAAAATAACGATGGAGCAATCCAATATGACAAGTGCATTCTTTATCCCTACTGTAAACCTAATGGGCGCTGGTTGTTTAAAAGACGCAACTGACAGCATCCAATCTCAAGGCTTTAAAAAAGGTCTGATTGTTACGGATAAGATTCTTAACCAAATCGGTGTCGTAAAGCAGGTTCAAGATCTACTCACCGAACGCGACGTAGCAACCGTTGTGTTCGACGGCACTCAACCAAACCCTACTATTAGCAACGTTAACGATGGCTTAGCACTTCTTACGGCTAACGAATGTGACTTTGTTATATCTCTAGGTGGCGGCTCACCACACGACTGCGCGAAAGGTATCGCGCTTGTTGCTTCTAACGGCGGACAAATCGGAGACTACGAAGGCGTTGACCAGTCTGCAAAACCAATGCTGCCACTTATCGCAATCAACACGACTGCGGGGACAGCGTCTGAAATGACCCGTTTCTGCATCATTACTGACGAAGAACGTCACATCAAGATGGCTATCGTTGATAAGCACACAACGCCGCTTATCTCAGTTAACGATCCTGAGCTAATGCTTGCTAAACCTGCTTCACTAACTGCAGCAACCGGCATGGACGCACTAACGCACGCTGTTGAAGCATACGTATCTATCGCCGCGACACCAATCACTGACGCGGTAGCAATCAAAGCGATTGAACTTATCCAAGCGCACCTACGCACAGCAGTGAAAAACGGTGAAGATCTAGAAGCTCGTGAGCAAATGGCATACGCACAGTTCATGGCGGGCATGGCATTCAACAACGCATCTCTAGGTTACGTACACGCAATGGCGCACCAGCTAGGTGGTTTCTACGACCTTCCACACGGTGTTTGTAACGCGATTCTTCTACCTCACGTACAGCGTTACAACGCGCAAGTATGTCCTGAACGTCTACGTGATGTAGCAAAAGCAATGGGTGTAAACGTCGAAGGCATGTCTGCTGAAGCAGGTGCAGCGGCAGCAATCGACGCTATCGTTACACTAGCGAAAGAAGTTGGTATCCCTGCAGGTATCAAAGAGCTTGGTGCGAAACTAGAGGACATACCAACACTCGCAGACAACGCCCTGAAAGACGCTTGTGGTTTCACTAACCCTAAACAAGCAACGCACGAAGAAATCTCTAAGATCTTCGAAGAAGCGATGTAATCTAACTGAGTAAATCATTCTCTATTGCCTTAATTCAATCCCCGATATCGTATCGGGGATTTTTTATGTTCACATACCCTGCCAAACATCGCCTTTTAATGTTAGCTTTTAAACATTAATACGATTCATATTGGAAGGAACCATGAGAACGATTGCTGCTGCCCTACTCGCTTGTTTATCCTTTTCTGCCAACGCTGCCGAATACCGCGCCAACGAAGTGGCGAATGGGTTTCAGATCCCTTGGGGGATCGAGTTCTTAGATAACCATCGCGTTATCGTCAATGAAAAGAACGGTACGGTTTCGTTGCTGGATATCACCACAGGCAAACCTCAAAAGCTGTTTAACATCCCCGATGTGAACACCAGTGGACAAGCCGGCTTATTGGATGTCGCGCTCGCACCGAATGCCGATACGCAAAACCCGCAACTCTTCTTTACCTACAGCAAGCGCACGAGTAAAGGCAATACGGTGGCGTTAGCGACGGCGCAATTGCAAAACAATCAGCTTGTGGGTTGGAGAGATCTCTTTGTTGCTGATGCCATCACCGACACAGGTCGCCACTACGGCAGTCGAATTTCATTTATTGACGACAAAGTTTACTTCTCAATCGGTGACCGTGGCGAACGTGATAATGGGCAAGACACTCAAACCCATGCAGGCAGTATTCTTCGTCTCAACCTTGATGGTTCGGTTCCGCAAGACAATCCTTTCAAACCTTCCGAAGCGCGACCTGAGATTTGGAGCTACGGACATAGAAACCCTCAAGGGTTGTTTTACGACGAGGCGACCAAACAGCTGTGGTCGATTGAGCATGGACCACGCGGCGGCGATGAGATTAATCTAATCAAGAAAGGCGCGAACTACGGCTGGGCAAAAGTCTCTCATGGTAAAGAATATTGGGGTCCGTTGGACGTCGGGGAAGCTAAGTCGTTACCAGGAATGGAAGATCCCAAGCTGGTTTACATCCCTTCTATCGCACCAAGTAACATGATTTTGTACCGTGGCGATAAGTACCCAGAGCTGGATGGGAAGATCTTAGCAGGCGCACTGAAACTGGCACACATTAACGTGGTATCGATTAAAAACGGCAAGCTCACCGAATCAAAAAGATTGATGGAGAATCTCGGTGAGCGAGTAAGAGATATAACCATCAGCCCTGATGGTTATATCTACTTTTCTACCGACAGCGGCAAAATCTTTCGTCTTGAGGAGAAATAGTTTTCTCTGACGAACTAGTCAAAAAAGCTAGCTCTTTAAACTCACTGCCACCGTTTCATTGTCAAAATCGAGCGTCATGGTCGAGCCCAATGGAACGGTGAGCATTGGGTGAGTATGGCAGCTATCAAAGTCATACAAGATCGGTAGTGGTTGACCGTTAAGTACTTCTAGCAACACGTCTATGGGTGCACGCCCTGTGCCTTTATCGTTGAACTTTTCATGCTTGCCAAGAACAACCGCAATGACTTTATCAAACACACCGGAAAGCTTAAGCAGCGCAAAAGATCGTTCGACCGTTTCAATACCCTGCAAGCAATCTTCCATCAGCAAAATATCACCGTGTTCGATAATCGGCATAAACTTGCTTGCCCAGATGCCTTTCATGGTATTGAGGTTTCCGCCAATCAAACGCCCAGTGATCTTGCCTTCGCCTTTAAAGTGCCATTGGTTTTGCAAGGTTTGCTTTGCGCGGTCTTGCTCGCCCCACTCTATCCATTCATCTGTCCACCCTTGAGGCATTGTGTATTGATGCTCCAAGCCATCTAACGTATTCACAATCGCCTCAAACGAAGCGAAGGTCTCGTCCACCAATGGCGGGAATTCACCCAGAGATGCCACCAAAGCAGGACCATAGAAAGTAACGATGCCGGTTTGTGCATAAATGCCCATGAGTAAAGCTGTGACATCCGAATAGCCAACAATGATCTTTGGATCTTTCTTCAGCGCCTCGTAATCAATGTAAGGTAGCAATGAGTTACTGTTATAACCACCAATGGTCGACATAATACAGCGCACTTCGGGATCACGAATCAGCGCATTCAATTCTTCTACTCGCTCTTCAATCGAACCCGAGCGATATTGGTCAGTTTTGCCCGTTAAGCTGCCTGCTTTTAGCTGGTAACCATGGGATTCCACGTACGCTTTGGCACGCTCAAAACGAGTTGGAGCAAATACCGTGGCTGGAGAGGATGGCGAGAAAAAGCCGATGGTGTCGCCTTTTTGTAATCGTTTAGGAATGATCATGCGCGTCCTTGTTTTGTGATACATGGTTGATTTATTTTCGTACAATCTAACCAGAATAATCTAAACTTAACAATAACCCTTTGTTTTTTAAAACGATGGTTCGGTCACGTTGTACGAGGTCATTATGATTCCATTCCCTTTACAGCTCGACAAAATTAAAGCCGTTGTGTTTGATTTAGATAACACCTTGGTGAGCTCCGGCATGAACTTCGGTGAGTTACGTCGCCAACTCGGTTGCCCACAAAGCGAAGACTTGTTGGATTTTATCGATGCTCTCGAGCATCCTCACCATCGTGAGCATGCTCATAATGTGATATTTGATTATGAGGTTTCTGACGCGAAGCTGTCTTCCCCGATGCTTGGCTGTCATGAGCTGTTAGCACACTTACATCGAAACAAAATCAAAACCGCCATCGTCACGCGTAACTGTCAAATCGCAACACAGCGAAAATTAGAACACAATCAAATCGCTGTGGACCGGGTTATTACGCGTGAGTGTTTTCCACCTAAGCCCGATCCATTATCACTGCAAATGTTGGCGAAAGAGTGGCGCTTACTTCCTCATGAGGTTCTTTATGTCGGTGACTATTTATATGATCTACAAGTAGCCTATAACGCACAAATGCCCTCTTGCCTCATTCATCATGGGGATGACGTAACATTCAATGATTCTGCTTCCATCGCATTTAATGAATTGAGCGACTTACTCGCCTGCTTTGAATCTTTACAGATAACATGAAAAAAAGAGCACTAAGATGCTCCTTTCTGACTTAATTCCGCTTAAGTCGCATTTGCTAAACGTTATACCAATCACAATAAGTAAGTGATAATAGTCAGCTCAGGAAAAACGCTAGAGAACAAAGCTTAAACTTTCGATAAGTAGTTATTCTACAATCAACTTACTTTGAAACGAAAAGTTAACGAAGTTATCGACAGTAGGTAAATCGGAAACCAGCAAGGGCGATGCATGCTGATCTACCGTGTTGATGTTTCGATAAGTAAATACCGCTGAGACTAAAAAAGTACCGCTAGCAACACAAAACTGAGCGGCAACTTCCCAGATATCGTAAGGTTCATCCATAAACTCCTGACAACGATGAGCCATTAATGTAACGACATTTAGGTTAATATTAAATATATGCTTCTGGCATTACTGCAAAAACGAGGCATTGCATTTAGAAAATGCTCCTCCCTCCTAAATTAAGCATTATGATCTAATTTAAAAACTGTATTTGATATTGGCAAATAACAAGGTTGTCGGCTCTTCGCCAAAAACACTGTCACGGCTTCCACCGAAATTCTGGATAACGGTCAACAATTGCCAATCATTTGCCAAAGAGTAGCTGCTCGATAGCCCAACAAAATAGGAATTATCATCATAATAGCTAGCCGACAATGTAAGACGATTCAGTGGCGTAAGATCGAAGCTGAGATCACTGTACCAAGTATGATGGGTGAAGCTTAACGTTTTGGCATCCAATGGGAGATTGAGGTACGTGAGCGCACTGGTCACTTCTTGCGGCTCTGAAATGTACAACCACGCGAAACGGCCTAACCAACTTCTTTGCCCACCGAAGCTATAATCAGTTTCAACGCTTGCTACCGCCGTTTTCTGTGTGGGTGTCCCCTGATAGTTAGAGTCAACTGGGTCAAACCAACTAAGCTCACCGCGGAGCCCTGCATCATATATATCCGTCGAAAAACCGATTCCGAGCACATAGTCCAAGCGCGATCGTCCGACAATCATTTGATAGTCCCAACCCGATTGATTGGCGAAATAACGTAAAGCCGTGCTGTCCTGCCCAGATCTTCTAGCAGGCGCGAACACCAGTTCCACCCCATCTGCGAAGCCAAGGTGGTAGCTGACCATAATGGCATCTGTGCCAGCTCGCTCTTCATAATCAAAGTCATAAATTGAATATGCATTGTAGATGTCATTCGGGTTCCAGACCGTGTTCATTGACCAATTGACCCGAAACCGTCCCACTCTCGCACCCCTGTCCTCTCGTTGCCAAGAAATATTGAAGCGATCAAGTTGCGTGTTAAATATAACGCCATCTTCACGCCAATTCTTACTCAGATCAAAATAGCCGTTATCTAGTGAAACTAAATCTGCATAGAGGGGAAAATCTGCCGCATCTCCCCACAAGACACGGTTTCTCATCCCAATATTGACACGCCAATCGGAGGAAAATCGATACTCAACGTTGATGCGATTATGAACTAAATGGTCCAGAGTATTCGTTTGATTGTCAGGAAGCGCATAGGTTGCCATGTATTTGATATAACCGTCCAAGTCCCATTGCTTTTTCGGTTCTAAGCCTGGCACATTCGCCAATAATTGAGTCGAGAAAAACACCAACAACGGCACAATTAACGCATAGCTAAACACCCCTTGATCATAGCGACAGTGATTGCTCTTCTTATCTTTATGCATGAGTTCTCTCAGACGCACTTTCGATATTGCTGAAATCTCGCACTAATCGTCCATCTTCAAAAACAATGATACGGTGTGCGCGTTTAATTACTCTCGTATCGTGAGTAGAGAAGATAAACGTTGTCCCTTCTTGCTCACTCAATTGCTCCATGATATCAAGCAGCTCAGCAGTACTTTTGGCATCGAGGTTAGCGGTCGGCTCATCGGCCATGACAAAGCGAGGTTTGGGAGCAAGCGCTCGTGCAACGGCAACTCGCTGCTGCTGACCGCCTGACATTTTCCCTGGCACCTTGTTCATCTGGGCCGCCAGTCCCACTTGTTCAAGCAACGAACTGGCACGTTCTCGGCATTCTCGCTCCGTTTTCCCCTGCAATTGCATCACAAACTCTACATTCTCTAACGCTGTCAATACTGGCAACAAACTGTAGTCTTGAAAGATAAAGCCGATGTTATCGCGGCGATAGGCGATCAATTCTTTTTCAGACATCTCCGAGATGAAGCAGCCATCAATTTCAACGGTTCCAGAGGTGGGCGAATCAATACCACCAATCATGTTTAACAAGGTTGTTTTTCCTGAACCTGACGGCCCCATTATGGCCACAAACTCGCCCTGCTTAATTTCCAGATTGACGGCTTTGACAGCATGAACCGGAAAATCGCTGTTTGGATTATACGTCTTCGTCAACTTCTTGAGTTTAATGGTCATTAAATTTTCTCCGCCATCGCATCTACAGGTTGATGCTTCAAAATTTGTCGAGCCGGATACAAGGCAGCAATGAGACTCGCAATGAAAATTGCCATAATGATCATTTGATAATCCGACAATGAAACTCGTGGATACAGCAGGGTATCCACGCCATAAGCACCTAATCCCTCCGCGAGTCCACCCAACGACAAGCCTGTCACACTAAGTACTTTAAGCATCACGACACTACCAAATAAACCAAGCGCACACCCCGTCAAACCAAGAAACAGGGTCTCTAATATGATCAACGTTCGGATCTTATGCTTTTGCATTCCTACCGCCATTAACACACCGAACTCTCGCGTTCGCTCAAACACCGACATCAACATAATATTGATAATGCCGAGTGTCATCGCGAGGACAAAAACCACCAACGTTACCTGGTTAGAGATATCCATAGAGCTCATCATGGTAGAAAGCAATGGTTGAATTTCAGACCATGATCTTACCGTTAGTGTGTGCGATGCAGATTTAGGAAAAGTCTCTCGAACAAAAAACTCTGCGACCTTCAATACATCGCTTTGATTGGAATTTAAAAGAATAGCAATTTCATGTGCGCCGGAAAGGCCAGCCAGTTTCTCTAAATCGGCTTTTCGCACATAGACGTTTCCCTCATCAAAAGTGTTTGAAGGCGTTTTGAACACACCTCTTACGCGAAATGCCGCACCTGCAACATCACCATGAACATCAGATAGCGTTAAAATCACCTTAGAACCCACACGCAGATTCAATCGCTGCATCGTTTTGGCGGACACTAAAATCGGATTACGTCCCTCTTCATTGAGCCACTCCCCTTCAGTGATGTGTTTGGCTAATGGTGTGATCCGGCGTTCTTGCTCAATATGAATACCGTTAATGCGCACCCCACGCGTGCTTCGTGCAGATGCGATCATCCCATCAACTAGAAAGCGAGCCGAAATAGCGGCTACTTCTGGTTGCCTGAGTAAATCTCTCGTTAATGAAGGGGAATCAGGGATGATGGCTTTGAGTTCGGGGTTATTCAAATAAGACTTTTGGTGAACTTGCAGATGGCTTGTTTGCCATGAAATGGCATTTTTTATCATGCTATCAACGATGCCATTCATAAAGCCCATCATCGCAACAACGCCCATTAGACCAAAAACCATCGCACCCAACATAATCGACGTTCTCAGTTTATTGCGCCACAAATTTCGCCAAGCCAATTTAACTAGCATGCATGCCCCCTTTTAGTGCGCTTGCAACAGGTAAACGAAGCAAACGTGAGATTGGGTACAGCAAACACAACAACACAATGACTAATACCACTATGATCTGGTCGATCAATAAACGGGGCTCAAGCAGCACAGGGACTATCGGTTCAAAGCCACTCTCACGCATCAACTGCGCCGCATCGCCTGTGATTTCAATGGGATTAAAATAAAAATAACCCAACACAGGTGCACTTATCAAAAGCCCGATGACAATACCAATGACGGAAATAAACGTTGATTCAATAACCAACAACGCAACCAATTTTGAACGTAACATACCTGTTGCGAGCATAACGGCAAACTCACGCTGACGCTCTAAAGTTGTCATCAGGATGGTGGCAAATAGACCAAACCCCACCATCCCATACAAGATATAGATCAAGAATATCCCGCCAGCTTTATCTAACGCGATCTGCTGTGCCATTTCCGGAGAGAGTGCTTGCCAATCTTTCACCGCCACATCCTCACCATAACTTCGTTGGAGTTGGTAAACCGTCTCAGGTAACGTGTGCAAACTTTTTGTGTTCAATACCCACGCTGTCACTTGATCATTGAGAGAATAGAGGGTTTGAGCGACATCAAGTGGCATATAAACCAGTTGCGAGTCAAGCTGCTGTAGAGGGAAATGAAGTATCCCAGCAACGTTATACAGCCCAGCGGCCGTTTGACCTCGATAACCCGCCCCATAAAGCACTAGTTCATCTCCAACCTTAAGCTGTAAATACTGGGCTAGGCCACCACCAACTAACACAGACGGTTGACCTGAAGAAATGAAGCCACCTGCAACAATTTTATCACTGATGCGAGAGTAATGATTTTCTGCGGCAGGATCGACGCCCAAAACCATCACGCCTTTGGATCGTTCGCCATTTGCGGCCAATGCAACAGATTCCACCCGAGGTAAGATCACATCGATATTTTCGTTACCTCGAGCGAAGGAGATGAAATCGTCACTTTGTGGTAGCACATCATCTATGCTCGACGACTCTCCAAACTCGGGATGTTGCAGTTGCACTAAGCCGCTATAAAATTTGGCGGTATTTTGTATAGTAGAAGTATAACTCCCTTCTTGGAACGCTCGGGTGATGAGAGACAGAAACAACACTAGTGCTAAGGCAGAAGCAGTCAACAGAGTTCTGCGCTTTTGTCGCCATAAATTCCGCCACGCCAGCTTTATCAGCATTGCTTTCTACCCCTCCTCTTGGTTGATAACGTATCACTCCGTCAATCACGTAATGATTTCATTTGCTGCTGAGAGAAGAAGCCATCATCTATCTCGAAATCAAACTGAGCCTGATGAGTCGTTAGCACTGTTTTATTTCCCGGTTCATCCACGGGTTGCATCTCCATCCGCGTCGCTAACTTTCGCCCCCCTAACAGCTTCACGTCGTACGTTGTCATCACATTGACCAACTCATCGAACTCATCATAAAAGTCAACTTTACGTTGTAAGTATGTCGATGTTGATATCCATAATGTTATCTTACTCCAGACTACGGGCGCGTCGGGATTCGCAACCGCTTCTATTACCCAAACGGCATCGCCATCGAAACTGTCTTTTCTCTTGAGTTCATGCTGATAGTCGACAACGATAGAAGACTGATTAATTAAATCATCATTCGTGAAATCGGATCCCATCCAAGATTGACTCAGCATGGACGGTGCAATTTTGATCACGCGCTCGATACTTGGTACCCAATTCCACATCTCTCTCTGACGCTTTAGTGATGCACTGCCCTTGTCTTTCGCTGGAGCAGTCACTAAAACCAGAGAAAGTTCGGTTCCTTTAGTCCAACTTTTCATGCTCATAGATCGAGTCCAGTCTGGACGAATAATGTCCATCGTCGCTTCACTGTAACTGGCATCTCCTCGCATCGCGAGATCGGATTTCTTGACAATCTCAAACGCAGTTTCTGCGTAAACTGTCAAAGAACAAAACCAACTTATTAGAAAGACAACCGTTTTACGCATAACCATCCTCAGTGCCAAATGCTAATGAGTAAGCAGCAAGAAATAACAACAAAAACATTGAGTTCAAATGAGTATAGCAAGTGATGTGCATAGTCGTACGAGGTTGAAGTCAAATTCTAATCAAGCTGATTGAACCTCAAAACATTACGCTTCGCGTGAGATATCTATCGTCACCGATTGCGCATAGGGCACCTAGGCGAGAAACGCCTGACACAGTCCACAAAACCAAATCAAAAACACATTGAAGGTTCGCTCAGTTCGCTTAGGTTTGTTAGTTTACTCGCAATTTTGGCCCTATTATTTTTATCGATCAGATTATGCCTTCCCAATACAGAATTAATAAGATCGTCGAGATTGGCGACACACTACACAGAAGCGGATGTGCTCCGTATAAAGTAGAGAAATACACTCAGCACTATGCACAAAAGCATGGTGTCGATGTCATGATTCAAGCCACGCCAACGGCGATTAACTACCAGTTTCCCGATGACAACAACGCTGTCGTTCTTAAGCGTTTGAAGCCAGCTTCAATCAACCTTAGCTTACTCGCAAATACCATCATTCAAATTAGCCAACCCAGCAGTGAACCCGTTCATGAACCACCCGCATACTCAAATTGGATCATTGCTCTTGCAAATATGGGCATTCCGGCCGCATATTTAATGTTGGTTGGCAGTCGCGTTCTGGTCAGTGCTGGACAATCCGTATTCGAGCAATCCATCCTACCGATCCCAAGTATTGGTCTGTCCGCTCTGTTTATGTTTTCTGCCATTGTTGCCGGGCAAATTACTGCCTATTCCATTTATTCGCCGCAAATTGAGCGATAACGATGGGTATTCCCAAGTGACTTCAAGATGCTAGCTTACTTGGGGATAAAATAAGAAACCTATTCAAAATCCACATTAATGAGCATTTTGAATAGGACTCTTTACCTCGATGCTTCTCTTTTCTAGAAAAACTGCCTTTTCCTTTTTTAATTTTCACCACTCTCCTCCTAAATAATGGGCTAGTAACAACGGCATTCAACGTGTTGTCTTTAATTTCACCTCTGCCAGATTCAAAATCTTGTGCCATTTCATTTGCCAGAGGATCGGGCAACTTGCTTTTCATAGAGCCTCCTTAATGGTCCAACCACATGAATAATAAATCATCAAATTAGTCAAACCCATTGAACTCATGCCAAGCTTTGCTACAAAAGTTCACAAACCCGCCATTTATTTGAAATTCCATCAAAAATATACAGAGTAAAAAGTGACAAAATACAAATATTTGTTCGTTCAACATTAATATCTGTTGACTCTCATCGTATTTAACCTAGACTCGATTGCGGCTAGAAAGAAAGTTCTTTGTTTGCACATTTCGTTGGATTACTTGTGATTCCGCCGTCCTGTGGTACGCAATAGCAATTTATTTTTTCCACGCTATAAGCGCCGAATAGGCGAAAGATTACACAAAAAATTAGATATTTAGGATATTAGATATGTCTAACACAGCTACTGGTACAGTTAAGTGGTTCAACGAAACTAAAGGCTTTGGTTTCATTCAACAAGAAAACGGTCCTGACGTATTCGCACACTTCTCTGCAATCACTGGTGACGGCTTCCGTACGCTTGTTGAAGGTCAGAAAGTAGAATTCGTGATCTCTCAAGGCCAAAAAGGTCCTCAAGCAGAGCAAATCAAAGTACTTTAATTTTTAAAGAATTTGATATGATGGCCAGCTAATTAGCTGGCTATTTTTTTGCCTACAATTTGTTGATATTTCCCATGGCTCTTAAACCGACAATTTACAAGTTTCGTATCGCTATTTCCGATATGAACAACGATTATTACGATTCAAAAAACCTGACCATTGCCCTCCACCCTTCAGAAAAACCGCAGCGTATGCTTGCACGTATTTTTGCATACTGCCTAAATGCGCAAGACAATTTGGCGTTCACTAAAGGACTTTCAACAACTGAAGAGCCCGATTTATGGTGCGTTGAAGCTGACCAAAGCATTACGCACTGGATTGAGATAGGTGAACCAGAACCTGAACGAGTAAAAAAAGCAACGCGTTTAGCAAAGAACGTTAAAGTCTATACTTACAACACCAAAGCATCTGTCTGGTGGGAGAAGATGGCGGGCAAGTTTGGCATGCTACCTGTTAACGTGGCGAGCTTTGACTACGACGCTATCGACGTTATTTCACAACACCTTGAACGAGGCTCTAGCCTTTCAGTGATGATTACCGGCTCTTCCATTTTTGTTGATTTAAACGAACAGCATGTCGAAGTGACGGTTAAGGAGTTGCAAAGTCATGACCCTTCTTAATCAGCTGATCCAAGATATGGGGTTTAAGAACATCCCCTTTATGGAACAGCACAAAGCGGCAAGGCGACGTTGGACAAATGAGCAAGCGCCTTTGTTCACTAAGGTATGTGAAAACAAGCCAGATACCGCCCCTGCCCTACACTTGTTAGGCCTGCTGACCAAATCACATATTGAAGCCAGCGCACAGTATGAAAAAAGCGCGGCCACTTCCCAGCAGATGCAGCAAGTACTCAGCAATACTTTGGGCGATGAGCACGCAGACAAGTTTACCAACCAGTCTGCGGAAGATCTTACCCTTATCACCCATATGTGGCTATACACTCAAGGCTATCTAAATATGGATTTCAGTCTAGCGCATGACCATGCAGAGCAAACTCAACATACATTGCACCATGAACTGATCATCAAACGTATAGATTTGGATGCATTTCGAGCCGATCTAATGCATAGTTTCTACTTAGGGAAGGAAGCAAATTCAGCTCCGTCTAAAGGAATATTAGGCTGGCTAAAACGGCTTTTTTCCCTATAAAAACCATGGTTTTGTCAAAGGGAAACAACTGATAGACTACGCTTTCTGTGCAGCACCATTACTCGTTGCATAGCTATAAGGACACTCATCTACTGAACAGCAAGGGATCATTATGAAGTTTATCCGTTGGATTTTGGGAAAAATCATTTTATTGCTCAATGCGGTTTTCTCTCCTCGAGGCATTCAACGCTCTGAAGACGCACAGAGAGATATAGACGAAAAAGCCAAGCAATATTCACTTTACCAATTTGAAGCTTGTCCATTCTGCGTAAAAGTCCGTCGTACGATGAAACGTCAATCTGTCAATATCGAACTGCGCGATGCTAAAAACAACCCAACGCATCGTACGGAGCTTGAACAAGGTGGCGGTCGAATACAAGTTCCTTGTCTTCGTATTGAAAAAGATGGCCAAACACAGTGGCTTTATGAGTCTTCTGATATCATCACTTATATTGAAAAAGAATTTTCCTAGTTCCCCCTAGAACATTAGCGGATATAAAAGAGGCACCTACCGATGCCTCTTTTCTATTTTCTGTTTTCAATGTTCAAGATACTTTGAATTAGGCATTACTCGCTACTGCCCAACAATCAGCATGAGTTCAACACGGCGGTTACACGCTTTTCCTGTAGAGGTCGCGTTACTGCACTGCGGAACATACTCACCAAACCCTCGAGAAAAAATACGCTGACGCGGTAAGTTTGTCGCCAACAATTGCTTTTCAACTTCCTCAGCACGTTTTTCTGACAAGCTGTCATTAAAAATCGCACGACCAGTGCTGTCTGTGTGACCATCAATCACGACGTCTATGTCGCTTCTTCCGGCTAAGTAATGACCAAGGTTTCGAATCCAATCTTGTGATTGCAGCGAAAGTTGGGCAGACCCCGTTTGAAAATGAACCTGCTCTTTTAGACGCACCATTAAGTGCTCGCCACTGACCGCTTCATAAGCGATATGATGTCGATTCAAGAACATTTCTAACGATGTCGCACCTTGCGTCATTTCTTGGGGAGTCGTTCGGGGTTGAACCTCGCAATTTGATGCTACGTAGGGTGTTGCCACGTATCCCCACTCTGGGTGCATCAACTCCGAGTTCGTTCTAGGCGCGGTATCTAACATATTACCCCCCGGAACCATTTCTGAATTTATGCTGCCACAACCAGCTAAGATGCCACAAATAACCAAAAACCAATGCTTCATAGCGATACCAACGTAGGATAGATTCTTATATGTCGACCAAACATGTTATTACTTTAACATGATTAGTCATTTGCTCCCTATTCTCTAGCAGCTATCATGCCAATGACAAACGTCGGCTTCTCACTATGCTTTCTCTAATGAGGCAGTGCGCCTAGATAATGTTTCAACTAAACATTATTCAATTGTGTAACAAGTCATATTAATAGTTTTCGTTGATCACATTAACCGATAAACTAACCTCCACTGTTATATTCAGAGTGTTATTATGTTCAAAACCATTTTCAAAGCTTTTGCCTTAGTTGCCGCTACCGTGGCATTGTCTGCTTGTGATGACGGCAATTCTCAGCCACAACAAGGTAAGCAGTTCGAGGTATTGCCAGTTTCTCTTGCAGAATACAACCTAGCGCCACTGAGTGAAGTATTCTCTCTTAATTGCGGCCATTGTCGTTCAATGGAAGATTTCGTCCCTCAAATCGAGTCACTCACTGATCAAAAAGTGGAAAAACTACACGTGACATTTAATGAAACCGCTCAAATCAGTGCGATTATCTACTATACGGCAGTAATGCAGCTTGACGGTACCCCGGATAAAGCGTTCATGGCGGATCTTTTCGCTGCCGTTCAAATGAGTGCAGACGCGACGGCAGACGAACGCCAAGCAGCGGTAGAGAAAGCATTTGAATCTCGTAACCTCATCAGCCCTTATCAGCTCGACAAGACACAGCAAGACAAACTGTTTGAATATATTGTAAAAGCGGAAGAAATCACAACTAATGGCCAGGTCAATTCTGTTCCTGCTTTTATCGTCAATGGTAAATACCAAGTGATCACTGGTGGACATGAAACTGTCGAAGCGATGGCTGAAACCATTAACTATTTGCTTAAACAACCGAAATAACACAAGGAGTAAATGTGTCTAAATTTCTGTTTCCTCTAATTATTTTTATATTGGCTGGTTTTTTCATTTACCGTACTTGGACAAACCACCAAGTTGCTGACGAAAACTTTACTAAGGGTCAAGCATTCCTGCTAGAAAACAGTAAAAAAGAAGGCGTCATTACCACTGAAAGCGGCCTTCAGTATCTGGTTCTAGAAAAAGGGACTGGCGACTTGCACCCTACGGCAAACAGCAAAGTAAAAGTACATTACCATGGTACGCTTATCGACGGGACCGTCTTTGACAGTTCGGTAAACCGTGGTGAGCCAATCTCATTTGGCCTTAATCAAGTGATCAAAGGCTGGCAAGAAGGTGTGCAGTATATGGTCGTGGGTGAGAAAATCCGCCTATTCGTACCGAGCACACTTGGCTACGGTAAGAACGGAACGGGGCCAATCCCACCAGCAAGCGTCTTGATCTTTGATATTGAACTGTTGGAAATCCAATAATCGCCCAACAAAAACGCCGCATTGATTGCTGCGTTTTTATTGCCAGCTTCTAAAGACCAAGCCAAACCTAGTCAGCAATCAAACTTATCGTCATTTCATCTTCGTATCGGCCAGCTGCAACGCCTAGCACCATTTTATTTTAAAATGCCAAATTAAAGCGAGTTTGATTGCCTTTGCGAGTCGTTAAGAACACTGGTGTTTCCAGTATCATCTTCTTACTTCTTAGGGCTAGTTTAAATCATCGAGATACCGTCATATGAAACAATAAAGAATACCGTTTAATTTTAAACGGCATCCTTTGTTTATTCTATTTTTAATTATTTCGGGTGGAAAATTAACTTGCCGCTTTCCACCATTACACAATCCATTCCCGCGGCATGAGCAGCTTGCTTACCTAACTCTGTATCCTCAAATACAACGCATTCATCAGCGCCTAAACACAATTGCTCTGCAGCCAATAAAAATGTGTCAGGGAACGGTTTATGTCTTTCTACATCCGTAGCGGTAACAACGGCATCAAGTTTACTCAGAATACCTGCCTTCGCGAGTAAGCGCAAAGCGCAATCGCGTTGGCTGCCTGTGCCTACTGCGATTTTCTTATTACCTAAAAAACTTTCTAACACGATATTTGTACATGAGATAATTTCACCGTGCTCCTCCATTTCCGCAAACGTATCCATTTTAAAACGTGATACGATTTTTGGATCGAGAGATAAGCCATGTTCACGGTTCACTTCACTCACAATTTTAAAGCTTGGCATACCACCTAGGCTATGTAACCAATCTTGATGAAATGGGAAATTAAATCGGTCTGCCGTCGCTTGCCATGCAGCCATATGGGCAGGCATAGTGTCAATCAACGTCCCGTCCATATCGAAAATTAGTCCCTTATAAGCACTAAAATCTATTGTGTTCATCTCTATTCTTCTATTTATATACCACTGATGGTAATTTATCATCCATCGCAACAATTCTTATGGCGCCTAGTAATTATGCTCAAAATTTCTAACTCTGTCACAATTCAGGACTGGGAAATTCAATTATCTCCCATCCGAGCTCAAGGAAATGGTGGGCAAAACGTTAATAAGGTATCGTCTGCGATACATCTGCGCTTTGACGTACATCATTCTACACTCCCGGACTTTTATAAAGAGCGATTACTTGCACTTTCTGACAGCCGGATATCGAAGGAAGGGGTGATTATCATCAAAGCGCAGCAGTTTCGGACACAAGAGCAAAATAAAGAAGACGCACTTAATCGATTACAAGCGTTGATCCAATCAGCCGCCCGACAAGAGAAAAAGCGTATTAAAACCAAACCTACTCGTGCTTCACAACGTCGTAGGCTTGATAGTAAAAACAAGCAAGCGACAAAAAAGCAGCAACGCCAAAAAGTGCTGCATTAGCAAACGTCAGATCTAGTATTGGGACCGGCTATGGTTTCCTTACCTTGGTCAATTATTCAGGATGTAAAAATGACTATTAGACAAAAATTGTACTCTCTCGGCACTATCGCCATTTTGGGTATCGTGGCCCTGTTGGGGTTGTCAGCAAACTTTGCCAAACAGACCAATGAATTAAACCATGCGATTAAACT
The DNA here is from genome assembly GCF_003584965.1 of Vibrio sp. PID23_8. Lineage (NCBI taxonomy): Bacteria > Pseudomonadati > Pseudomonadota > Gammaproteobacteria > Vibrionales > Vibrionaceae > Vibrio > Vibrio sp. PID23_8. The sequence continues at coordinate 160,983 of NZ_LIXE01000008.1, read as the reverse complement.
CGTCAGTGACTTGGAGATTCAACTTCTCAATTTACGACGCAATGAGAAAGATTTCCTCCTTCGCAATGACCTCAAATATCTCGACAAATTTGAAGCGAATGTGGAACTCTTCCTTGGCTTAGAAAAAGAATTAGCTGACATCCTAACCCATTATGAACTCCCTTCTAGCCAGCCATTCAAGCAAGACTTATTGTCTTACCATGGTGGATTTCAAGACCTAGCCACAGCATATAAACGTTACGGACTGGACAATGACAGCGGCTTGATCGGCAATTACCAACAACAATTGCTACGTGCTAAGCAAAGTGCCACTCATCCGCAGTTTCTTGCTCTTATTGAGTTCGATTCAGCCGTCAAATCTGGTGAGGTGAATGCTAACTTATTACAAGGTTTATCTGCTGCAGGATTGTTGGATAGTGCCAAACAGGTCGCAGCACAAAAACAAATCATTGGTGTGAGTTACAAAGAAGGATTGCTCGGCAAAACTCGCTCCCTATCACATACGGTAGAAGCACAGTTTAAAACTTTCTCTTCTTTGATCGGCACTGCCACAGCGCAGCGCAATTCACAAATGGCGATCATCAAACAAGCACTCACGGCCATCGTGTTACTTGTGCTTGTTGTACTTATCTGGCAAATCTCCCGATCAATTAACAATCGCGTCAGTGTTTTGTTAAACACTATCCAAAATATCAGTGTGAGTAACAATATTAGCTTACGCTCAGAATTAACAGGTAAAGACGAGTTAGGAGACATCAGTCATCACCTAAATGATTTACTCAATAAGCTAGAGTGCCTTATTCATGATACGAAAGAGAAGTCAACTCAGCTGTCTGCAAGTACAGATAACATGCATCGTGAACTTGAGGGGGTAATAGAACAGTTTAATACTCAAACCGATCACACCTCTTCAATGGCTACGGCGGTTCAGCAAATGGTCGCAACCATTGGTGAAATTTCAGAGAGCACCTCTGTGGCAGTCGAAGGCGTCCATCAAGCCGCAAACAACGCTGAACAAGGTCGCGACGTGGTTGAAACAACGGTAAAAAACGTTGGTCAACTGACGAGCATTCTTTCCAATAGCCAGCAATCCATTCGCTCTTTGAATGTGCACGTAGACAAAATTGGTGGCGCAGTTAACATCATCCAAGATATTGCTGAGCAAACCAATCTTCTTGCGCTAAATGCAGCGATCGAAGCGGCACGAGCAGGCGAGCAAGGGCGTGGCTTTGCGGTTGTCGCAGATGAAGTTCGAGCATTAGCAAGCCGCACTCATCAATCAACGGAAGATATCACGCATGTGGTCTCTGACATTCAGTCTCAGATGTCGATGGTGGTTGCGGATATCGACCAATGCAACGATCAGGGTCAACAAACTCTGCAAGCATCTGAACAACTGGATTCGAGTCTGCAGCAAATCATTGCCGACATGCACGCCATCCAAGGTAACTCAGAACGTATTGCTTCTGCGATCGAAGAGCAAGGCATTGTGATGAACCAAGTGAGTGATTCCATCACCGAATTGAACGTTATTTCAGAAACCAATATGCAGTCTGCGCAAGAGTGTTTGCATGAAGTGAACTCTGTCTCCACGCAAGCTCAAGAGATGGATAATGCGGTTGCCGTATTTAAGACCCGTAATGTGTAGTTCGATTTAGCCAATCTGATATAGAGACAGCAATTGAGAATAAAAAGCCCGAAGCATTCACATGCTTCGGGCTTTTCTTTATGGGTAGACTCAATACTTATTCATCATCCAGAGGGATCAGCTTAGTGCTACCACCGTGGATCTTCTCACGTTTTCTCTGCACCATAGCATAGAAGCTCGGAATCAGGAAAGTACCAGCAAGAAGTACGCAGAGCAGACCACCAATGAGGGAGATACCCAGTGAGTTCTGGCTCACATGACCTGCGCCTGACGCGAAGATCAATGGAAAGATACCTAAGATAAATGACCAAGATGTCATGTTTACGGCACGGAAACGAAGCTTACCACCTTGTACCGCTGCACTGTTAATTTCGTCCTCTTTCTCTTCACGCTCTTGCTTGGCGAATTCTACAATCAGGATTGCGTTCTTCGCCGCGAGCGCTATAAGCAGAACAAGCCCTATCTGTGCGTACAAGTTGAGCGGTGTTCCAGTCAAGTTCAATGCGAGGAAGGAACCTAACGTCGCCACTGGCACCACTAGGATGATCGCCAGAGGAATACTCCAACTCTCATACTGCGCCACCATGAACAGGTAAATAAAGATCAACGCCAATGCAAACGCGAAAATGGCTTGGTTACCTGCCAGTACTTCTTGGTAAGCCATGCCCGACCATTCGTACGTGTAACCTTGCGGTAGCACTTCAGCCGCAACACGTTCCATTGCTGAAATTGCGTCACCACTTGAGTAACCCGGCGCTGGTTGACCTTGAATGATCGCGCTGCGGTACATGTTGTATCGCCATGCGACATCGGGTTCAAACACTTGCTCATAGCTGACTAGTGTACTTAGTGGCACCATATCGCCGCTTGAAGAACGCACGTGGAAACGCGCCAGATCTCCCATGCTACTACGGTGCTCACTGTCCGCTTGCATGGTGACGCGGAAGTTCTTACCAAACATGGTAAAGTCGTTCACGTACAGTGAGCCAAGATTACCTTGTAATGTTTGGAAGATAGACGACAGTGGTATACCCAACTGCTGCGCTTTCTCACGGTCAATATCGACATAGTAGTGTGGTACGTTTGCACGGAAAGTACTGAAGGTGTAAGCAATTTCTGGCGCTTGGTTTGCCGCCTGAATCATCTCACCCATTACCATCGACAAATCAGTACGGCTACGACCTAACGTATCCTCTAGTACGAACTCGAACCCCGATGCCGCGCCCATACCAGGTACTGCCGGTGGCCCCATAGCGAATACAATCGCTTGTGGTAGTTCCATCGCCGCACGACCATTAATACGGTTCGCAATCGCATTTGCTGCGTGCTCGCCGTCTAGTCCATTACGCATATCCCAGTCATGCAGTTTGATGAACAGAGACGCACCGTTCGATGCTGCTGCACCTGTCATGAATGAGTAACCATTCGCCACCGTGACACCATCGACTCCTGGCTCTTGTTCAACCATTTTCATCAGCTTATTGGTTACTTCCTCAGTTCGAGACAGTGATGCAGAATCCGGAAGCTGAACGTTCACCAACAAGATGCCTTTGTCTTCTTGAGGTACGAATGCGGTTGAGGTTGTTTTCGCGAAGAAAGTGACTGCCGCTACCGCTACGAAGAAAAAGGTAACCACTAGCAACGACTTCTTCACTAGAAAGCCCGCGATTTGACCATAGCGCGTTGTGACGCGTTCAAGACCACGGTTGAATGCTTGGAACCAACTTGCCGTGTTGCCACCGCCCTGCTTCAACACCAACGAACACAATGCTGGAGACAGCGTTAGCGCGTTGATAGATGAAATCATTACCGAGATACAGATCGTCAATGCAAACTGACGATACATAATGCCGGTAATTCCCGGCAACATGGCTACAGGTAGGAATACCGCCAAAAGAACCAATGTCGAGGTAATGATTGGGCCCGTTACCTCTTTCATCGCTAGTAACGTTGCTTTACGCGGAGAAATGGTTGGATCTTTCGCCATGGTGGTATCCACGTTCTCGATAACCAGAATCGCATCATCTACTACGATACCGATGGCGAGGATCAAGCCGAACAGGGTTACCGTATTTATGGTAAAGCCCGTTGCCTGCATGATGGCGAACGTACCGATAAGCGAAACAGGAATCGCGACAACTGGGATCAAGGTTGCTCGCGCACTACCTAAGAACAGATACGTCACCGCGATTACAAGCAAGATCGCTTCAATCAGCGTCTTCACTACGCCCTTGATCGATTCTGCAACGAACACGGTTGTATCGTAACTGGTTTCGTAAGCCATGCCTTCTGGGAAGTTGGAGCTTAAACGATCGAGCAACGCCATTACCGCTTGACCACTTTCCAATGCGTTTGCATCTGACTGAAGTGACAGTGCTACGATAGACGCATCTTGACCACGGAACTTGCCGTTACCGTCGTAGAACTTCTTACCAAGCTCAACTCGTGCAACGTCTTTTAGATAAACGGTAGAGCCATCTGGATTAGCGCGAAGCACCACATCCTCAAACTCGTTCACGCCTTCTAGACGACCTTTGGTCACTAGGTTGAACTGAACTTCTTGAGGGTTATTGTACGGCGCAGCTCCGATACGACCAGCCGCGACCTGCACGTTTTGCTCCGCCAATGCTGAGTAAACATCTGTCGTAGTAAGGTTCAGGTTAGCCATTTTTTCTGGGTCTAACCAAACACGCATCGCGTATTCACCACCACCGATCACGTTAACTTCACTGATACCTTTGACGCGCGCCAACTGGTCTTTTACGTTCAGGTTGATGTAGTTGATGAGGAATTTATCATCGTACTTACCGTCTGGTGAGTAGAAGTTCAGAACCATCAACAAGTCCGGAGAACGCTTTTTAACCGTAACACCTACCATGCGCACTTCTTGAGGCAATTTTGACTCAATTTGTGAGACACGGTTTTGCACGTTAACCTGAGCCATGTCTGGATCAGTGCCCACATCGAAGGTTACGTTCAGGCTGTAAGAACCATCATTGGCACTCTTTGAAGACATGTAGATCATGTTTTCTACGCCGTTCACCGAGGTTTCTATTGGGTCAGCTATCGCTTGCTCCACCACCTCAGCGCTTGCACCTGTGTAGAATGCCGTCACACTCACCGATGGCGGACTGATTTTTGGATATTCAGCAACCGGCAAGATCGCTAAAGAGATGGCTCCTGCCAACGTCAATATGATCGAGATAACCAGTGCGAATTTCGGTCTTTGAATAAAGAAACGACTTAACATTGCCCCTCCTACTTCTTATCTTGGTCAGGAGATTGAACTCGCACTTCTACCCCGTTACGTACACGTTGTAGACCCTGCGTAATCACCGTTTCATCCTTCTTTAGACCCTCACTAATGATGATGCCTTGATCTACCTGAGAGCCCAATTTAACATTGCGGCGCTCTGCGATATTGCCCTCAGCCATCACCATCACGAAGTTACCTTCAAGATCCGTTTGAACTGCGCGACGAGGAACTACGAGCACATCTTTCGCATTCTTATCACGCAAATTGACTTTAATATGCTGGCCAGGAAGAAGCTGCTGTTCTGGGTTTGGTACCAGCGCTCGCATCGCAATCGTCCCGGTTTGGGTATTAATTCGGTTGCCCAAGAAATCTAACTGTCCTAAATGCGTATAGTATTCGCCGTTTTCTAGCTCTAACTGCACCTCGACACTGCTCGACTCTGCACTGCCGTCACCTTTAATGCCATCCATACCTAGGGACAAACGTTCACGCTCACTCACGCTGAATGAAGTATGTACTGGGTCTAGGCTCACTAGCGTGGTCAGAATGCCAGAAGATGGCGAAAGTAGATCACCGGTACTCACTTTACTGTCACTGATACGACCGCTAAATGGTGCGCGGATTTGGGTGTAAGAAAGGTTTACTTCTGCAAGCTTGAGCTGAGCGTTTGCCGCCTCAAGCTCTGCGCGAGCACCAAGCAACGTAGCCGTCAAGGCGTCGAATTCAGATTGAGAGATACTGCCACGTGGCAACAAATTCTTGCCACGTTGGTGGTCGAGTTCCGCTTTCTTTAGGGCTGCTTTTGCTTGAGCTAGCGCCGCTTTTGCACTCGCCACTTGCGCTGCAAAAGAAGAAGGTTCGATGGAGTACAACAATTGCCCTTTCTCCACCATCTGACCTTCGTCAAAATGACGAGCTTCAAGATAGCCGGAGACTTGTGCCGTGATATTCGTATCTTCTAAAGCTTCAATGCGACCGATGTAAGACTTACTCGGTTGGTAGTCAATAATTGTGACATCCTGCGTCACAACAAGAGGAGCTTGCGACCCCTTCTGGGCATTATTTGCTTCTCCGCAACCCGCGAGGATAGCTGTTGCCGCCATTAGTGCGACGAGTGGTTTCTTTTGCATGTATTTACCGTCTTTATGGAACAGGATTCGTTTGAAAATACCTTAACCATACAGGGGTATTTGTCCGAAAACTTCAAGATAATCAAAGGAAAATGTATCAAAGTGTAAGGCAGATAAACAACTTATAAATTGGCGATACTATAAGCCAAATAGTTTGGAAACAGGCTCTTGCTACAGTGTGAAACTGATGTAATTTCCACTGTAGAGGTAGCAGTTTTGATACTAAGCGTGATTCGGAAGTTTTAAAAAATGCAAACTTCTCTTCCACATAGTGCGATTTGCCTATTTTTTTAAAAAAAATACGTTATCATTCAGCTAATTCAAAGCCTTCGACCGAGAGGATAAGTATGATTTCTAAATGGGCGAAACGTTTTTACCAAATGGCCGAATTGGTTGCCTCTTGGAGTAAAGACCCATCGACACAAGTTGGTGCCGTGATCACTAATCAGAACCGAATTGTTTCCGTCGGCTTTAACGGCTACCCTCATGGCGTTTCTGACAGTGTGGATACGGACGAACGGGAACTCAAGTACCTAAAAACATTACATGCGGAAGAGAACGCAATTCTCTTTTCTAAACGTGATTTGGATGGCTGTGATATTTGGGTTACGCACTTCCCTTGCCCAAACTGTGCCGCAAAAATAATCCAAACGGGGATCTCTCGCGTGCATTGCCCGGAACAATCAGAAGACTTCTTATCTCGCTGGGCAGATAAGATACAAGTAAGCCAAGACATGTTCGACCAAGCAGGCGTCGAAGTTGACTGGTTACCAATTGATAAGATTGAAGACAATGACGTCCGTTAATCAAATCATTGACAAAGAAAACAATCACTAGAAAGTAATAAGGCCCAGACAATGTCTGGGCCTTATTACTTGTCTCAAGCTCGTTAAGCTTGTTTTGTCGCCGTCAATTCAGCAATTTTCACAATAACTTGTACCGATTTTTCCATCATCTCAACCGAGATAAACTCGTGGATACCATGAAAGTTATAACCACCAGTGAAAATGTTCGGACAAGGCAAGCCCATAAACGACAGACGCGCACCATCTGTGCCACCTCGAATAGGCTTAATGAGCGGTTCCACATCACATGCTTCCATTGCTTGTTTCGCTAAATCGATGATGTGTGGATACGGCTCAACCATTTCACGCATGTTGTAATAGTTATCTGTTAGCTTCAATTCAACCGAACCGTGTTTTAGCTCTGCATTCATCTCATCCACAAGCTTCTGTATGAAGGCTTTACGGCTTTCCAAACCTTCACGGTCAAAATCGCGGATGATGTAGCCTAGTTCACTACGAGCGACACCAAGTTCACCCGATTTGAGGTGGAAGAAACCTTCGTAACCTTCTGTCGCCTCTGGTGTTTGATCTTCTGGCATTTGCACTTGGAATTTGGCGGCCAAATTCATTGCGTTAACCAATTTACCTTTTGCTGTGCCTGGGTGAACGCTCACGCCGTGAAAAATCACATCGGCGCTTGCTGCATTGAAGTTTTCGTATTGCAACTCACCTTGTGGTCCACCATCGACAGTGTAAGCCCACTTCGCACCAAACTTCTCCACATCAAATAAATCTGCACCACGGCCAATCTCTTCATCTGGGGTAAAACCGACACAAATATCGCCGTGTGGGATGCTTGGGTTTTCAATCAACATAGCGATAGCCGATAGAATTTCAGCAATGCCAGCTTTGTTATCTGCGCCGAGCAATGTCGTACCATCAGTGGTGATGAGATTGTGACCATGTAACTCATGCAAATCAGGATATTGCACTGGTGATAACACTTCATTCCCTAAACCTAACGCAATATCACCGCCATGGTAATCTTCTATAAACTGGGGAGTGACATTTTTCCCAGAAGCATCTGGCGCAGTATCCATATGGGCAATGAAACCAATAGCCGGAACATCATAGTCAACATTGGATGGTAGCTTTGCCATTAGATAGCCGTTATCAGTGAGCGTGACACTACTAAGCCCAAGCTCTAACATTTCTTTCTTTAAATATTCCGCAAACACCGATTGACCAGGGCTACTAGGGCAGACGGTTTCATTGGGATTTGATTGGGTATCGAACGTGACGTAGCGAAGAAATCGGTCAACTAAATGCTTCATAATAATTCTCATTGTTTTGGCGTAAAGGCTATCGCTGTTCAGTGTATTACGATGAGCCTATCTAACATTTTTCTCCATGCATGTTACGCTCATAGCATAATAAGAAATTGCTTTGAATCATTTTTTGTATAGAAAGCTCACAAGGTAGATATGAACACAATGAATCATTATAAACTATTGGACCCTGTAAATAATTCAGTCCATTAACTCTTCCGCTAACTCGCGCCATTCTCTTACTTTATTATGAAAATATTTCCACTGCTTATCACTCATCGAGTTAGATATATCCAATGTGAATTCATCGGTGAGCGCGATATTATGATTAATATTCTTACTCAATTGTTCACTATAATAACTTTCCGGTTCGAACAATAACTGCATGAAGACTTGCTGATAAACAGAACGGTTGGATTTATTATCAAAAAGATATTTAAGTTCTTGATATATTGAAGAGCGGTAGTTACGCCATAATTGGCTATTAATGAGAACCTCTTCAGAAAGTTGTTTTGCTCGCGCTCTTTGTTCACTAGACAATGCCCCTATCCACTCTTCCATCCACTCCTCCGTATTATCGAGCACCATTTTTCTTAATTCCTGATCCGGCTTACCCGCATATTTATTATCTTTTTCTTCATATCGTTCTTTAACACTATCAAGAAACTCTCGTTGCTGCTTTTCAGTGAGCTGCATGCTGAGGGAGAAAAGGTCTGGTGCCGCTTTGGAAACAAGGCGTTGGTAATGAGCTCGTACCATGTCGCGATTTTTTTGCAGCACATCAAACGTGACCTCTCTTTTCCGTATCACTTCTAACGACTTCAAGTGCTCAATATAGACTGGTAACTCCTCTTTCTTATGCCAATCTGCCAATAACAAAATTCGCTCTTCCAGTAACGACTCCTGTTCAGCGTCAAGAGAGACATAGTTGTCTAAATATTCAATGACAATCCAATCAATGTTGCTGTAAAAAAATTTCTTTGTGCAGCCAACGAACAATAGAATAGACATCAAAATTATGCCATAACGACCGACTTTATTAGAAAAATACTGTAATTTCATGGCACTTACACACTCCCTTTCTCACGATTAAGTTCTATACTCAATCTGTAAGCGGCAAACTTACCCCCTTCGGGCAACGGATCATTGCCACCCTTTTAGTATATAGAGTTTAAAATTAGCTTTTTGATCACAATTATCGGCAAAAAAGTGGATTAGGGCACATTTTAGCTCACAATTTAAACTAAATGCCATGTGATAAATGGCACTAATTTTGCGTGATAAAATAAATGTTGGTTAAGGAGGCGTAGCATGTCTGCTGCAGAGCAACTTGATACGAGCGTAGAGTACGAAATCCTCTACTTTGAACAGGGGAGAATGCACAGTATGAAAGTGGTCGCTCAAGATAAAAAAGCGGCACTCCATTACTATTTAGAGTGCGGAAAACACAACAATGATTTGTATTCCATTCGCCCAGACAAATAAAAAGCCGCCAATGCTTGGCGGTTCTTTTAATACCTAAAGATATTATTGCGAACGCTAACAAAATTATTTGGTTTCACCAAATCGTTCTAAATACAGGACTGTTGCTGCTGTACGAGATGGCACTTGGAGCTTCTTGAGCAAACTTTTCATGTGTACTTTGACTGTCGATTCAGAAATGAACAAACGGTCAGCGATTTGTTTATTGCGGAAGCCACGCGCAACCTCTTGTAGGATTTGAGTTTCACGATCGGTCAGTGAATCAAATACATCTTCTTGCTCAGAACGTTCACTTAGATACTTCGCTACCGCTTGACTGTACGACTTATCGCCTTCATGTGCTTGCTTTAACAAAGTAACAAGTTCATCTGGCTCAGTGTCTTTTAACAGATAACCATCTGCACCGCTGCGTACGATCGCCTCAATATCCGTTGGGCTATCAGAGACGGTCAAGATTACGATTCGTGCTTCACAGCCATCTGCACGTAGCGCTTTTAGCGTATCCAACCCTGACATGCCTTTCATGTTAAGATCAAGAAGTATTAAATCCACCTTGAGCTCATGCGCTTTAGCGACCGCATCGGCGCCATTACTGGCCTCTGCAATAACTTCAAACTCTGGCTCAAAACTCAACAGCTGATGAATACCACGTCGCATCAGTGGGTGATCATCCACCAGCATTACTTTACACATTGCCAATGTTTACTTCCTTACTATGTTGGAATTCTAGTCTTACGATACAACCATGATTTTTCGATGCATCGATGCTGAGTTTACCATGCAACCTTGTCGCACGTTCTTGCATAATACTCATACCGTAATGATTTAATTTTTCGTCTTGCTGCTCAAAGCCTATACCATCATCGGTGACCGTCACAGTGATCTTTCCATCAGATTCAAGGCATTGGATTTCAATATATCTTGCTTGGGCATGCTTGATCGCATTAATTGTCGCTTCCCTGACCAACAGCAATAGGTGCACCTGCTGATGTGCATCTAATGCTGTCGAAGATAACTCATTCTTTAGCAAGATTTCAGCCGGTGTCTGCTCCTCTAAGGTAGAAACCATCTCTTGCAGAGCCTGACCAAAGCTGCCTTCTTTGATGGTTAGGCGGAAAGTCGTCAACAGTTCGCGTAACTGGGTATATGCGGCCGATAGCCCCGTATCAAGCTCAGTAATGACTTGATTCGTTTGTTCTATCGCTCGCTCATCCGGGATACTCTTTACATTACGCTTTAGGAGTGTTACCTGGATTTTCAAATAAGACAAAGCTTGTGCCAATGAATCATGCAGTTCACGAGCAATGGTCGCACGCTCTTCCATCAATAACAGTTGTTCGGCTTGCCGCTGTGCACGGTTGTAATATACCGCACGAGATAAGATCTGCACAAAGTTATCGATTAGTGCTTCATTAGGGCAAGGTAAGCCCGCTTTCCAATGTAGATAGCCTAAATGCTCTCCATCCAAAGTGAGTGTTTTCCTATGGCATTCACTATCACACCCGTAGTGGCATTGCTCTCCTTCAGTCAAGATCCAATTTGACTCTCCAATTTGGTCGATTTCGAGCATAACGGCACGAATGCCTTCTAGGCTGGCAATGTGTTGCAAAATCGCTTGGAAGTTCTCTTGGCTGATACGTGATGCCGTTAGTTGCTGCGAGGAGTCATACAGCACTTGCAGCGATTGGTTCGCATGTTGCAGTTTGCGTGTTTTTTCATCCACCGCTTGCTCTAAGCCCCGATACAGCTTACCTAAGTCCATCGCCATACGATTAAAAGTACGCGTTAATATACCCATCTCATTATCGCTAGAGACATTAAGTGTCACTTCAAACGAACGGTTCTTAATTTGTTCACTCGCAAACACCAACGCTCGTAATGGCCTTACGACTTCTATTCGAACAAAATGCACAACAAACAAACTTAGACATAGAATGCCGCCTAGGCCTAGCCCACCAATCCACGCTAAGTTAATCAACTTTTGTTCTGAGTAGTTTTGTAACTTAAATACAAACTCATCAATTTGCTGCACAAACCCCGCAACTAACACCAAATACTGAGCCCGATCTTGGCTCTCTAATACCAACTTTAGCTCATGCCAGCGAAGAATAAGGCGGTAATAGTCTTTAGTGATGTCTTTTGGTACAGACCAATGTTGAAGAGCACGCATCGAAGGCGAATAAATCGAGCCTTCAAATAAGTTAATGTGTGATGCATAGTCTACAGATTCACTCTGAATATCATGCGCCAAACGATAACTCTGCATGCGCATAGAACCAGCAACATTTACGGCTTCAGCATCGTTTAAGCTTGACGCCAACGTAACAATCGCGAACCCCGTCGTTGCAACAGATAAAAGCAAAATCAGCATCATCGCAGATGCAATTGTGCGCGTTACTGACTTTTTCACATTTTTAAACAACTCGACACTCCGCCTATTTGATAACCATGCATCCGTATTCACAACACGCATTATCTTTTAACTTTATCAATATGTGATCACCTGCGGTTGAATTTATTGATCCAAAACAACATTACCTCCTAATTAACCCCTTAGAGGTATTTATGCAAATATGTCAAAAACTACAATTTCATGTCCTTAAATGAAAGTTTATTAACAAAGTAAATGATTATGCTTAATTTGGGTTTCAATTGTTGAGGTAACTTAGTGGTAGACCTTTCGAAAAGAAGACTCTTTGCAAAGAAAATACAGCAGGATAACTCTGTACGCCTTCCTTGGTTAGCCAATCCAACACAATTTACGGATGACTGCACCCGCTGCGGAAAATGCATTGAAGCTTGTGAAACAAGAATCATCACTAAAAACGACGGTGGATTTCCTGCGGTCGATTTTGCGATTAATGAATGCACTTTTTGTTACCAATGTGCTGATGCCTGTCCAGAGAAGCTATTTCTAACCGAAGCTGAGCAGCCTTGGCTAGCAAAAGCCGCTATTACAGATAGCTGCTTAGCGAAGCAAAATGTCGAGTGCCGTAGCTGCGGTGACGTGTGTGAGTCAATGGTAATCAAGTTCAAATTAGAACTGGGCAAGGTGGCACAACCGAAATTAGACCTTGATGAATGTAACGGATGTGGCGCATGTGTTTCTGTGTGCCCTACGTCAGCCATCAATGTGAGCAATATAACCGCCTAATGCCCAAGAGGACAAAATTAGGCAACAAAAAGCGAGAGATAACTATGGCACTAAACGAAGTGCACATTTCAAGCATCGTGGTTCATGTCGCCCCTCAACATTTAGAGGCCATAAAAACGCAAATCGAAACGTTCGACAATGCCGAAATTTATGGTGACAGCCCTGAGGGCAAAATCGTGGTGGTGCTAGAAACCGAGAACCAAGGTTTCATCACCGACACTATCGATGCGATTAATAATTTACCGGATGTTTTGAGCACAGTACTGGTTTATCACCAAATCGAAACTGGGTTTGAAGAAACGGAAGAAAAAGACACTGGAACACAACATTCCCAAATCGAGGGTGAAGTATGAAAATGACAAGACGTGCGTTTGTAAAAGCAAACGCAGCTGCATCAGCTGCTGCTGTCGCAGGTATTACACTACCGGCTTCTGCAACCAATCTGATTGCAAGCTCTGATCAAACCAAAATCAAATGGGACAAAGCGCCTTGCCGTTTCTGTGGTACTGGCTGTTCTGTTCTTGTTGGTACACAAAACGGCAAAGTGGTCGCGACTCAGGGTGACCCTGAAGCACCAGTAAACAAAGGCCTTAACTGTATCAAAGGTTACTTCCTTTCTAAGATCATGTACGGTCAAGACCGTCTGACTCAGCCTCTTCTACGTATGAAAGATGGCAAATACAGCAAAGACGGCGACTTCGCGCCTGTATCTTGGGATACCGCTTTCGACATCATGGCCGAAAAATGGAAAGCATCACTAGAAGCGAAAGGTCCAACAAGCATTGGTATGTTTGGTTCAGGCCAATGGACAGTAATGGAAGGTTACGCGGCCGCTAAAATGATGAAAGCGGGCTTCCGCTCTAATAACATCGACCCGAATGCACGCCACTGTATGGCATCGGCTGTCGTGGGCTTCATGCGCGCATTTGGTATTGATGAACCAATGGGTTGTTACGATGACTTCGAGAACGCAGATTCTTTCGTTCTTTGGGGTTCAAACATGGCAGAAATGCACCCAGTGCTTTGGACTCGCATTACTGACCGCCGTCTAAGCCATCCTCACGTAAAAGTAAATGTGCTTTCTACTTATTACCATCGTTCATTTGAGTTGGCAGATCACGGCTACATTTTCACCCCTCAGTCTGACCTTGCGATTGCCAACTTCATCGCGAACTACATCATCGAAAACGATGCCGTGAACTGGGATTTCGTGAACAAGCACACCAACTTTACTCAAGCAGATACAGACATCGGTTACGGCCTGCGTGACGACGATCCGCTGCAAAAAGCAGCGAAGAACCCGAACTCTGGCAAGCTGACTCCTATCTCATTCGAAGAATACAAAAAGTCAGTTGCGCCATACACAGTGGAGAAAGCATCTGAAATCTCTGGCGTTGAAAAAGAGAAGCTAATCGAGCTTGCGAAGCAATACGCGGATCCAAACACGAAAGTGATGTCGCTATGGACGATGGGTATGAACCAACATACTCGCGGTGTATGGATGAACAACTTGGTTTACAACATCCACCTACTAACCGGTAAGATTGCGACTCCGGGTAACAGCCCATTCTCACTAACTGGTCAGCCATCAGCGTGTGGTACGGCTCGTGAGGTTGGTACGTTTGCTCACCGTCTACCAGCAGACATGGTGGTTGCTAACCCTAAACACCGTAAGATCGCAGAAGACATCTGGAAACTACCAGAAGGTACCATCCCACCGAAACCGGGTTTCCACGCAGTACTGCAAGACCGTATGCTGCATGATGGCGTGCTGAACTGTTACTGGGTTCAATGTAACAACAATATGCAAGCGGGTCCAAACATTAACTCTGAACGTCTTCCAGGTTACCGTAACCCAGACAACTTCATCGTTGTTTCTGACCCATACCCAACAGCAACCGCGCAAGCAGCTGACCTTGTTCTTCCTACCGCAATGTGGATCGAGAAAGAAGGTGCTTATGGTAACGCAGAGCGTCGTACTCAAGCTTGGTACCAACAAGTTGAGACCATCGGTGATGCCAAATCTGATCTATGGCAGGTAATGGAATTCTCGAAACGCTTCAAGATGGAAGACGTGTGGCCAGAAGAGCTACTTGCAAAAGCACCTGAATACCGCGGTAAGACTATGTACGACATGCTGTTCAAAAACGGTCAAGTCGACAAATTCCCTATAGAAGAAGCACGTGAGATGAACGATGATGCTCACCACTTCGGCTACTACGTACAGAAAGGCCTGTTCGAAGAGTACGCGACGTTTGGTCGTGGTCACGGTCACGATTTGGCACCATACGATGTTTACCACACTGTACGTGGTCTGCGCTGGCCAGTTGTTGATGGAAAAGAAACACAATGGCGCTTTAAAGAAGGATCTGACCCATATGCGAAAGCAGGGTCAGGTTGGGACTTCTACGGCAATGCCGATGGTAAAGCGAAGATCATTTCTGCACCATACGAAGCGCCACCAGAAGTACCAAACGAAGAGTTTGACCTATGGCTATGTACTGGCCGAGTTCTTGAGCATTGGCACACAGGTACTATGACTCGTCGTGTACCAGAACTATACAAAGCGGTACCTGACGCGTTGGTTTACATGCATCCTGCTGATGCGAAGAAACGTAACGTACGTCGTGGTGAAGAAGTTCTGATTACAAACAAACGTGGTGAAGTTCGCGTTCGCGTTGAAACTCGCGGCCGTAACCGTCCACCTGAAGGCTTGGTATTCGTACCGTTCTTTGATGCTCGTATTTTGATTAACAAGTTGATTCTTGATGCGACTGACCCTCTGTCTAAACAGACAGACTTTAAGAAGTGTCCAGTCAAAATCACGAAAATTGCTTAACCGTCAAACAACGAATGCAAGGGCCGTCTACTCGGCGGCCTAAAAAGAATTTAAGCCATAAGGCGGAGATGAAATGATGAAAAAATACCTTATCGCACTTTTATCTGTAGGTGCTTTATTGACAGGCGTTGCACAAGCAGAGCTGGATAATCCAGGTGGCACAGGCGGTCTAGACTCACTACGTGGCAGCACGCAACTTGAAGACACTCGTCCTGCAGATGATTTCAAAGACTTTCCAAAAGACCAAATCGTTGCAGACAGCTATGTATATCAGCCGCCACTGATCCCACACAGCATCCGTAACTACGAAGTGTCTTTGAACGCAAACAAATGTCTAGCCTGTCACAGCTGGAAAAACGCTAAAGACGCAGGCGCGACCAAAATCAGTGTAACGCACTACGTTAACCGAGAAGACGCAGTATTGGCAGACATGTCTCCACGTCGCTACTTCTGTTTGCAATGTCACGTTCCACAAACCAGTGCTACCCCACTAGTGGAAAACGAGTTTAAGGCAGTCGATTCGCTTCAGTAATTGAAACGCGAATACTAAGAGGTTACTTATGAAAATACTTAAAGCGTTTTGGAAGAGACTGTCGAGCCCAAGTAAAGCTGCCGCTGGTGTAGTTTTATTCCTAGGCTTCGCTGGTGGTCTTCTGTTTTGGGGCGCATTCAACACGGGTATGGAAGCGACCAACACAGAAGAATTTTGTTCTGGCTGTCACGCTCCTATTGTCGCTGAAATTCAAGAAACGATTCACTACTCGAACCGCTCTGGTGTTCGTGCAATCTGTTCAGACTGTCACGTACCACACGAATGGACCGATAAGATCGTTCGTAAAGTTCAAGCGTCTAAAGAGCTGTTTGCACACTTCGTAACGAAGACTATCGATACGCCGGAGAAATTCCAAGCTCGTCGTGCACACCTAGCAGAACGTGAATGGGTGCGTATGAAGCAGAACGATTCTCTGGAATGTCGTAACTGTCACCAGTTCGATTACATGGACTACTCACAGCAAGGTAAACGTGCTGCGGCCCAACACTCAACCGCTTTGGCTTCAGGCGACAAAACTTGTGTAGATTGTCATAAAGGTATCGCACACAAACTGCCTGACATGCACGGCGTTGAAGGCTGGCAATAAGGAGAAATACAGACAATGAGTAATCTTGAATCCTTTATCTGGCACTTCCTTGGATACAGCGCAATGCCAGTCATTATTCTTTCCGGCTTTATCGGAGTAGCAGCAATCTCTCTATGGCTACTCTCACTAGGTAAGGATAAAGAGGTCTAAACCGCCTCTACCAGTCAACTTTTTGCCCATTTTGTTGACGAAAAACGCCAAGCGTCCACTTGGCGTTTTTGTTAATAGCACCAACTCCATACCTTCCACTAATAAAAAAGCGGCCGTAAAAGACCGCAATAACTTACTGCTATAGGGAACTGTCTACGCGCCTTCTAATGGCAGCGTCTGCTTAACGTACTCACCCGGTGCAGGGCCAATCAAAGGGTGGTTTTCAGAACCGATAGAGAAAGGCTCAACTTGCTCTTTCGTGTTGAATGTCAATAGCCATTCATGCCAATGCGTCCACCAAGATCCTTCTTTGTAGTCTGCGTTGCTGAACCATTCATCTGCAGAATCATCAAGGTTATCGTTCAGCCAATAGCCATATTTATTCTTTGCTGGAGGGTTTACAATGCCCGCAATATGGCCTGATTGACCAAGCACGAATGTCTTGTTGCCACCTGTATTCAGCGCACCGCGATAGGTACCCTGCCAAAGCGCAATATGATCTTCTTTCGTAGATATAAAATAGCTAGGAATTTTGATCTTATTCAAATCAATCCATACACCACCAATCTTCACCCCTTTATCTTGAACGAGCTTATTCTCAAGGTAAAGCTCTCGAAGCAGGAAGTTGTGTGAAGCCGCACTTACGTTGGTGCTGTCACTATTCCAATACAATAAATCGAAATCTACTGGGCTATTACCTTTTAGATAATTATCTACGTAGTAATTCCAATACAAACTGTTTTCACGTAGCAGACTGAACGTCACACTCAATGAACGACCATCCATGTATCCCTTTGCGTTATTCTGTGCCTCGACCGCACTGATAATGGTGTCGTTAATGTAAGCACCGACTTCACCCGGCTGAGAGAAATCCAACAACGTGGTAAAGAAGGTCGCTGATTTGATGCGCTTTTTCATACGCTTGGCAGCATAATACGCCACAGTACTGGCAAGCACTGTACCACCAATACAATAGCCAGCCGCATTAATTTGCTCTTGTCCTGTGATGTCTTCAATCGCGGCAACCGCTTTAACTACGCCGTCGGTGACGTAATCTCCAAACTCAACATTCGCTTGAGCTTTACCAGGGTTGCGCCATGACATCATAAAGACACTGTGCCCCTGCTCAAGCAACCAACGCACCATCGAGTTCTTCTCGGTCAAATCGAGAATATAATATTTGTTAATGAAAGGTGGTACGATAAGAAGCGGCGTAGCGTTGACCTTCTCCGTCAATGGACGGTACTGAATCAATTCAAATAAATCATTCTTAAATACCACGTCTCCTTTTGTAGTCGCAACATCGTCCCCTAGGCGAAAAGCGTTATTATTCGTCATCCGAACTTTCAAAATGTCCGCACTCGATTCGAAATCCTCTTTTAACTGCTCTAAACCAGTTAAAAGGTTTTCGCCATTTTGCTCTAGCGTAAGCTTAAGTAGTTCGGGATTGGTTGCGATAAAGTTCGAGGGAGACAGTGCGTTGATCGCCTGACGAGAAAAGAAAATGATACGTTCTTTTGTTTTTTCATCTAAACCGTCTAACGATTCAACGGTATCTAAATAGGTTTTGCTAAATAAAAGATAAGATTGCTTGATGAAGCTATACATCGCTTCGTTTTGCCAAGCTTCATTAGAAAAACGCTTGTCGCCCTTTTCTGCCTCAATAATTTGATTCTGGTTACCAATCAAAGCAACATTTTGCCAAATCTGTAACTGTTGCTCCCACCATTGCGCTTGCAAGTTCAAAAGCTTAGCTGGTTGATTCGCCACTTGCTCGAAGAGTTTGGCAGTATCTTCAAGATTCACTTCTTGCATGGCCTTATTCAAAGGAGAGTTCACGGCTGCCTTGTTGAGTTCGAGATCATGCCACCACTGTTGATTGGTTTCCTGAAGCTTAACAAGATAGTCCGAAAAGAAGTGTTGAAACATAGTCTTACTCCTATACTCGGAAAAAACAACGCCGCCCAGAAAACGGGCGGCGAAAATCTGACAAATTACGCAGGAGTAACAGTCTTTAGGTTTTCCGAAGTCATTTTTTCAACGTCTTCTTTGAACTCTTTTGCGATCGACTGCAGCTTATTGCTATCATCCATCATTTGCTGAGAAAGCTTAGTCAGAACAGCTAGCTGCTGGCTGTTGAATGCGGTAAGAGAAGTCACATCTTTGATTTCAGATGCCGATTTCATTTGATTTAAGCCCACTTCGCTGTAAGTACGAATAGCGTTCAGTTGAAGTTCAGTCAGAACTTCAACGTTCTTAGTCACTAGCTTGTTGAACTTCAGGTATGGTTCAAACGTTTTTTCAGTTTGATCACTAAAAGTTTTGAAGAAATCAGTGTACATGGTTTATCTCCTAAAGAAAGAATTAAAAATTTCCGTTTTAATAACTATTTAACGGCTTTTACAACCACAGCCGTGCCCATACCGCCGCCCACACAAAGTGAAGCAACACCGTACTGACCGTCTTGTTTGTGAAGTTCGTGTACTAGCGTAACCAGAATACGGTTACCCGACGCACCGAGTGGGTGACCCAATGCGATAGCACCACCATTAAAGTTGGCCTTATCTTGAATTGAGCTCACTGGTACTTGGTTAGTTTCTGCCAGTTTATGAATTACACCTAGCGCTTGTGCAGCAAAAGCTTCATTCAATTCATAAACATCGATATCGCTGGTTTTCAGCTCAGCTTTTTGCAGCGCCTTATTCACTGATTCCACAGGACCAAGACCCATAATCTTCGGATCTAAACCCGATTGAGCGTAGCTCACCACCTCAGCAATCGGTGTCAAACCGTGCGCTTGAACCGCGCTTTCTGATGCTAGAATGATGGCACTTGCACCGTCGTTAATGCCCGAAGCGTTCCCTGCTGTCACCGTACCTTCTCGGTCAAACGCAGGGCGCAACTTACTCAGACCTTCTAGCGTTGCATTCGCTTTTGGGTATTCATCTGTATCAAATACGACGGTTTCGCGACGTTGCGTGACTTCTACTGGTACAATTTCGTCTTTGAATTTGCCTGCTTCAATCGCTGCTACGGCTTTTTGCTGACTCGCTAATGCGTACTCATCTTGCTGTTGGCGAGATAAACCGACTTCTTTTGCTACGTTTTCCGCTGTCACACCCATGTGATATTGGTTGTAAACGTCCGTCAAACCATCAGCGATAAGAAGGTCTTTCAATTCCATGTTGCCCATTTTGTTACCGTCGCGCACAACGCTAGGCACAATGAATGGGATTTGAGACATCACCTCAACGCCTGCAGCTACAACGACTTCTGCATCGCCACTGCGAATATGAGAAACGCCATCCATGACGGTTTTCATACCACTGCCGCAAACCATATTCACGCCATAAGCTGGAACTGTTTCTGGAATACCTGCATAGAGTGCCGCTTGACGCCCAACCCCCATGCCTTGGCCAGCGGCAATCACATTGCCGACAATCACTTCATCGACCTTATCGGCAGAAAGTGAGGCAGCCTCAAGTGCGCCTTTAATCGCGACCGCAGCAAGATTACCTGCTGAGGTATTTTTTAAACTTCCACCAAATGCACCAATTGGGGTACGTTTCGCAGCAACAATAAATACTTTTTCCATCATCGATACTCCTTAGTGCATATATAGGCCGCCATTCACCGACAATGTTTCGCCGGTGATGTACGCGCCTGCGTCACTTACTAAAAAGCTCACTGATGCGGCAATTTCTTCCGGCGAAGCCAAACGCCCCATTGGGATCTGATTGGTGATAGACTCCAAGACTTCAGGCTTCATTTTCTCGACCATCGGTGTGCCGGTATAACCCGGTGCAATAACGTTTACCGTAACGCCGGAACGCGCACCTTCATAAGCAAGCGCCTTTGAAAAACCAATCATGCCAGCTTTCGCTGCTGAGTAGTTTACTTGTCCGAACTGTCCTTTCAGACCATTCACAGAAGAGATATTGATGATACGACCACTGCCTTTCTCGCACATTGCAGCAAATACCGGTTGAGTAACATTGAACAAACTGTTTAAGTTGGTGTTGATAACGTCGTTCCACGCTTGAGCGGTCATTTTTTTGAAGACGCCATCTCGAGTGATACCTGCGTTGTTAATGACAACATCAATCGTTCCTTCTTCCTGAAGTAACTGTACCAACTTATCAGAACATTCGATTGTGTTCGTCACGTCTAACTCAAAAAGGCGTACTTGATCTTTATCAAACCCTTTTTCATTAAACCATTCGGAAGCCGACTCGTAGTTTCCAGTTGAGTAAGTTGCAATTACGCGGAAACCATCATTGACTAATTGAGAAGTAATAGCAGAACCAATTCCGCCTTTTGATCCAGTGATCAAAGCCACTTTTTTCATTGTAGACCCCATTCTTTGCAGCATTAATAATTAATCTAAGTAGGACAGAGGTAAATAATTTACCAACTAACGTGTTTTTTTCTATCGGCAACAATTCCTTTGCAGCCCTTCGCTTTAAATTAACCAAAAAATATTACATATCAATTAAAACTCTAATCACTTTGCATAAAATTGATGTAGATCTCATTCGCAATGAAATATTACAGAAATGTTAATTACATCCAACCCGTTGTTTCTAATTAGATTAAATTTAAAATAGCCCCCTTCAAATGCAATAATAAACCTTTAAATTCAGACGCTTATGAATAAAAAATCATTCGTTACATCAACTGGTGACTTGAGTTCTTACTATTATTTATTTGTGTAAATACTCTAACTAAATTATTTACCCATAATTTAAAACGGTCAAATAAACCATATTTATATTAAACTACCGATAAACATCCTAGGTAATTACATTTGTAGCCTCAAACATAACAGACGCATATATCATTTGTACTATATTATATGAATACATTAAACATTTATTGCCTGCCTATATTTGGTGCATTACGCACTAATATGTAACAAATACAAATATTTATTATCGTGTTGGTCTACCGTTATGAATAACATTTACTCAATCAAGTAGGCGGAGGCCTCACCGCCTCCGTCCTCTCACACTACCGTACTAGCGTGGGTCGCATACGGCCGTTCCAAGGTGGGCTAACTTTTGCTAACTTAAGTTCACTATTTAGCTTCAACTCCATTGTGGCTTGTCTCTCTTCGTTAGTAACAGTTCCGTTTCAGACTTCACCGCCATTTCTAACGTAGCTGTAGGATTCCTATTCTTTACAGAGACTCCGTAAACACTGAGAATCTGCTAACTGTTTCCTTAAACCTTGGTTCAGGCCTTCCCTACTTCGTAGGTACTATGCCCTCTGCTGACTTCTTCTCAATCTTCATCCAGCATCACTGCTAGCCTAGTCACAAGGACAAGTGATAAGATCTCCCGAGGTAAGATGCCACCCTTTCCCATCGCTCTACCTGATTTACATAATCACACTTCTGTTCGAGACTTTGGGCGATTCTATCTGTTGCTAGGTTACCCAAGCTGATTATGCTTACTTATCTGATTTTTGTCCGCCAAAGCTATGTTTTGCCATTTGCTTCCTTCAGATTCCACTTCACGATGGACACCCTTGCATCGGCTAACGCTACCTGCTCGACAAGATACTTAGAGGACTTTCACCTCCTAGGTTGACACCATGCTCGGTGCACAATAAACATGCTCGGTGCACAATAAAAAAGCGCCACTCGAAACGAGTGGCGCTTGCACTTTTTTTACCTTAAATACTCAACCTTATGGCGTAGCGTCTATCTCGACTGGTAAGTAGTGTCTTGGTTCGAGCTTCAACCATTCTGGCAAAACCGTACCAATAGAGATAGATGACCATGTTCCAGACAGTACACCAATAAACATTGCCGTAGAGAAACCAGCCAAAGCTGATCCTCCCATAATCCATAGTGCACCAACAGTGATCAACGTAGTACCCGATGTCACCATGGTACGAGAGAACGTCGCCAAAACAGCTTCATCGTTAATCTGCTCAATTTTCCAATTTTGCTTCGCAACCAGCAATTCACGGATTCGGTCGGCGATGATGATGGAATCGTTCAGTGAGTAACCGAGAATCGCCAGAATCGCGGCAAACACCGTAAGGTTAAATTCCATTTGAGTGATAGCGAAAAAGCCCAACACTAAAATCACATCGTGCGCTAATGCGAACAGTGAACCACTCGCTAGTCGCCATTCGAACCGGAAACATAAGTAACCAAGAATGGTCAGGACTGACACCAACAATGCTAAACCGCCTTGTTCAAACAAATCTTGGCCTACTTGTGCACCAACAATACTGTTACTTACCACTTCCACTTGGTGTGAGATCGGCTTAAGTGTCTCTGCCACGCTTGGTAACGTTTGCCCCTCTGCCGGGACTGAGTAACGAATCACCCAGCGACCATCTTCACCCGAGCGGGTTACCGATGCCGATTCCCCCAACTTAGGCTGCAATGCTTCGAGCAGGTCAGGATTGGTTAATTGTTTATCGACTTTCACTTCGGTAACCATACCACCAGTGAAATCTAGACCTAAATGTAGCCCTTTCATCCCAAGAGCAAGTAAAGAAACGATCGTCAGAGCGACTGAAATGACCGTAGTGAAATAACGAAGTTTACGAATATTTTGTTTTAGCATTTCAACCATGATTAAACCCTCACATCACGACGGCCGTCACGGCCCCAAACTAGATTGATCATTGCACGAGAAGCGAATACGCCAGTAAACATACTAGTCATCAGTCCCAAACCTAGCGTTAATGCAAAGCCTTGGATTGGACCATTACCGATGGCGTACAAAATCACTGCAGTGATCATGGTTGTGATGTTGGCATCTAGGATGGTTACAAATGCACTATCAAAACCTAAGTCAATCGCCTGAGCGAAACTTCGGCCTTCTCGCATCTTGTCTTTAATACGTTCAAATATGATTACGTTGGTATCTACCGCCATACCCACCGTTAGCACCAAGCCAGCGATACCAGGAAGTGTCAAGACAGCACCAGGAAGTAGCGCGATTAGACCAAGCAAACAAAGCATATTTGCACACAGTGCAACGTTTGCAACCCAGCCCAAACGGCGGTACCAAAGCGCCATGAATGTAAGTGTTAGGCCCATACCTAACGCCAACGCTGCAAAACCATTTTGAATATTTTCGGTCCCTAGAGAAGCCCCGATAGTACGTTCTTCAACGATAGTAACTGGCGCAGTCAATGAACCTGCACGAAGCAACAATGCAAGTTGCTGTGCTTCATCCATACTACCCGCTCCGGTGATACGGAATTGGCTACCTAGTTGAGATTGAATCGTTGCAACACTGATCACGCGCTCACTACGTTCAGTCATACCGCGGTCATTGGTTTTGTACTCACGATATACTGTCGCCATAAGCTTACCAATATGCGTTGCAGAGAAGTCACTCATCTTTTTGCCACCCGCGTGATCTAGAGAGATGTTCACTTCTGACATGCCCATTTGGTCGATACCAGCACGCGCATCAACAATGTGCTCACCCGTCAGTAATGGACGCTTGGCCAGTATCACGGTTCGGTCATCATTATCTTGCAACACTAAGTCTTGGTTACTGCGAGCTTGACTCGCATCTTTTACTTCGTAAAACGCTAAACTTGCGGTTGCACCAATAACATTTTTCGCTTGCGCAGGATCTTGAACGCCAGGAAGCTCAATACGTATACTATCTTTACCTTGGCGCTGAACCATGGCTTCCGTAATGCCTAGCTCTTCAATACGACCACGCATGATCTTCACGTTTTGTTGCAAGGTCGTGGTTTCAAATTCTTGAATACTCTGCTCACTAGGTTGAAGGTCAAAACCGCGATCTGAGCTCGTCATTTGCCAACCTAGGTAATTTTGACGAATGAATTGGCTAGCCGCTTTCAAAGCATCATCATTATCGCTGTTAACCGCAATATGGTTGCCAGACTCAGCACGTACCTGCACACCACGGATACGCTGTTCACGTAGGTTCGCTTTGATCTCATCGATCAACGCATCACGTTGCTCTTCAAAGGCCTTATTTACATCAACATTAAGTAAAAATTGGACGCCACCGCGAAGATCTAGACCGAGTTTGATTGGCCTAAAGCCCATTTCGTTTAGCCAATCTGGTGCAACCGATACGTATGAAAATGTAATGCTGTCACCCTTGTCTAATTCTTCATTGAGCAGAGCACGTGCTTTACTTTGTGCATCTTCCCCATCAAAAACCATGGTTGTTTTCCCGTCTTTCTCAATGATCTTAGACACGGGAATGTTGTGCTTTTTTAGAAGTTGATCGAGTTGAACGACCGACATCGCACTGTTGTTTCGGTCCGCAAACGTCACCTGAATCGATGGTTGCTCACCAAACCAAGTGGGGATTGCACTTAGCGTTAAAATAATGATGGTCGTAACAAGGACGAAGTATTTCCATGCTGAGTAATGATTCAGCACTTTTCTTGTCTTTTGTGGTTTTGGTGTTTTCTTCATGTAAACATCATCCCTTCGCTGCTCAGCGAAGACTCAATTAGTTAAATTCAAGACACGACAACACACCCACCTGAACACATTCAGGTACGGAATACCCAGGGCAGTCAAGGCCCTGCAAAAAAGATTGTCATGTTAAGAACGCACGAAGCGTGCAGATTGATGGCGTTTAAATGGAAAACTGGCTATTGAGAGCGACGTACATTGCATTGGTTTCTTTCCAACCCGCAATGCGATGATCATTAACGAAATGATGAAAAATTGACTGGTTTTGACGCCAGCTGATGTCCATTAAGCGATAAGAATAACCGGCATCAGCATAGAAAGGAGCAGTAAAATCGGTGACCGAATCAAGATGTTCGTCATCGATGTTCTCACGCAGATGCGATATCCAGCGTTGAGAGTTAAATATGGCAAGTGGGTCTTGGCTTGCGTGTCCTTCAGAAACAGGTGACGGTGCGGTTTCTTCCGTCAGTTCAGAAAAATCGATGGAAGGACTGGATGTAGAGTCACTCGTCGTGAAGGGCTGTAATTTTGATAAGTGAAGTACGTGAGTTTTCTGTTCTTTTTGCACAGCAGAGGCTTGCACTGGCAACAAAGCCATTGCAAGTAGAAGCAAAAACAGTTTTCTAACGTAAAACCAAGACATGGGATCTCGCTTAAAACACAACGAGCCAAATTGTTTGACTCAGCCCTTTGATAGTATTCCCATTGGTTATTATCCACAACTAAAAAGTTCTAAATCTCTATAGCTGTCTTCGTTCCGGCCAGATCTGATACTTCAGCCCCGCAACATGAAAGAGCCTCGTATTCATCGAGAGAATATTTTGCCTGTATCCACATCTAGGTAAATTTTGTTCTCTTGTTCAAGGCCGCCACAGTAAATAAAATAAATGTTACCCTGCTTGTAAGTCACCGAACGCACCCAGCCACCCAACTCTTCAAAATCACTTGGGACGCAAGCCTGATCATCCAACAGTTGCTGAGTTTTGTTGCGAAACACATCTAAATGCGCTTTCAAATCGTCAGATTTTTGCAAGTAAGCATCCAAAATCTCTAACCGCTCTTGCTCTTTAATGACAGGTTCTGAATCTGATAACCCCTTGGAATCTACCCACTCCGCAGTCTCTTCTCCCCCTTCTTCATACAGGATATAATCTGACAGACGGAACCAGCCATTTGCTTTTTCTAACACTGCGACTTTTTCCCCTTTGTACAGGGAGTCAATGACGAGCGCTTGAAGATTTGGTTGGTTATAGACATTGACTCGACGCTCAGTCACATAATATTCCGTAACTTCTGAGACTCGGGACTCTAAATCCATGATAGGTTGTACTTTGTCGTTCATTTTCGGTGGCGTAACAGAAGGTTCTTCCACATTTTGCGTTGTTTGTTGCTCTTCTTTCATAAAGACGAAATAGCACCCGGCACCAATACCGCCCAACAAAAACAAAATAGCGAATACGATCAGCACCTTTTTCATGTTCTTTTGATCCTTATGCAATTGAACTAACACTATTTTTGCCGTAAACAGCTATACTCATGCAAAACGAATGGACTGCTACGAAACCTATGATGATTGAGCCAAAATGGATATTAATAATACTGTTGCTTCCACTCTCGGTGCATGCAGCAGTTCAGTGTGACCACAATTCATGGAATGACAATCTTACCCAATTCAACCAGTTAGAGTCCAACTACAATCAATACGTTACGATTTACAATACGCTGTTAAATGAGCACAAGCAACGTAAGCTGTTATCCCAGACCTTTTCCCTCGAAGAACTCACCCTACTCTGGCAGTCCAAAGCCAATCAAAACATTTTCCGCGGCCAGTTGCAGGCTTCCATTCAATATAGAGATGAACTACGGAGTAAAGCAGAGAAACTTAAAAAGCTCAGCAAGGAGTCTAAATGGACGGCAAATGGATGGCAAAAGCTCGCTGCTCTGTGTCAACAATCAGGAGCAACCGCCAACCAAATCAGTGCGGAGTGGTATCGAGAAAACGCAAATCTTCTCGCTGAAGATTATACGCAACTTGCTTTACAATACGCAGGATTGGCTGGCTTATACGATCAAGAGGTCGAGACCTTAAAACAGACTCAAAATATAACTCATTGAGCCTGTTAACACTGGGATTGTTCCCTTTCTCATTACTGCATAAATAGTAATCAAAAAAACCAATAATAGAGATATTGGTCACAATAATACTTTACTTTCGAACAGTTTTTGGATACTTTGCTCATTAACAAAATTTAATAAAAAGTCATATTTGGCTGGAGATGATGCTACAAACATGGTTATCAATCGATTAAGTAACAAGGGATGTCCTAATGCTACTAACGCCAAATTTCTGTCAGTCGTTAGGCACGTTAAAGAGTTCGGTTCTATCAGTGATTTGGACTTATGCAAAATCTTTGGAGAAACAATCTGGTGTGATGGTCGAGAGTACCATTCATCAGCATTCTCATTTAAGGTAGATAGACGCACAGGGAACTGTGAAATATCGAAATACAAACACCCATAAGGCTTAAAAAGTTTACAAAGCGGAATCAGGAAACTGGCTCCGCTTTTTTCGTCTTGGGTCATTGAGGTGGGTTTGACCGAATTGTTTTTGTTCCCAAAGGGTTGGCTCTATATAGATCATCATAATCATCCTTGTCATTGCTTAGATGATCAGATCATGAAACATAAAATGAGTTCAAAAAAATCCCCAAGCCGTGGCTTAGGGATTTGTGTATAAGAGACAGGCATCAATGCCACCTTTTTCACTTTAGGTTCGTTCAACCATAAATCGAAGTTTAAAGTCAACAAACGCCTCATGAAGTACTTTTTCTTTAATCGGCTTATGCAGCACATAATTCGCACCCGCCGCCATAAACGCATCACTGGTCTCTTTTGCAGTATCTGCGGTGCAAGCATAAATTGGCGTACCTAACTTCAAGTGTTGGCGGATCTCATACGTCGTATCAATCCCACCAAGATGGGGAAGCTGATTATCCATTAAGATCAAATCGTAACAGACCTCCTTCAGGCACTCCATCGCTTCCAAACCATCTTTCGCCCAATCGACCTGCATCCTATATTTTTTACAAAACGCTTGAAGAATAAAGGCATTGGTATGGTTATCTTCTACCAACAATACTTTTAAACTTTCATCAAACAGTTCCCCCGGCAGCACTCGATTGTTAACATCATTGGCGTAAAGCGAACATTGGTGCATTTTCACTGGTAGAGTTACGATAAACGTCGTGCCATCGCCTTTACGACTACGAACTTGTACGTCACCTTCTAGTATATCCACCAGATTTTTCACAATCGTCAAACCCAGACCACTGCCTCCATACTTACGAGTTGTGGTTGCTTCTTCCTGAACAAAAGGCTCAAACACTTGTTCAAGCTTGTTAGACTCAATACCAATGCCTGTATCTGTAATCTCGATCACCAAGACACTGTCCGTTGCACCGTAAAACTGCTCAAGCTCGGCCCGTAAACAAATCTCGCCAAAAGGAGTAAATTTGACCGCGTTGCTGACTAAATTAAATAGGATCTGGTTTAAACGAACTTGATCGGTAAAAATCTTAGCATTAGGTTCGAGCTTATTTTGAATCTTTAAATTCACACCTTTATTAGCACAAATCGGTCGGTAAATATTCTCTAGCGTAGATATTGTGTCAGCAAAGGTGAACGAGTGCTTATGAATGTTAAATTTCCCTTGCTCAATCTTAGAGAAATCCAAAATATCATTCAGAACCCCAAGAAGATGTTCACCGCTATGGCAGAGTACATCTATTTGTTTTTTCTGCTCTTGGGTGCTTAATGTATCCTTCAGCAGTTGAGCAACACCTAATATGCCATTAATCGGCGTTCGTATTTCATGGCTCATTTTAGCAAGAAAGTCCGCACGCGCTTGAGCCGACTTCTCCGCTTCTTGCCGCGCCACATTACTCTGCTTTTCAGCCTCAATAAGCGTTGTAATATCTTGTCCCTGAACAATGATGCCACTGATATCACCATCAACACCGATTGGAGAGAGGTTCCAACGATAAATTTTGTCGCCAATAGGAACATTTACCCCAGTCAGGGTCGCGCCTTGAGCCGCCATGCTCAGGTGAGGTCTAAGTTTATCTTTAAAACTCTGAAAAACGATCGGCATGGATTCATGTGCACTTTCAATCGCCAACTCTTTACGTGCTGCGGGATTGATTTGTATCAGAACCCCTCCCTCTGACCACACCATAATGGGCGATAGCGCAAAGTTAAACAGATCTCGGAAAGACGTTTTCTGCGCTTCAAGCTCTTCAAAGGTGCTTTCTAGCGTTGAACCGATGTGATCGAACTCTTCAATATCGGAACCATCAAAACGTTCAAACCCCTTCTCTTCCTTAGCAGAGCGAGTATAAGACATGAGTGATTCCAACTGCTCTGACACTCTGCTCCCAATCCATTCCTTAATGAGCAATGCCATCATGATCATCCCAACAACAGAAGCGAGCATTGCCAGTATATGTTGGATTTGCAACGTGACGACACCTTGATTGTCTTGTACTGATACAAGGCGCAACTCAGTAGTCGCCGCATTCACTTTAATTGGCGTTTCCGTTATCAACAACTTACCAAGTTTATTCTGTGAACCTCTGCGCGCCACAACCTCAGCCACATCATAATGTTCATCGCCACTCAACGAATTTGCCAACATAGCATCGTTGGCAATCAGAAGCACATTGTCTACATTGCTTTCGCTCTTCAGTTTCTCCATCAAGGCAAAATTGTTATCCAGTACCACTGCATTATAAGAAAAGCCCAGTACTTCACCCGTTTTTGGCATAAGCACTGGCACTCGTCGAATCAATATATGTTTGGAACCAATAGTGGTCTGTACATTAATGTTATACCAATTATCGCTGAAGGTTACTTTGCTGGCTAAGTTATCCAAGATGCGATCATTCACACCATAGAAGTGAGCGTTGCCATCATCCCAAATGATGCCTTTGTGATCGGCTAAAAAACGAAATTCTGGTGTATGTGCTGGGTCATTTTGATCGATGCTCAGAAAAAAATAGTTGAGTGCATCTTGATTATTACGTTTCACATAGAAGTCACGGATAACTTCACTTTTTGAGTTGCTATCGTGATGAATTTGAATGGCAGCAAAGTGGCTATCAAAAATATTGCGAATCAAAGCAGAGGTTTGCTGCTTGGTCCTATCCACTTCTTGCCAGATAATCTGTTTAGAAAAGTAGTAACTCTGAATAAAAATCCCGAGAATAATCGGAACAAGAACGAGGATAATAATTCTGGTAATAAGCGTCGCGAGTGAGCGACGCTTTTTTGTGTTTGATGTAGTCGTCATCAATTATCTGAATATCTAAAGGCACGTTTTTTGAGGGTGTCAATTCGCTCTGGCGAATCATTTTTGGTCACAATTTCAAAGTCACCGGAGTAAATGGTTGGTACGGCTTTTCCTTCCAGATCCCACTTAATGGCCTCCGCCATCGCGATGCCTGTATCATCGTTCATACGCATAACGGTGATATCTAACTCCCCTTTTTGGATTGCATCTAACTCCGCAGATCCGCCTCCCCACCCGTTGATAACAATGTCATCTCGTCCTAGGTCTGCGAGAGCTTCTACAGCTCCTAATGCGACGTCGGTTGAGCATGCATAAATGAACTCAACATCTGGGTATTTTTCTACGCTTGCCTTTGCTGCATCATAACCAGACTGCTTTGTTGCCTTGGTGTAATACGCGGATTGTAGCTCAAAGCCATTGTCGCGATTAACTTGGTGGATAAAAGTATCGCCTCTTACATCACTTATATAACCTTCAGAAAAATAGAGAACACTGTAATGACTCTTCTTAGGGAAGTGCTTACCAAATTCTGTGGCTAACTTACGGCTGCCTTCGGCATGATCAAACCCGACATACAAGAATGGCTGATGATTCTCCCACGCTCTCACAGGGGTGGTTATATTTTGTAGAATCAACTTGGTCTTTTTGGAGTCCAAGACGTGCTCCACAAATTTGCGATGCCTTGTGGTATCTAGCGTAAATATCAAATAATCAGATTTACTTTCTAGCGCTTCCATCAGTGATAAGCTTTGCTGCTTGATGTCGGCATTAGGACGGGTAAATACCTGATTAATTTGATAGCTGATATTCAGCTTATCTAAACGTTTTTCAAACGCCTTAATATTTCTGACCCAATAGTCAGAAACCTGCTGACCTGGATAGACAACGGAGATTTTTAGTGGTCGAGCTTGATTTGCCGTTACGTGAACCGGACGCTCTCGTACTGCTTCAGACAATGCCATCGTGAGTTGTTGTTGTTCAGGGAATTCCTCTAAGAACTCTTTATATGTCCAATAACCATTCAGCACTTGAGTGGCATGTGACATCGGAGAAATGCCAACCATCGAAATAAGGGAGAATAATAACGCTTTTTTCATCTATTGCTCTTTTCGCTTTTATTGAGCGTCTCTATTTTATAACCTAACCGAGTCATCCTTACTCTATTAATCTCTTCCATAACATGTCCCTTTTTTATATCAATGCCTTTGATATTAAGCCTAGTAGGACATGACTGTATTATGAGTTACCAATGACCGAAATGATACCTGAAATAGATAAAAATAAACCGCCATTTTTAAGCGATTTGTCGTTTATCATTCTATAAATTCATGGGCGCTGCGTCTTCAAACCAAGTCATTCTCACTGAACCAAGCATCTTGAGGTTACTTAGGTATATAACGTGTATTAGCTGTGCATTTGAAATATCAGGTTTTGATGCTCATCAACATTGATATCTGCACCTGCATCGACAAGTAACTCTTTTTTCCTTTTGGTTAATTGTTTAATGAAGTATTCCACTTTCATCGCAGTGCTCTTGCTTTCAAACGATGATGTCCACTCTAATATGAGTGGTCCTTTTCCTTTCAACGCTTTTGCGCCTTTACCGCTTTGATGCTGCTTAAAGCGTCTTTCTATATCGTTCGTAACACCGCAATACAATGCATTGCGGTTATTGCGGATCAAATAAACACACCAGCTTTGCTCGGTAACCTGACTCATGAAAGCAGTGATTCTACCTGTACTTTGAGTGCATCGAGTTCTTCACGAAGTTGTGCTACTTCTTGCTCGAGTTGTGCCACACGCTCAGAATCAACAGAGGATGGTGTATAGGCAGAAGTGCTCAACTCACTCATATCCACTTCACCACAGAACAAATGCATGTAACGACATTCCCGCTTACCTGCCTCGCGCGGAAGCTTAACCACCAGCGGGCCTCTTTCATCGCTCGCTAGGTGTTCCAATACGATTTCCACTTCTTTAACGTCATTGAAATTTGCTAGGCGGTTAGTACGAGTACGAATTTCGCCTGGTGTTTGAGCACCGCGCAGTAACATACAGCACACAATCCCTTTTTCCTGTTTACTCAGTTTCAAATCACCAAATTCAGTATTGCAGAAACGGTGTTGGTACTTGCTTACACGACTGTTAAAGCTACTTTCATCACTGACTAGCCGACGTTCAATCAGCGCATCAACTGCATCGACTACATCGCCTTCTGACAATGACATTACCGGCTCACGATTACTTTTTTGGTTGCACGCATTAGTCAGCGCATTAAGGCTCAGAGGGTATTGATCGGGGGTTGTGACTTCTTTTTCAATCAAACAACCAATTACTCGTGCTTCAATTGCCGTTAGCTCAACTTTCATCATGCATTTCCTTATTATTTTTGCATTTGAATTTGGGTATCAGGCTAAAGCATAGCGCATAGACCTGATACCCTTTGCGAATCAGGTTCAATCTAATGCTCTGATAGAATGGACACTTTGGTCATTTTTCCATTCTCATCAATCATCATGATCTTAGAACGGTTCAGCTCAACCTCTATAATTTCGAGTTGCGTTCTTGCTGTAACATATGCCGCTTTTAGCTTTGCTGCTAAAGAGTCTTCGGTTGACTCTACTTCTTGGTTTTCGACGTGCTCCGCAGTATTACCAGAGTTCATTTCGAGCTTCATCATATTGTCTTGAATGAAGCAGATAATATAGCGTCAACAAACCGATGACAACGAGTCGTTGCATCTCCGTGTACGATAATCCAAAGCACTCAAGTTGTGCGTGTTAAAAGCACATCAGAATTGATTGATAAATGTTCAACTCAACACCACGTTTGATCTAAAGACTGTTATGCCATTAGATGTTGTGTTTTAATCGAATCAGATATTCACAAATTAGGAAAGGGAACCATGAGTAGCGTATTTGAAATCGTGAACCAAGCTCGTCGTAAAAACAAACTAAAACGTGAGCTGCTTGATAACGAAAAGAAAGTTCGTGACAACCGCAAACGTGTAGACCTTCTAGAGAACCTACTAGACTACATCAAACCAGAAATGACTCACGACGAAATCCTTGCGATCATCAAAAACATGAAAGCGGATTACGAAGACCGTGTTGATGACCACATCATCAAGAGCGCTGAGATCTCTAAAGCTCGTCGTGACATCAGCCGCCGTATTCGCGAACTGACTGAAGAAGACAAGCAAACTAGCGGTAAAAAATAAGCCTAATTAGTTTCAAGATTCAACCCCAAGCAAGTCAATCTTGCTCGGGGTTTCTTTTTGTCACTTTGTTGTACAGTGTGTACAATAAAACCACACCCCGCTCTGAAAACACTCAACTTTTCTATGTCTTCTATTTCTTCTGACATTCAGCCGACGTTAGCAAAACAGCTGTTTACTATGACATGGCCCATGCTTTTTGGTGTGCTCTCCTTGATGAGCTTCCAGCTCGTTGACAGTGCTTTCATTGGTCAACTCGGGGTTCTTCCGCTTGCCGCTCAGGGCTTTACTTTACCATTGCAAATGGTGGTCATTGGTATTCAAGTAGGTTTAGGCATCGCGACCACGGCTGTGATAGCAAAAGCGATAGGAGTTAACGATGTCCACTACGCAAAACAGCTTGGTGGCTTAGTGCTTATGATTGGCTCGATTGGTGTGGCTGTATTGGGCTTCATCATTTGGTTTCTGCGTTACCCTATCCTTTCCCTCTTAAGTGCACCAGAAACGATCATGCCAATCATCGACAGCTATTGGCCTTGGTGGTTATTAAGCTCTTGGACAGGCGCAGTGCTGTATTTCTACTACAGCATTTGCCGTGCAAATGGTAATACGATGCTGCCAGGCTCTATGATGATGGTGACCAGTGGTTTGAACCTTGTTCTCGATCCTTTGTTCATTTTCACCTTTGATTTAGGGATTAATGGCGCGGCCATTGCCACCATTATCGCATTCGGCGTTGGTATTGTTGTCGTTTCGCCGCGTGTACAGAAAAATCACTGGGCAACGTTCCAATGGCAAGATCTAAACGTGATGAAAAGTGTCACCGCTATCGGTAACATCATGGGACCTGCAATGATTAGCCAGCTACTGCCACCTCTTTCATCGATGCTAGCAACGAAACTATTAGCCGGATTTGGTACGGCGGCGGTGGCATCTTGGGCGCTAGGCTCTCGTTATGAATTTTTTGCCATTGTTTCAGTGTTAGCTTTAACTATGTCAATGCCCCCCATGGTGGGTCGCTTACTGGGCGCAAAGAACTACACGGATATTCGTTCTTTAGTCTCTATCGCGGTTAAATTCATACTCGGCTTCCAACTGTTGATTGCCATTGTGACTTTTATTGTTGCTAAACCACTCGCGCTATTGATGACCAGTGATGTTCAAGTGGAGGAAGTCTTGAACATGCACCTCGTGATCGTTCCTATCAGTTTGGGTTCGCTTGGGGTATGTATTCTGATGGTGTCTATCTGTAACGCGCTAGGAAAATCCTACACCGCACTAACCATCTCTGCACTACGCCTGTTTTTATTCTTCCTACCTTGCTTGTGGGTTGGCGCACAACTGGGCGGAATCCAGGGGCTATTGATTGGCGCTTGTATTGGTAACATTTTCGCGGGCATTGCGGCTTACCTAACTTACCGCAAAACAATACACAACCTATCAAAGCTGCAAGCCGCTGCTTAACGAGCAAAATAACGCCCTCACGATTGAGGTTTTTTTAATTAAATACAGTCAGTTGATCTGCCGGGAAAGCGACGCCGGTTTGCCTTCTTACTTCCGTCAGCACTTTGGCAACCGTCAACGAACGTTGCTTCATTTTTTCATCAATCAACCCAAGTTTAAGTTGCTGAGCAAATGCTTGTGCTTCATAGAACATATGATTTTCGGTTTGAGGCAGCGTGAGCACTTCTTTACCTTGCCCTCTCAAGATGCGCTCCACACCGCGTCCCGTAGCAATCATATCCACCAGCACACTACCTTGCTCTCCTTGAAATTCGCTTGGGATCAAAGAGTCACTCACTTTAGAGTGGAGCAGATTGACGTTAAAACCATCATACGCCAATGTCACACTACCGCAGCCATCTACCCCCGAAGGCAGTACATGGGCACTGGCTTGGATGCTTTTGGGTTCCCCAAACAATTCAATCGCCGAGCCTACACAGTAATAACCAATATCCATGATGGAACCGTTAGAAAACTCTGGATTAAATGTATTGGGATTTTCACCATTGAGGTATTTTTGATATCTCGATGAATATTGGCAATAGCTGATTGTCGCATGCCGCAGCGGAGCGATAGTTGGCAAGCTCTCTTTCAACACTTGGAAGTTTGGCGTATACGGCGACATAAATGCCTCAAACAACACCACTTGGTGTTCTTCCGCACATTGGAACATAGCCTTGGCTAAAGCGTAATTTGACGCCATTGGCTTTTCACATAGTACATGCTTGCCAGCATTAAGCATTTGTATCGCTTGTGGTGCATGCAGCGAATTTGGACTGGCGATATACACCGCATCAATATCCGCATCCTCTCCGAGAGCGTCGAGGCTGTCATAGTAAGCTTCAGCGCCATAGGGTGAACCAAACGAACGGGCTTTATCAACGTCGCGCGAGTACACGGCATGTAGACAGAATTCTTTGGTTTGAATCGCCGCTTGAACAAATTGTTGAGAGATCCAGTTGGTCCCGATCACAGCAAGTTTGAACATATTACTTCCTTTTCATTACCGTTCTTATACTAGGGGGGCAGCTTTCCTTTCGCGATTTAAACAAGCTTTAGTTCATTAAACAACTCAAATAACTCATCGAGCCTCTCTATTCCCGCCTATTTTTTGGGAGAGCCTCAAACAGCGTGACAATTGACTAGGTAAAGCCCATGCTCATTGCGTGCCTACTCGCGTTTTAAACTGTGATTGCTTACATATTTTTGAAAACAAAAATGAGTCGTAATTAACATTGAATAGTCATATCTACGCTGAATGATTAAAAGTTGCACTTCACAATGCCCACCCCATCACAATCCCCACATATACGCGACGCACATCACGAAACCTAAGTAATTATCACTTTAATAAACAGTTAAATTTGAACTCATCCTTTATCTTCACAAAAAAAGCCCACTATTTTTCAAAAGTCAACACGTCAAAGCTGCCCCTTTGGTCGCATTAATCAGCCGTAAAAAGCACCCTAGCCAACATGAAAAACTGGATTTATTTTTCCTAGCAGAATAACCAACGGCCACGTACAATCCGCACACATAATTACTACAAAACAATTACACAAACCGTTTGCTCGCTCGTGGTATTTGCCAACACAAACGAATGAGTACGGTCAGCCCAAAAACGTGAAAGGTCCAAAACAACAATGAGTCCAGAGAAATATCTCCAAGACTGGCAAACGAGCCAAACAATAGCTGAATCTGTCTCCCCTCTAATTGGTAAGTTATATCGTCAAAATGGAATCGAAGTGGTTCTATTTGGTAAGACACTTATCAATGCATCGACTATCGACATTCTCAAAGCTCACCGTATTGCAAGGCGCTATACTGGCAACCCTCTGTCTCTTGAACATACGATGCCGATCATCCAAAGCCTTAATGACATGAGTATTGCTTCTTGCCGTGTTGATATTGGCCAGCTTGCCGAGATGTACTGGAAAGCACACGAAGATACATCTGCACTGGATGACTTTTTACATACCGCTCTTCATGGTGCACATAGTGCAGACGCCCCATTAAAATCGCGTGATGTCGTTCTCTATGGTTTTGGTCGCATTGGTCGACTGTTAACTCGCCTTCTCATCGAAAAAAGTGGCCCTGGCTACCCGCTTCGACTACGTGCCATCGTGGTACGCGGCGGTAAAAAAGGTGATCTGGAAAAACGTGCAAGCTTATTGCGTCGTGATTCCGTTCATGGCCAATTCAACGGCAGTATCTTAATTGATGAAGAACGTAAGGCGTTGATCGTTAATGGTAACTACATCCAAATCATTTACGCTAATAGCCCAAGCGACGTCGACTATTCGGTTTACGGTATCAACAATGCACTGGTTGTCGATAACACCGGCGTATGGCGTGATGCTGAAGGTCTAAGCCAGCACGTAGCATGTAAAGGCGCAGAAAAAGTACTGCTGACTGCTCCGGGTAAAGGCGACATTAAGAACGTTGTATTTGGTGTAAACGAATCTGTCATTCAAGAAGACGACACCTTCATTTCAGCCGCAAGTTGTACAACCAACGCCATTACACCTGTACTTAAAGCGCTGAATGACAAATATGGCGTCCTATCTGGCCATATTGAAACGGTGCACTCATACACCAATGACCAAAACCTGATTGATAATTTCCACTCGGGCGATCGTCGTGGCCGTGGCGCTTCTTTAAACATGGTTCTTACCTCAACTGGCGCCGCAAAAGCGGTAGCGAAAGCGTTGCCAGAACTTGCGGGTAAGCTAACGGGTAACGCGATCCGTGTACCGACACCGAATGTATCGATGGCAGTCGCAAACCTAAACCTAGGCGAAGATGTGGACCGTGACTCATTGAATGAATACTTGCGTGAAATGGCCTTAAATTCAGCGCTTTCTGCGCAGATTGATTACACAGATTCAACGGAGATTGTATCTAGTGACTTAGTCGGCTCTCGCCATGCGGGCGTTGTTGACGGCCAAGCAACGATTGCACAAGACAAGCGCTGCGTACTGTACATCTGGTACGACAATGAATTTGGTTACAGCTGTCAAGTTGTACACTGTATGGAACAAATGATGGGTGTTCGTTACC
Organism: Vibrio sp. PID23_8; assembly: GCF_003584965.1. NCBI lineage: Bacteria > Pseudomonadati > Pseudomonadota > Gammaproteobacteria > Vibrionales > Vibrionaceae > Vibrio > Vibrio sp. PID23_8. Next base: position 122,508 of record NZ_LIXE01000008.1, on the reverse strand, counting down.
AAACATACCCTCAATAGGTGAACTTTGCTCCACAATGTTAACCACACTGCGTAACGAGCAATACCCCAGCATTTGTTTTAATATAAGCGCCCCGCGCATTACTAATAATATTTCCCCCGTTTATACGCCTGGTGACCATCAGGCGTTTTTTCGTTTTTAGACCAATTTGACATTCCTCAGACAAATCGATGTGAAATTGAATGGTATGTTCATATTTCATTCATGTTCAGGGCGCTAATCTGAACGCATAGATTGAAAGAGAGGTCATGAATATGAATCGAATTATCGTTACAGCATTAGCACTGATTACCGGCTTTGTTACTTTAGTTTTTAGCCTAATCATGGCGATTCCATTGACCATAGCTGCACTGATTACTGGCAAACGTATTGAAAAACGTGTGAAACAAATGCAACAAGAAATGCATGAAGAGTACCATTTCAATACGGGCAAAACCGATGCAATTGAAGGCGAGTTTGAAGAAGTTCGTCGCTGATTGCTAACCACTCCCTATGTTCCTGAGCAAAATTCCTTGCTGACACCCTATCTCAACATTCTGGATAGGGTGTTTTTTTATCACAAACACAACAAAGGCGACCATTTCGATCGCCTTTGATTATTGGGTTTATCTTTAATTACATCGCTAAATCGTCACTACTACACGGATAGCAAGCAACATAAGAACGATGCCTGAGAGTCGATCAATCAGCACCGCTTTAGAACGAATACGATCAACCACTCGTGAATTAGATAAAACAAGCGTAATAAAGGTGTACCACAACCCATCCACAATAAATGGAGTCACTACGATGACCATTTGATTACTTAGCTCGTTACCTAGAGCAACAAATTGGCTAAACAGTGCGATAAAGAACAGTGCAATTTTCGGACTCAGCATGGAAATTAAAAAACCTTCACGTGCCGATTGAATGACGGTCGTTTGCTCACCCGATTCCAACTTTGCCGCAACCCCGCCTTTTGAACGCAGCGCATTAAACCCCAAGTAAGCGAGATAAGCCGCGCCTGCGAGACTAATAGTCTTAAATAGCAACGGACTTTGTTGCAAAACAACCGCCAAGCCAATCAGAGTAACGAACGCATAAATACCAATACCAAATGCATGCGCCCAAGCGGTTGCCAAACCATTAATGCGTCCACCAGCTAAGGAATGTTTAGCGACAATCGCCAAGCTCGGGCCCGGTGACATCGCCCCCAATAAACAAACGGTAAAAAGTGATAACCAAACTGTCAGTGTCATAAATACCTCTCCTCTTTGACCTTCATCTATCAATAGAGGTGAAAAATTGAAATTAAAGAGAACGTAAGGGCAATGTTTTATGCCCAACGATGGGATGAAAATATCAGCTCAAATGGTCAATACACCCTATTAACCTGAGTTCAGGTTAATGACGCTCGACCCATTTTGCACGCCAGTTGGCCGCTGCGTATTCTTCTGGCCAGTATTCAACTTGCTTGCAAATTAAACCATCCCGCACGGTGTGAAAAGTAATGACTCGGTCTTTTCGTGCCCCATCACTGACGACCACATCCGTTACCACTTGCTCACCATCTGCAACAATGCGTTCGATGTCGAATGTCCATACCCCCTTTGCTGGGTAAGCCGAGTTAAGGGCAGCAAAGTTGGCTCGGCCTCGAATCACTTCTGTGGTCAGTGGCCAAAGCACCTCACAGTCTGGTGAAAGGCACTCTGCTGCTGCGGTGAAGTCGTTACTTTCCATTGTCTTCCAGAAGTTTAAAACTATCGTTTTCTCGGTCATTTTACGAACTGATTCCCTGTCGTATTGAAGAACTCCGTTAGGACAGTATGCGTCATCACATTACGAAGCTCAGGGTAGCGTTGAATATGATCTCGAATCTCATTAAGACGGGCAATATTAGGCACTTCAACAAACAGCATCATATCGGTTTCACCGCTAATGGCATGGCACCACTTCACACCGTCGATTTTGTACAGTTCATTGGCGTACGCATCGCAATTATGGCTTGAAGCAGAAGTATCAAACTTTAAAGCAAAATACGCGCAGATAGTAGGCTCTTCAGAGGTAGCAATATCTGCATGATAACCGAGTATGACTTGGTCAGTTTCTAGCTTTTTGATTCGAGCCGTCACCGCTGAGCGTGACAAACTGACGTGCTCCGCGATCTCCGTAATTGAGACACGGGCATTTTGACGTAATAGATCTATGATTTGATGATCAAATTTGTCCATAAACTCACCAAGCTTTCCTTAATTTTTCCATTCTACTCAATTACAACTTATTGAAAACCGACATTTTGCAGGCGTTCATCAAAACAACCGTCATTTTGACGGTCGACAACACCAATTTGTTGTACAGAATTTGGCTATGCTTGTGACTCGCAGCGCATTGACATTCAGAGATCGTTATGGAACAACTTAAAAAAGACATCACGCTGATATCAGGGATTGGTCAACTCTCCACCACGTTAATGGGTACGGGGCTATTTATGATTCCGGCAATTGCTGCTGGCATTGCGGGGCACTTTTCTCTGTGGGCTTGGATTGTATTGTTCGTCGCGATTTGCCCCATCGCCCTCACCTTTGCACAACTTGGAAAACGCTATCCAAACGCCGGCGGCACTGCCTTTTTCGTGCGTAAAGCCTTCAACAGTAAATTAGAAAGTAGTGTGGCGTGGCTGTTTGTCAGCGTGATTCCTGTCGGAGTTCCTGCTGCGGTCGCCCTCGCTGCAGGCTTTTTGCTACAATTGTTACCAGAGGCAATCAGCAATCACCTTTTCGCTCAAATTCTCACGGTCGCTCTCTTAGTTTTCGTTAGTTTACTTGGTACTAAGTCATCAGGACGTCTGCAAACCGTTATTGCATTAAGCATTTTTGCTTTGGTTAGCGCATTTTTGTGGACAGGCGATGTTGGCTATGCCGATCTTACGATGCCAGCAATCACCATGGATTCTACTTGGTCGATTGCTGCAGCTCTCGGGGTCATGTTCTGGTGCTTTGTTGGCATTGAAGCTTTTGCACATATGGGAGAGGAATTTAAGAACCCACAACGAGACTTCCCTATTGCCATTATCGTCGGCTGCTTTATCGCTGGCACAACCTACTGGGCATGCTCAGTAGTGATCCTAAAGTTTGGCGCGTATGGCAGTACCGAGTTCGACAGCGCTTCTATCCCTTGGTTAAGTGCGCATCTTTTTGGCGACCATGCTAAATGGCTAATTAGCCTAATCGGTTTCTCAGCATGTTTTGCTAGCATCAACCTCTACACCCAAAGCCTAGCTCGCATGGTGTGGGCACAGGCAAGGGAGTACAAGCCAACAAGTACCATTGCTCGCGTATCGGTTCGTGGCGTGCCCGCTAATGCGACGCTTCTGGTTGGTGTAATTTTGCTTGTTTCTTGCGTATTGGGCTCGCTCTCAGGATTAGATTTGGAGTTCTTCCTGAAACTTGCTAACGGAATCTTTGTTTTGGTTTACCTACTGGCCATGCTTTCAGCCTACAGATTGCTGCAAGGAGCAGGCAAGATTCTAGCCGGAATTTCACTACTCTTATGTACCGCTGTATTTATCTGCTTGGGCTGGTCAATGTTGTACGCCATTACTATTTTTGCGGTGCTTTCTCTGCCTTGGAAGCAATGGATAAAAAAGAGTCAAAGCAGACTCATTGAGTGACCAGACCAAGTTAGACGCCATTCAAACAACGGCAGGAGATCGACACCTCCACATACCAACGTTTGTTAGGTCAAATAGTGATTCATACTTCATTCTTTAACGCAGCAAATCTGATCGTCGAATAAATTGTGGATCGCCTATGTTACAAGATGAAAAAAGCCTCGCTAGCATGAGGCTTTTGTTTGGTTCATCGCAGGTTAGCGGGAACTGAAAATAAAAACGACCGTTTTCATTCCAAATAGTACTTTCCTATCGTCATTCAGGGAAGGCTTTCAGCTCGTAAAGTCTAATAAAACTGACTCATTGATCTCTATCACTTTAGTTCCAGACTCAGTTCCATCCTGTTCTTGTGGCCAAGCTTCTGAGTCTATTCATGATACCCAATGGCGAACGCTCAAAGATGCGATGATACTAGATATACCCGTTGAGCTACTCGTTCAGACTCGGCGTATCAAGTGTTCAAAATGTGGTATCAAAACTGAGTCTATCTCTTGGGTTAAGCCATATTCTCGCCTTTCTCAGTCAAAGCCTTGCATGCCGAAGCTTTACCACACTTTGCTGCCTATCTGCACCAATGGAATAGATAGACTAAACTTAGTGATGTCAATTAGCCTCAAAAGCTCAAATCTAAGAGTCAATAAGCAGTAGTATCTACATTGTGTGGGCGGCGGCCTCTTTAGCTTCGAGCCTATATAAGGAATGAGCTATGAACAAAAAACAACTCGAAAGTGGAGAGAAATACGGCACTAGAATTGGTGGATATAACGGCTTTGTAAGGCGACTATTTTGGCCTGGAATGCCCCCAACAGAATGTGTTGATGGTTATTTAATGTTTCCATGGGGCACTGGTCCATTTTGGCCAATTTACTGTGATTTTGACACACCTTTTATTACTACGCCTCTATCATTTGGTTCAGAATTTCATTCACGAGAGGCAAGCCATTTTGTTGATGTGGTTAGTGAGCTTGCAGATGAGTCGACTGAAAAGGTGATGGCGACGATTGAAAATGTAGCAAGTATAGATAAAGAGGAACTTCTTAAATTAAGCGTCATAGAGCTTGCTAAGATCATTTTTGATGCCACTTCGAAAGATATCAAACACCCTCGTATCGACTCAACAATGGTCTTTGGTGAATATATTGATTCTATTAACAAAGCTGGAGGAAAATTTGACTCTGCTTTGGCTCTTCGAAGTCTCGCGAAGCAAATGGGCATTTCAAGAGATACGCTTAGGAAGATGCCTCTTTCAGATATCCCAACCTATATAGATGTCATTGGTAATCAAGATTCAGACACGGGAGTTAGTTATAGAACCGGTACCACGGTTTGTGCGGTAAACAGTGCTGGACAGATGACTTGTGGCGTTGTCAATGGTGTTCTAGAGGGGCTAATGTGGGGTGGCGTGATTGGGGGTGTTATCGGTGGCGCTGTTGGTGCTGCTATTGGTGCTGTAATTGGGGGGTTGCTAAGTTGGCTTTGGGGGGATTGAACCCAAAAGGAGCCACAAGGCTCCTTTTTAGATTAAGGGTGTTGATTATACTGTTTCTACCTTCACGCGGAAGAACATCGCATAAAACAACGGGATAACGACCAGTGTCAGAATGGTAGCGAAGAGCAGACCAAACATGATGGTCACTGCCATACTCTTAAAGAACGGGTCAATTAGAAGCGGAGCTACGCCCAATATCGTCGTAAACGCACCCAATAGTACGGGACGGGCACGGCTCAAGGCAGCATCGATAATGGCGCTATAAGGCGTTTTGCCTTCGCGAATTTCCACATCCGCTTGGTCCACCAATACAATTGCGTTTTTCACCATCATACCAATCAGGCTTAAGAAACCGAGGATGGCCATAAATTCAAACGGCGTCTGGAAAATCACCAAGCCGACGGTCACCCCGACAATGGCTAATGGTGCGGTCAGCCAAATCACCAATGGCTGGCGGAGTGCGTTGAACATAAAGATCACCGAGAGAATCATTGCAGCAAAACCATACGGCGCAGAAATCACCAGACCTTCATTAGCATCTTTTGACGCTTTATACTCGCCGTACCACTTCAGCTCATATCCGGCTGGCAGTTCAATCGCTTCGATCTGGCTACGAACTTGATTAAATGCATCCGCAGTCAGCACACCCGGCGCAGGATCGGCCTGAACCAAGATAGTTGGCATGCGGTCAATACGGCGCAAGATCGCATCCTGATACACCACATCAACAGAGTCCACCACCTGACTCACTGGAATAAAAGCACCTGCCGTCGGGCTGAACACTTCGGTATTTTCAATCGCGCGCTGGTGATTACGTTCGCTTTCTGGCGCGCGCACCACGATCGGGATCAGATCATCACCTTCGCGATACACACCAACATTGCGCCCCGTTAGGGTTTGTGCAATCGATTGGTTGATTTCCTGCGTTGTCAGGCCATAGCGCTGCGCTTCTTCTGCCGAATAAACCGGGCGAAGCACAGGCACCTGCTGACGCCAGTCATCCTGAACAGCAATTAAATTACTATCTGCCAGCATGATGGCTTTCGCTTGCTCAGCAAGTTGGCGCAACACAGCACTGTCTGGGCCTTTGAAACCGGCTTCAATCTTTTTACCGCCGCCGCGACCTAGCATGAATTTCCACACTTTAATCGACGCATCCGGATATTTTGCTTCCAACTCACCTTGCAGTTCCCCTAGCAGCGGTGCAATTTTGGTATAATCGTCAATATCAATCAGCAGCTGACCATAGCTCGGGTTACGGGCTTCTGGCGCATACGTCAGCATAAAACGCAACCCGCCACCACCAATAAAACTGGTGATACTGGTAACGCCCTCTTTCGCTTTCACATCTTGCTCAATGTTGGCGATCAATGCTTCAGTACGTTTAATGTCTGAACCTTGTGGTAAGTACACATCCACCACAAATTGTGGTCGTTGAGACTCTGGCATAAAGCCCGGCGGAACAAACTTCACGCCCCAGATAGCAGCAGCCATCATGCCCAGCAATAATGCGCAGCTGATGATTCGATATTTCAGAACCCAGGTTAACAGCGCTTTGTAACCACTGATCATACGACCTGGCTTCTGATCGGCGTTAACCGCCTTCACCTTCAGAAAATCGTGGCACAGCATTGGGGTTACCGTTACTGCAAACACCCAGCTCAGGAACATTGAATAGAGAATCACCCAAAACAGTGAGCCCGCGTATTCGCCCATATCAGAGGGAGAAAGACCAATGGCACTAAACGCACAGATACCGACCACTGTACCGCCGAGCAATGGCCATTTAGTGGCGTTCACCACATCAGAAACCACTTCTTTGCGGTCTGCGTTCGGATCTTGTTGAAGTCGGACCAATATGCCGTCCGTCACAACAATCGCATTATCCACCAGCATGCCAAGCGCAATGATCAGTGCCCCCAAAGAGATACGCTGCATAGCAATGTCTTCAATCAGCATGATGCACAGTGTGCCAGCCACCGTTAACAACAACACAAAGCCGATGATCACGCCGGAACGTACCCCCATAAACAGCAGTAGTACTACGAAAACAATCGCTACAGCAGCAATAAGGTTATCGATAAAATTGGCCACGGAAGCGCGCACGGAATCCGACTGCATGGAGATGATGTTCAGTTCCATACCAAGTGGACGCTGGTTTTCTAATTCAGCCAAACGTACTTTTACCGCATCACCCATATCAACAACATTACCACCAGATACGTTGGAGATACCAAAACCAATCGCACGCTCGCCATTGTAGCGCATCAGCATTGTGGCTGGCGTTTTGTAGCCGCGAGTGATGTCAGCGATGTCACCTAAGCGAAGCACGGTATGATTGCTGCCCACGCCGACTTGCAGATTTTTTAGGTCGGCAACAGAATCAATGTTCGAGCTCGGAATAACCGGAATTCGCATGGCATCCGTTTCGATGCTGCCAGCCACAGTGACTAAGTTTTGCTTTTGCAGTACCTGGAACACTTTTTCCGCAGACATACCAAACTCAGCCAGACGCTCGCTGGAAATTTCAACAAAGATGGTCTCTTGCTGCTCTGCCAACGTCGCGGTTTTGGCAACGCCAGGCACCAAGACGATTTCACGGCGTAGTGAATCCACATAGTCTTGCAGCTGTTTGTCGCTGTAACCTTCACCCGTTACGGCAAAGAACAGCGCATAAACATCGGCAAAGTCATCATTGACGATAGACGGGCCAGCCCCCGGTGGTAACTGACGCTGAGCATCGGTCACTTTACGGCGGAGCTTATCCCACACCTGTTGCAGTTCTGCCGCACTGCCGGCGAACTCCAACTTGATCTCAACCGTCACTTCCGACATACCTTGCATCGAGACGGATTTCACTTCTTTGACTTCCTGCAAAGACTGAACCGCCCCTTCGATCACATCGGTCACCTCGTCTGACACTTCCTGCGCAGTGGCACCAGAATAAGGCGTCACAATCACCGCCTGACGAATGACAAATTCCGGGTCTTCAAAGCGCCCGAGTTTGAGGTAGCTAATATAGCCACCAATCAGCGTCAGGGCGATCAGCACCCACACACTGGTGCGCTTGGCTATGGTATAACGTGCAATGTCCATCATTACGCTCCAGTGCGGTCATCAGTGTAAGGGCGTATTTCCATGCCCTCTCTCACACTAGAAACGCCTGCAATGATCACTCTTTCACCTTTTAACAGGTGGTCTGTCACTATGATGCGATCCTTGTTAAGTGCACCGATCTGGACGTAACGTTTTTGCGCTTTGTTCTCACTATTCACCACCCACACAAATTGTTTGCCTTGGTTATCTGGCACAATCGCGGTCAGTGGAAGCGTGATTTGCTGCTTCTGAGCCTCGTTCTTGTTGCTCACAGGGATCACTTTTACTGCCATGCCCGGCAATACATGGAACCCATTGAGTTGTTCAAAGCCAAGAACGACTGGATACGTTTGCGAAACCGAGTCTGGTACGGTTGCAAAGGTACGGAGCGTGACTGGGAATGTTTGTCCAGGAATGGAAGAGATCTCTGCCATTGCACGTGTGCTGTCGTTACCCGTTAGCATCACTTTATGAGGAATGTGGATCACGACTTCCAAATCGTTGAGATCATGAATAGTCAGTATTGGCGCGTTCGCTTGCACTTGAACATGATTATCGACCAGTTTGCGTCCCACAATGCCATCAAAAGGGGCATAGATCTGCGTGTACTCAAGCTGACGCTTCGCATCATCCACTCGGTTGCGCGCCAAATTGTAGCGTGTGGTGATCGCATCAAGATCGGCTCTTGAAATGGCTTGGCTCTTTTTAAATACCACTTGAGCACGCTCATATTCCAGCGTGGTATTTTCAAGTTCAAGTTGGGCTGACACCAACGCGTTTTTCGCATCTCTCGCATCTAAAGAAGCGAGTAACTGGCCTTTTTTCACCTCATCGCCTTCCTTCACCTCGATATTGGTCAATCGACCACCGATTTGGAAAGCGAGATCTGCACGCTCAGCCGCACGTACAATGCCGTTAAAGCTTAAATCTGCAGAGTGTTGGTTTTGTACAACTTCGGTAAGTGCCGGCTTAATCATCGGGGCGACCAAAGACTGTGTGGCCTCACTGCCACAGCCGCTAAGGCTAAGAGATGACACGAGCAGCGCAGAAATTGCACTCAATTTAAGTATCTTGTGGCCAACTTCAACTACGACCATATTTGCTTCACTCCAAAAACGTGACCGACTATTTGATCGGTGCACTGTTAAGTAATAATTACGTACAAAAGCAAAAGTAAACTTTGGAGTTTATTTTAAAGGTAATTACGCTAACGGTAAACTCAAAAGTTTACCAACTTGTTTTTGTTTGCTAGATTGTGAACGTCTAAGAAAGGAGAACTCCATGACACGCGTAGAAAAAAAACGCCTAGCGATCATCACCGCCGCGAAGGAAGAGTTCATTCAGCACGGCTTTACTGGAGCAAACATGGATCGTGTGTGTGCATTGGCCGAGGTCTCTAAGCGCACTTTATATCGTCACTTTGAAAGCAAAGAAGTGCTTTTTGAATCGGTACTTAGCGTGATTAAATCTTCTATCGGTGAGACACACGATTACCCATTTGATGGTGATAAAAGCATCCAAGAACAGCTAACGACCATTACCCATAAAGAAGTCGAGATACTTTACAAAAATTATGGTATTCCTTTTACCCGTGTGGTTGTGATCGAGTTTTTGCGCGAACCAGAAATGGCTCAACAGATCATTTCTAAGCTTTATCACTCTAAAGCACTAACAACGTGGTTTGAGCTGGCGCAGCAAGCCGGTGCAATTCGAAACATCAATATTGATTTACTTTCCGACACCTATACGAGCATTTTTAACGGGCTGTTCTTATGGCCACTCGTATTCAATATGCAACCTATGCCAACTGAAACAGAGCTCGATCAGAAGATTTCGCATTTGGTTTTCGTGATATCAAGTACCTGCGAAGCATCGGCTCAACAATATGAAACGCCCTCTCAGAAAACAGATTCTTCAAATAACTGAGACACCTGCTGGATCAGTGCATCAATCTGGTCCAACGCGACATTGCCATAACCCAACACGGCTCCATGCAAATCACGCGTCTGAAAATCAGGATGCTCATAATAACTCATTGGGCGGAGCACGATACCTAGAGCTTCGGCCCGCTTTGTCCATTCATGTTCATCGATTCCCTGTTGCCATTTTAGTGTGATGTGAAGCCCAGCAGCTTGGCTAATGACACTCACTCTGGCTGGCAAATATTTCTCGATAGCCAAGCTCATCTGCTCATGCTTTGTTTTGTATAAGCGGCGCATCTTACGAATATGACGAAGCAAGCCTCCTTCCGTGATGAATTCCGCTAACGCTTCTTGAGTATGCGTTGGCGAATCACCACATAGCGCATCCTTAACCACAAGTCTATCTTCGACTAAAGACTCCGGCACAACGAGATAGCCTAACCGCAAGCCGTTAAACATCACTTTATTGAGCGAATTGCACTAGGCAGAACGCAGGAAATTCGCTTGAGTAATGAGAAAGAGCTCAAAGCGACCATGCTACTTCGCATCCCACTGACCGAAGCCTCTGTGAAAATCAGTCACTTTGGCGTGAGTGATGAGGCTCAAGATATGGATATTCCCGTTTGGGCAGGTGTTTTGCCTTATCGAACAGTGGTAGGGCCGCTTCAAGCTTGTGAGGATCTTTATGAAGGGATTGAAGAGCCTGACTACCGTAGTGCCTACCCGAATCGCTGGCAAAAATAGGAGCCGATGCCCCTGCTACTTCGTTCTATTAGCTCAACATTCAAAACGCAGTGAATACTCTTTTGGCGTCACGCCGCGGTGCTTTTTAAACATTCGATTGAAACTGGCCACATTGCTGTATCCAAGCATTTGAGAGATAGCTGGCACACTGTTGCCCTTTCTTAATTGCTCTGCTGCGACGTTGCTTAATACATACCCTGAAACGGTCGAAAAATTTAGCCCAAGCTTGTGCAATCGACGCTGAAACTGCTGCTCTGAAAGCCCAAATAGCATCGATACTTGCTCTAATGTGGGTAACCCGTAATGGCGGCTATAATTCACCACTTCATAAATGATTTTAAGCTCATCCTCTGGGTCCGGCATGTTGAGCAGATCATCTAAATCGGAAAAACTCATCGCAAGGCGGCTCTCTTGACGATGCGTCACCTGCTTTGAAGCAAGACGATCGTCACTATGAATCCAGATCTCCGTTCTAGGTTGACTCCACATCACCTCACACCCAAAGTACGCTTTGTATAGTGCGTGGTTCTTTCTTGAGCCCGAAATCATCACTCGCAATGGTGCATAATCTTGGCCGAGAAACGCCCGCAATACCTTTATCATAAAAGTGGCGCAGCGGATGCTATCATGCACTTTGCCCGATGCATCGACAAAAGGATTGTGATAAGTCCATTTAACGATATTCCCAGATTGCGCCCCGGCAAAAAACGCACCGGATTGCAAATTACTCACCCCATAATTCACGCGGCGAATCGTGCTGGATAAATCGTTCCCCGAAAACAGCCAGCGCCCTATAGGCCCGAGTGTTTGAAGATCGACCTCCCGACTTAAATTTAATATCACATCAGCGTCACCACTCCGTGATTCTAGGTTTCGATACCACTCATTGACAGCAGGGATCGGAACCAAAGTCATTGGGTTATGAAAAACAGAAGCCGGGATCCCAAGGTCTTCTGACTGCAATTTATACTTAAATAACGCGAGGTTATGAATATTTAGGATGCCCATTGCGCGAATAAACCGAACCGTTTCCACTACTAATCACATCAAATATAGTCGACAATTGATTGAATTTGTCACAAACAATCATCCTTTTCAATAAGTAAACACAATACGCCCCATATATCTTAGAGGAGCAGTTTATGAGTTTACTCAGTGTCCCATTTGTCGGAACAGGCGCAGACACCGCTTTGCATGTTGTTGCAGCCGTCGTATTAATCGCCAGTGTTGCTGGTGCGTGTTACGGCTTTTGGAAAATCCATGAATTACCAATCAATAAAGCACACAGTAAAGATCACCATCAGATAGGGCTCATCACCGCCCTCACTTGGATAGGGTTCGTCTGGCACTGGGTTTGGGTGCTCGCGGTGATCTTTGCCTTCGTTGATATGGAAAAAGCCATTCTCAATCTGCGTGATACATGGAGAAGTAAACCGCAATCAGAAACACAGCCACAAGAGGAGGCATAATGTTAGAAGGTTTAGCGGTTTGGGCACTGTTTATCTACTTGCTTCGCCTTGTTGGCATGCCTTGGAACAAAGCAACGAAGTCATTTGCTTACCTTGGTGGGGTCGGTTGGTTGATGTTTGTGTGGGTAGGGTTGATCAACTTTACGCCAATGGATCTCTCTGGTGGTTCTGTGGTGCAGTCTCCTCATATTCAACTTCGCCCCGATTCAACCAACGTCAGAGGCAAAGTCGACCACATTTATATCAAGCCTAACCAACAAGTTGCGCAAGGTCAGCTCATCTACGAACTCGACCCTACGCAATATGAAATCGCATTTAATCAAGCGAAAGTCTCTGCCGATGTGGCAGAAGTCGCGCTTGAAACGGCACAAGGCGATATTTCGATTGAAGAAGCGAATCACGAAGCGTTGGTGCAAGACCTTGAAACATCAAAAAGCCAGTTAGCTGCAGCGCAAGTTGATTTCAAATTGCAAAAGAAGATGTTAGACCGTTACGTTGAACAAAACCGCGTGGTGCAAAACACCATTACGGAAAGTGACATCGACAAACAATCGAGCGCAGTGGACATGGCGCGCCACAATGTGTTGACACTTGAGTCACAAATCAAGAAGAAGCAAGTGGATATCTCACGGGCAAAACTTGCTATTGATAAAGCCGAACTTGCGGTCGAAACCAAACGTGCAGAACTTCGCCAAGCACAAGAGCAAATCGCCAAAGCGCAGTGGGATCTCAACAGCACAAAAGTGCACGCCCCTGCCGATGGGTTTGTCACCAACTTTATTTTACGAGAAGGCCAGCGTGTCTCAGTCGCGCCTCGTATCAATATGTACACCAACGAAAAGTACGTACTGATGCGCGTGAACCACCAAGCCATTCGCAATATCAAACCGGGTCAACCGGCTGAGTTCGCCTCATCGATATATCCTGGTAAGATCTTCGCCGCAACGGTTGAGGGTATCGTTGAAGCAACCGGTGAATCACAAGGCAACCTGTTAGGCTTAGACGATTCGGTAAGAGCAACAACGGGTAAAAACTTACAGAATAAACATCACTTTGTTCGCCTAAAAATTGATGAACCTGAAGGCTATGACATTCCAGTTGGTTCTGTTGGTCTTGCGTGGGTAAGCGGTGAAAAGCCAATTGGTTTCCTTGCCTTCCTAGATGCAATTCGGGGCATTATCATCCGAATGAAGTCTCAGTTATACTTCTTCTACTCTATCTAAACGCCCAAACCGCCAGTTTCGCTGGCGGTTTTCTTGTCATTTGTATCCAAGCACGTACTGTCCCCGTATAACAAATAGTTAGTAAATATTGGAGCAGACTCATGTCGCCAAAGGAAAGAAGCCTACCTACCCATCGAATATCAAGATTTGGCAAATTCGCCTCGCTTGCGACCCGTGTTGCTGGCAACGTGATTGCAGAAGGCACCAAGCAAATCGCAAAGGGCAACAGACCCAAAGCGAAAGATCTTTTGCTGACACCACAGAACATCGCACGCTTAACAGACCAACTCGCTCACCTGCGCGGTGCAGCCATGAAGCTTGGTCAAATGCTCTCAATGGATGCCGGTGATGTCTTGGAGCCTGAATTAGCGGACATCCTTTCTCGACTTCGCTCTAATGCCGACCCAATGCCAGCCAAACAACTGAACGGTGTGATGGAAAGCTCGTTGGGGGTCAATTGGAAAGACGATTTTCTCTCTTTTAACTTCAAACCCATTGCCAGCGCCTCGATCGGACAAGTACACCAAGCTTACAGCGATGCAGGTGACAACCTAGCAGTCAAAGTGCAATATCCTGGAATAAGAAAAAGCATCGATAGTGACGTAAACAATGTGGGGACACTGCTTAAAGTGGTTGGATTGATTCCAGAGTCTGTCGATTACAAAGGATTGCTCGAGGAAGCGAAAAAACAACTGCATGATGAAGCCGATTACGACCGCGAAGCACAGTTTGCCATTCGCTATCATGAGGCTTTGAAAAAGGCCCCTCATTTTGTGGTGCCGAAAATACACACTAAAAGCTGTTCCGACTCCGTGCTCAGCATGGAGTTCATTGATGGCTGTCCGATTGAGCAAATCGAACATTATGACCAAAATACGCGAGATTTTGTCATACACAGTCTGCTCGAATTGCTGTTCCGAGAGTTGTTCGAATTCAAGATGGTACAAACCGACCCCAATTTTGCCAACTATTTGTATATTGAGAGTACCCACCAAATCGGCTTGCTGGATTTCGGCGCGACTCGTGAGTACAGCGAACGTTTTAGTACCGGCTATCTCCAAGCCTTCGCGTCGGTCGTGAACAATGACGAACAAGGCTTGAATGATGCACTGGAGCAAATAGGATTCTTCAGCCAATCCATCTTGCCTGCTCAGCGTAAAGCCATTCTCGATCTGGTCAAAATGGCGTGCGAACCAATGTTGGTTGATGAACCTTATGATTTCAAAGCCAGTGGATTGGCACAAAAGCTCCGCGAAGCAGGCACCATTTTAAGCATGGAACAAGATTACTGGCACACACCACCAGCCGATGCCCTTTTCCTGCATCGAAAAATCGGCGGAATGTACTTCCTTGCCGCTCGTGTTGGTGCAAAAGTGAACGTTCACCATCTGGTTCTGCCATATCTCAGTTAACTCACCCTTTAGGGTGTTGTTTTTCTGCTACTTTCGCGTAACTTTGACAGCAGTTTATCAACCTACTGTCGGGGTTCTCAGTGAGCAAGTTTCAAGACCTCTCAACTTTAATAGAACAGATTGTCAAAGCGGACGAAGCGGATCAAATCACCGCACTGAATGATTCCATCGAATACGGCTTAGAACCAGGCTCCGTCGCATTGATTCTGGAAGCTTTTCCCATTGATGATCGTGTCCGTTTGTGGCGAGCACTGCCGTTAGAGTTTCACATCGATGTGTTGACCGAAATGCGTGCCGATGTGCGTTTTTCTATCATTAATGCTTTATCTGAGGTCGAACTAAAACTCACCCTTGCAAAACTAGATAATCTCTCACTGATCGAATGGGCTGACTCACTCCCTGAAGAGATCATCAATGAAGCATTGTCTCTCATCGAGAAAGACGAGCTCGAGCTATACGATCAGGCGAATGAATACGAAGAAGATGAACTCGGCCGCTGGGCTGAGCGTAAGATCATTACACTTCCATTCAACATTACGGTAGAAAAAGCACGTATGCTGATGGCTCGCTACAGCTATGACGCACCACAACATGTGTATTTAATTAACCGCTGCAAACAGTTTCGTGGTGTCGTGAACTATCACGAGTTACTGCGAGGTGAAAGCGACATTCGACTAAATACGCTCGCGATTGAAACCGTCACTGTGCTCGACAGTAAAATGAAATTACCAGAAGCCGTAGAAGCATTAGAGCACAGTGCGCTCTCAGCACTTCCCGTCACCGATGCAGACCAAACCTTAATTGGCGAAGCGGATTGGCAATTTGCACTCAGTACTCAGCGAGAGATTTACGAAGCTCGTTTGATGGCGGGTACAGGTATGGATGAAGGTGATGACTTATTCGCCCCTGTCATGAAAAGCTCTCAAAAACGTGGGGTTTGGCTTGGGATCAACCTCATCACCGCTATTTTCGCTTCGGTAACCATTGGTCTGTTTGAAGATGTCATTGCTCAAGTAGTCGCGTTAGCCGTTTTGATGCCGATTGTCGCATCGATGGGTGGTATTGCAGGTAGCCAAACACTGACTCTGATGATTCGTGCGATGGCGCTCAATCAGATCACACCTGGTAACCGTTTTGCTTTATTGAAAAATGAACTGGGCATCGGCTCTTTAAACGGACTATTGTGGGCACTAATCATTGGTGGTTTAGCAGGGCTTTGGTTTCAATCTACCGTATTAGGTGCAACCATTGCACTGGCCATCATCGTTAATATCATCACGGCAGCGTTGTTTGGCGTACTTATACCAATAGCTTTAGATAAGTTGAAGCTTGACCCCGCGTTAGCAGGTTCGGTCATTTTAACGACCGTCACTGATGTGGTTGGCTTCTTTGCCTTCTTGGGTACTGCGAGCTTAGTCATGTTATAAAATTAGCACCGTCATCTAACTGATTAATAAAGACTAGCAATACCAGCAAAGCGATTTATTCATATTATTTAAGGTAAAATGCACATGAACTGCTATGCTTATAGTGACCCTTTTTAAGCCGAGGGTCACCTAGCCAACTGACGTTGTTCGTGAACTCGACTTGTTCACGCATACATAGGCCAATCGCTTTGCTGCGGTTGGCTTTTTTTTTACCCCCCACTATTCTTTCCTTACGTACTTAACCGGCTTGCACCACGCCACACACAAAATCATTTCATCCTTCATTGGCCACCTACGGTCAAGATAACCATAAAAAATAAACACTCCAGACCAAAAACGCCACCTAACCATCATAACCACAACCAAATTTGACAGATTGCGTTCAAATAATGAACACAACAAAAATAAACACCAAGAAAACGTTTGCTTTTTCATTCATAAAGGGACGACAGCAACAGACTTAAGAAAGAAACCATCAAATTCAAACAGGACATAACATTAACGGAAATAATACCGATTTCATTACACTTTCAGTAAAATGCAGAGGCCATTAACAAACATTTTTTACTCTAAAAATAAATTACAAACCACTGATTTAAAATCAAAAAATAACAAAAAAACCTCAGACAAACGTTTTAATAACAAAAAACACATTGACTATGGAATTTACATCACGATAATACGCGCCGTTTACCCAGAATTTGGGTTCGATAATTCATTTTATTTTTCTTTGCGGAGGTAAAAATGGCTGCAGACAATAACTACAGTCTTGGACCAGTTCCTAACAGTGCCAGAAAGGGTGTCGCTTCATTAACCATGGTAATGTTAGGACTCACTTTCTTCTCCGCGAGTATGTGGACGGGCGGTTCGCTCGGTACTGGCCTTTCTTTTGATGATTTCCTCCTCGCTGTTCTCATTGGTAACCTAATTCTCGGCATCTACACTTCTTTCCTTGGTTACATCGGCGCTTCTACTGGTCTTTCTACTCACCTTCTTGCTCGTTTCTCTTTTGGCTCTAAAGGCTCTTGGCTCCCTTCCGCACTGCTTGGTGGTACACAAGTTGGCTGGTTCGGTGTTGGCGTGGCAATGTTTGCCATTCCGGTTCACAAGGCGACAGGCATTGACACTAACTCCCTCATCATTCTCTCTGGTCTCTTAATGACCGCGACCGTTTACTTTGGTATCTCTGCACTGATGATTCTATCGGCGATTGCTGTTCCTGCCATTGCACTACTTGGCGGCTACTCCGTGATCGAAGCGATAAACAGCATCGGTGGTATCGCTGAGTTACAAAATGTACAACCAGTTGAGCCCCTTGATTTCTCAGTCGCATTGGCAATGGTAGTTGGTTCATTCATTAGTGCGGGTACATTAACGGCCGATTTTGTCCGTTTCGGTAAAAAGCCAAAAGGCGCCGTCATGGTGACCATGATTGCCTTCTTTATTGGTAACTCACTCATGTTTGTCTTTGGCGCTGCTGGTGCAGCGGTAACCGGTCAGTCTGACATTTCCGAAGTGATGATCGCGCAAGGTTTATTGATCCCTGCCATTATCGTTCTAGGCTTGAACATTTGGACAACCAATGACAATGCGCTTTACGCATCCGGTCTTGGCTTCTCCAACATCACTGGTTTACCAAGTAAATACATTTCCATGGCTAATGGCGTGGTAGGAACACTTTGCGCACTTTGGCTCTACAATAACTTTGTTGGCTGGTTAACGTTCCTATCACTTGCTATTCCACCGATTGGCGGCGTTATCATCGCGGATTTCCTAGTAAACCGTAAACGTTATAAAAATTTCGACGCGGCGGAGTTCCAAACTGTTAACTGGGCTGGCATTATCGCCGTTGTCATTGGTGTAGCAGCGGGTCACTTCCTTCCAGGTGTGGTTCCTGTTAACGCAGTACTAGGCGGCGCAATCAGCTACCTGACTCTTAATCCCATTCTTAATAAAAAGACACTGGCTGAACAGCCAGCGTAAGGAATCAGCATGACAACACTATTGATCAAAAACGCTACGCTAAAGGGACAGGAAGGTCTCCAGCAAATACTGATTGAGGATGGTCAATTCAAGCGTATTGAAAACAATAATGTAGAGCTAAATTACTCAGGTGACGTACTCGATGCCGAGGGCGGCATGGTTGTCGCACCTTTTTGTGAGCCGCACATTCACTTAGATACAACCCAGACTGCTGGTGAACCGAGTTGGAACATCTCTGGTACACTGTTCGAAGGGATCGAGCGCTGGGCTGAACGCAAAGAAATGCTGTCGATTGAAGACGTCAAAGCACGTGCAAAGCAAACACTAAAATGGCAAATCGCCAATGGGGTTCAGCACGTGCGTACTCACGTTGACGTTTCTGACCCTACCCTTATCGCACTAAAAGCGATGGTGAAAGTGCGTGAAGAGATGAAAGAGTGGGTCGACATTCAAATCGTTGCTTTCCCACAAGAAGGCATCTTATCTTACCCTAACGGTAAAGAGTTGCTTGAAGAAGCCGTTCAACTGGGGGCAGACGTTATCGGTGCAATCCCACACTTCGAGTTCACTCGTGAATACGGTATTGAATCCCTACACTATGTGTTCGAACTGGCACAAAAATATGACCGTCTGATCGACGTACACTGTGATGAAATCGACGACGAACAATCTCGCTTTGTTGAAACACTGGCAGCATTAGCGCACAAATTCAATATGGGCCACAAGGTAACAGCAAGCCATACGACGGCAATGGGCTCTTACAACGGCGCCTATGCCTCTCGCCTATTCCGCCTACTGCGCATGTCTGGTATCAACTTCGTTGCAAACCCATTGGTGAACATTCACCTACAAGGTCGCTTTGACGACTACCCGAAACGTCGTGGTGTAACACGCGTTAAAGAGATGCTGAATGCCAACATCAACGTATGTTTTGGTCATGATGATGTGTTTGATCCTTGGTACCCACTAGGTACAGCGAATATGTTGCAAGTTCTGCACATGGGTCTGCATGTGTGCCAAGTGATGGGTTACGATCAAATCAATAACTCACTGGATCTGATCAGCACCAATTCAGCCCGTACGCTGAACATTCAAGACAAGCACGGTATTGAAGAAGGCAAACCTGGTAACCTACTGATCCTTCCTGCTGAAAACGGTTTTGATGCAGTACGCCGCCAAGTGCCAGTGCGTTACTCCGTTCGTCACGGTAAAGTGATTGCGGAAACTCAACCAGCGACAACACACATTCATCTTGGTGAACAAGAACAAGTAACGTTTAAACGTTAATAGCCACTCTGAATAAAAAAGAACAAGGGGCTGATACTATCAGACCCTTGTTTTATTTTTTCATTCGTTGCGTAAGCTTTTGCTGACAACTAATGATGTTTCTCAACATGGAAGGAGAACGGCCTAAATAGACGATCTTGCCCTCTTCATCCACAATCGCGGGCTCCACTTTTAAGCCTTTCATATCTGCACCGCCTTCCACTAGCTTACGCTCTAATTCATATAAATCCTGCATTTCTTGGATTCATTTTATAATTGTCGATTTCGCGTGAATCCTATCCCTCTCACCTAGAATGAATTTTGACTGAAATAAAAAATAGCCATCCATTATACGTCTATTTTCATTATTTATAAAAACAACAAGATGAACGTAATCCAAACATATTTTCTATAAAATTTGTTGCCGGTCTCAGCAATATCACCCTAAACGTGGACCACAACATACCTCAAGCTTACTTAATGACGGACTAGGTAAAAAAGAAGGTGCTGATTTAGCGATAGAATTGCCTGCTTCTTATTTGCATGATTGCTTCACCTACCCTAAAGATCACCCAGACCGAAAGCAAAGTTTCCACAATGGTGGCGAAGAAAGCCATCTCGTTTTTAGAAAAGATTAACTATCCATAACAATACCATGATGCGGTTACTCATGCGATTGAAGCGCAAGGCGCTTCCCTGATTGTGGCAAACCATGTCAGTTACGTAGACGCACTTATCTTAATGGGCACATCGACCCGCCCGATGCGATTTGTGATGGATAAATCAATCAGTGAACTGCCCGTTCTTAAGTACGTTTTCCGTCATGCTGGCGTCATCCCAATCTGTTCACCACGCAAATGCGCAGAGATATACGAAAGTGCTTTCGAGAAAGTCGAGCAAGCGCTTAATAACGATGAAGTGGTTAGTATCTTCCCAGAAGGTCGATTAACGTCAAATGGTGAACTGGGTGAATTCAGACCTGATGTTGAGAAGCTCCTAAGCCGAACACCTGTTCCTGTGACTACAATGGCGTTAAAAGGCTTATGGGGATCGTTCTTCAGCCACAAAGATGGACACGCATTAACTAAGCATCCAGCTCGATTCTGGTCTCGAATTGAAGTCAGTATTGGTGAATTACTGCAACCGGCAATGCTAAATCGCCATTTGTTACAAAATGAAGTGCAAGATTTGCTCATTCGCCGACAGTAGTTCAGTGCAGAATTTAGTAGGATAAAGTCAACGTCACAAATCTAGGAGGTGTTATGAAAATCATCATCTTACATGGTCTTTATATGCATGGGCTCGTCATGCAGCCTCTTAGCCAACAACTGCGTAAGTTTGGCTACGAAACAAAGGTGTTAAGTTACAACACCGTATCAATTAATGAAGAATCACTGTTTGACTCTATTGATCATGCACTTAATCCTTTCGCTGCTAACGTATTGGTGGGCCATAGTTTGGGGGGGTTGATGATTAAACGCTACCTCGCAAACAGGCAGCCAACTACTAGCTTGATTTCGCATGTCGTCGCGATTGGTTCTCCGCTGAAAGGGGCGTCCATCGTAACTCGCATTCAGGATCTTGGTTTTGGTGTCATGTTGGGTAATTCGCCTCATCATGGCCTCAATATGCATGAAGATGTTTGGGCTTTCCCGCAAAAGCTCGGCAGCATCGCTGGCACCATGCCGATTGGCGCACGACAAATCCTGATGCACAAAGACCACACACTCTCAGATGGAACCGTCACCGTAGAAGAAACTCGACTAGATGGCATGCAGGATCATATCGAAACAAAGCAAACCCATACCAGCCTAATCTATAACACCTTTGTGCCAGAACAGATCGATCATTTTATTCGTACCGATCATTTCAATCGATAGCACACTTTTCCATCAAATAGTTACCTTCGACTTTTCAATTCTTAGTGTACGCAGTACTATCTCTACTCCGACCGCTCATGCTGAGTCGTCGGAGTTTTATTTCCGACTAAACAATAATGTTAAGTTCGGACTCAATGTTCTCAGGGCGGGGCGAAATTCCCCACCGGCGGTATACTCTTTTGAGTGAGCCCGCGAGCGCTCGATTTATCGAGGTCAGCAGATCTGGTGAAATGCCAGAGCCGACGGTTATAGTCCGGATGAAAGAGAATAAGAATACACCAGCATATTTACTCAATGTATTTATCAAATTATTGAGAAGTTCTGGTGCGTTTCTTTTTGATCGCGTTTTTTGTTAAGTGCGGGTTTATGCCATTCATTAGCGCGTAAACTTGTGGTTATAATGATGAACACAACGATCTCTCATACCGCCCTGATTCTGGTGATATTTAGGAGTTAACCATGAATCAGTCATCACTACTTGCCGAATTTGGCAACCCAATCACACGTGTTGAAAACGCACTTATCGCTCTCAAAGAAGGCCGTGGCGTGCTTCTTCTTGATGATGAAGATCGTGAAAACGAAGGCGACATTATCTATTCAGTTGAGCACCTAACAAACGAGCAAATGGCACTGATGATCCGCGAATGCAGCGGCATTGTTTGTTTATGCCTGACCGATGCTCAAGCAGACAAACTTGAACTTCCACCAATGGTTGTGAACAACAACAGCGCAAACCAAACCGCTTTCACTGTTTCAATCGAAGCGAAGCAAGGCGTAACAACGGGTGTTTCTGCGGCCGACCGCGTGACAACCATCAAAACCGCAGCGAATCCAAATGCAAAGCCAGACGACTTGGCTCGCCCAGGTCACATATTCCCACTTCGCGCTCGCCCTGGTGGTGTAATGACTCGCCGTGGTCATACCGAAGGTACGGTTGATCTCATGCAGATGGCGGGACTACAACCTGCAGGTGTACTGTGTGAAGTCACAAACCCAGACGGCACAATGGCAAAAACGCCGGAAATCGTCGCATTTGGCCGCCTTCATAACATGCCTGTACTGACTATCGAAGACATGGTCGCGTACCGTAATCAGTTCGATTTGAAACTCGCA
The DNA here is from genome assembly GCF_003584965.1 of Vibrio sp. PID23_8. Taxonomy (NCBI): domain Bacteria; kingdom Pseudomonadati; phylum Pseudomonadota; class Gammaproteobacteria; order Vibrionales; family Vibrionaceae; genus Vibrio; species Vibrio sp. PID23_8. Next base: position 99,817 of record NZ_LIXE01000008.1, on the reverse strand, counting down.
TAAGCACTTAGCTATCAAACTGTTCTAAGCCGCATACTCGTGCGGCTTTTCTACCCGTCGCTCTATCCTACCGTCCAACGTTTCACTTTATGCATACTCATTTGGCTTAAAGGGGCTGAATTCCGAGCATTGGCACGTCTGCAAGCCAAGTCGTTCTCACTTAGGTTACTTGGTTAGATAAGTACTACGCTTACTAATGCCACCGAACAATAACGATAAGGAAGACTGCTATGGCGACGACACGTTCTACCATGTTACAGCTGGGATATTTAGGCCTCATTCCTTTTCTGTTTAGCTTAGTACTCATCCTTACTGACACCGTATTGTTTGACTTAAACGGCCAGCAATTTTTCATCACATACAGCGCCGTTATTTTGAGCTTTTTGTCTGGCAATTTATGGGGCAACGGCATCGACCATTATTACCATCGCCTTAGTCGTAATGCATTGATACTCAGTAACCTATTCGTCTTGCTCGCTTGGGCCGCCCTATTGCAAAGCAACAAGAATCACATGGTGGCAACGCTACTCTTAGCCATTGGTTATGTCGCAGTTTGGTACGCAGAAAAACTAATAAGAAAAGTAGAGAAAGAAGTAGAGCCAAAAGGCTATCAACTAATGAGAGGAAAGCTCACTGCTGGCGTTGTGTTAATGCATGGTCTGGTATTAATTACATAAAAATGACGACCTCCGAGGTCGCCATTTTTGATTTTGCGTCAATGCTTACAGGGTAAGTAAGTAGTTCACCAACTCATTGTACTCATCGTAACTGCGGATCTCGTTCGCAAGCACAATGTACTTGTTATTCACTAATACACCAGGTACCCCTGTCAGAGTACTCTCTTCAAATTTCTTATCGAACTGCTTTTGCATCGAGTTTACAGCAAAGCTATTGTATGCCGCGTCAAACTTCTTCGCATCCACACCATTATCGACAAAGATCTGCTTTAGTTCGACTTCATCGCGTGGGGCTTGGCGCATTTGGTGGATCTGCGCGAACATAACCGGAACCATGCTTTTCTCAACACCTAACGACACCATCGTTGCATATGATTTTGCCATTGGCACCGCCATATCACTGCCCATAAAGGCAACGTGAACTTTCTCAAAGCTTGCATCTTCTGGTAGTGCTGATTTTAAGTTCTCCACCACTGCTTCGAATTTATAACAGTGTGGGCAGTAAAATGAGAAAAACTCCGTAACGGTGGGTTTGCTGGCTTTTTCCACATCCAAGACTTTGTAATGCTTACCTTCTTCAAATTGCGCAGCGTGAGTGGTAAATGTCAGTAAAAGAGTGCTGCATAGCGCGAGTAGTTTTTTCATGTTTGATTCCTTCTGACACACGAGTGCCATATTCACTAATTAATAAGAATCCAGCGGTACTGGAGAATGATGAATGTGGGAATCAAACAATTGGAGGGCGGTAAGTTTTATAAACCACGGCCACGGCTTTCGGCGTTGATGATTTATCGATAAGAGCAAGCTGGTGGGGCAGCAGCATCAAGTCATCATGCAACAAGTTGATAGGCATTTTAACGATACATAAAGAACTGCAGCTTGTATGAGCTTGCTGTCCTTTCTCCATCAGGTGGTCACTGTGATGCGATTCAACACAATCGCTTTTGTTCACCCTCTGGTGCTGCTGAAGATCAAATTTTTGCTCTTGAGCACACAGTGCCTCTATCTGCACCTTCGCCGCACGCACACTAGAGGCAAAACCCGTTAGCAGCATGGCTAGCAGGCAAAGCATCGTCGTTGTGAATGTGCGGTTAAAACTCAACATACAACATCTTCAAAATACGGTGAGTCTTCATCATACAGAAACCGTTCTTGCTTACAAGTGAGACACTCCACAACCCATACAGAAAACGTATTCATCCGTAGTCTCCATCGAATACCGTTCGATAAGGCTTGAAATTCCTGTGAAGCCTGAGTAATAGTTAGAACGGTTTTTGAACAAACAAGGAAGAGTTAATGCTTAAAAAGAGATTCTTTAAAACGAAAGATGAAGTCGAAGTCACGTTCGAGCTAGACAAAAATCAGTGGCAATCGATTCAAATTGCAGGCGATTTTAACAACTGGCAACCAGAACCCATGAAACTCGTAAAGAAAAGTGGCCAGTTTAAATTTAAGACACGCTTGCCGAAGGAGCAAAATATTGAATTCCGTTACCTGTTTGATGACGAAGAATGGGAGAACGATCCATACGCCGATGCTTATGTGCCTAACGGCTTTGGTAGTGACAACAGTGTCGTCTGTACCGCGGCGGAATCTTCATAACATTTCATTCAACCTTCTACAGGCGCATTCGTGCGCCTTTTTTATGTCTATTATAAAGCAAGGTAATTCGCTATTGTTTCCAGCCAACAACAGTGTTTTAGCTAAAGTGATATATATCAACAAATGTCATTTCCTTAATATTACCCACATTGCAGCGAAACAACTGCTTTCAAACAAAGCGATTTTCAAGCAAGAATAAAAAGGAAACAAAAGATGAAAAAACTGATCGTAATTACGGGTGCAAGCTCAGGTATTGGTGAAGCTATCGCACGTCGCTTAAGCGATGAAGGCCACCCTCTTCTTCTTCTGGCTCGCCGCGTAGAACGTTTGGAAGCACTGAACTTACCAAATACACTCTGTGAGAAAGTAGACGTAACAGACAAATCTTCTTTTGAAGCCGCTATTGCGAAAGCAGAAGAGAAATTTGGACCAGCAGATGCGTTGGTGAACAACGCCGGTGTAATGTTACTTGGTCAAATTGATGCTCAGGATGCTTCAGAATGGAAGCGCATGTTTGATGTGAATGTGCTTGGCCTGTTAAACGGCATGCAATCGGTTCTTGCTCCGATGAAAGCCCGCAATAGCGGTACGATTATCAATATCAGCTCTATCGCAGGTAAGAAAACCTTCCCAGATCACGCGGCATACTGTGGTACTAAGTTCGCGGTGCACGCTATCTCCGAAAACGTGCGTGAAGAAGTGGCGGCGTCTAACGTTCGTGTTACCACTATCGCACCGGGTGCTGTAGAAACGGAACTGCTTTCTCACACTACGTCTCAAGACATCAAAGATGGTTACGATGCATGGAAAGTAGACATGGGCGGCGTACTTGCTGCTGATGACATTGCTCGTGCCGTTGTGTTTGCTTACCAACAACCACAGAACGTCTGTATCCGTGAAATCGCATTGGCACCGACTAAACAACAGCCATAGTTTCACATCGCGGCCCCTGCCAACGGGCCGCTTGTCTACTCTCATTCTCGCGTCTCTGGCATTATGTTTACACTGATTAAAAATTAGCCACACTAGCTACAATCTTGATTCATGAGCTATAAACTGTCTCAACTGCATAACATTCGTGCTTTTCCCCTGCAAATTTCACAAATATTTCACGCTCTACCCGTTACTCGTCTATTTGCAATTTAATGCCTTTTCATTTTTGGGGGCTTTGTCCCTCGAAGCCCCCGCTTTTTTAAATGGGGGGGGAGGTTAAAGGCAACACTACTTTCGTTTCCCATCACCGTGACCTACACTGCACTTTTGGTATGAAGATCATGCTCTCATGATCACTACTACGGCATACGTTCTCATCCTCAGATGGCAGCACGCCTAGCATGCTCCCCTAGTTCCATCATTTTGCTTAGGTTTTCCGTCTGAGCCCAAGTGAATGCAAGCATAAAAATAAGATTGACTAAAAAATCAACAAAATAAAAGCTAGTAAGCATTACAAACAAAAGAATAAGGAAGTCATTCTGTCATGCTGCCTACAAAACCGATATTACGCTCGCTACTCACCACCGCCTGGACTCTGCCTTTGATGCTGAGTGCTTTTTCCGCTTTCGGTGCCGATAAGGTTTACCGACTTAAACTCGCAGAAACTTGGGGACCAAATACCCCGATTCTCGGCGATGCCAGCAAAAATATGGCGAAATTAGCCGAAGAGATGTCCAATGGACGCTTGGTGATTCGTATTGATTCCGCTAACAAGCACAAAGCGCCATTAGGTATTTTTGATATGGTCAAATCAGGCCAATACGATCTGGGTCACTCAAGCTCGTATTACTGGAAAGGAAAAGTGCCCAATACCCTCTATTTCTCTTCTATGCCCTTTGGCATGATTTCGACCGAGCAATACGCTTGGTTCTACCGAGGCGGAGGCATGGAGTTGATGGAAAAGGTCTACGCCCCGCACAACTTACTGTCGTTTCCTGGTGGTAATTCAGATATCCAAATGGGAGGATGGTTTAAGAAAGAGATCCACTCTCTCGATGATTTGCAAGGCTTGAAGATCCGCATTCCGGGCTTTGCTGGGGAGGTAATGGCAAAGGTTGGCGCAAAACCGACCAATATCGCACCCGGTGAACTTTACACATCGCTAGAACGAGGAACGATAGACGCGTTAGAGTGGGTTGGTCCCGCTTTTGACTTAAGAATGGGGTTCCAAAAAATTGCGCCTTACTATTACACCGCGTGGCATGAACCTGGATCTGAAACCCAGTTCCTCGTAAATAAGAAAACATGGGAAACACTGCCCGCTGATTTACGCTCAATTCTGGAAACTGCGTTCCGCGTGGCTGCCTTTGATATGTATACCCAAGCAGTCGATGCTAACGCAAATAGCTGGGCAACAATGAGTGCAGAGTACCCTGATATTAAAGTCCGAGACTTCCCACCAGAAGTACTGCAAGCGATGCAAAAAGCGACCGAGGATCTGCTCCAAGAACAAGCCAGTAATGATCCTTTAACCAAAGAGATTATTGAGTCGCAGCAACAGTATTTAACCAAAGTACGGGCTTGGACAAATATGTCTTCCAAGGCGTACCTTGACGCAAGTCAGCAATAATATTGATCATGCACTTGAAAAAGGGCTAACAAACTAGCCCTTTCACTGTCTGCCTTTTCCTACTGGTAAGCAGTCAGATAATCTTCTACCTGCGCACGATACTCTGTTTTTAATCCATCGCTGATGAAACTTGCATTGATGGCGTTAATAGTGAACTGAGCCAACTCCTGTTTGCTCATCGAGTGAGCGTTACTCACCGCTAAGAAATTGTCTGTCATATAGCCGCCAAAGTAAGCGGGGTCATCTGAATTGATCGTGACTGCCACACCTTTACGAAGTAGCTCGACGATATTATGCTGCGCCATGTTATCAAACACGCACAATTTAATATTGGAAAGTGGGCACACCGTTAATGGCATTTTGCTCTCAATCAATCTTTCTACCAAAGACGCATCTTCTACGCAGCGAACACCATGATCGACACGGTTAACGCCAAGCATTTCTATCGCATCAATAATGTTCTGCGCTGGCCCTTCTTCCCCTGCGTGCGCAACGGTTAGTAAACCCGCCACTTTGGCTTGCTGGAACACATGCTTAAACTTCTCTGGAGGGTGCCCCTGCTCAGAAGAATCCAACCCCACACCAATAATTTTATCTTGATGATTCAGGACGGATTGCAACGTTTCAAAGGCGCTTTCTTCTGAAAGGTGGCGCAAGAAGCACGCGATGATCTGCGAAGTGATACCAAGCTTATCGTGACCGTCTTGCATGGCTCGGTATATGCCATTAATAACAGTATCAAAATCAATGCCTCGGTCGGTATGCGTTTGCGGGTCAAAGAAGATCTCGGTATGGATGACATTGTCCGCTTTACATCGTTCTAAATATGCCCAAGTGAGATCATAAAAATCTTGTTCGGTTCGCAGCGCGTTCGCGCCTTGATAATAGATATCGAGGAAAGACTGTAAATCCTCAAATTCGTAAGCGCGGCGTAATGTCTCTGGAGAGTCATATGGAATGTCGATGTTGTTTCGTTTTGCAAGTTCAAACAGCAGCTCCGGTTCTAACGAACCTTCAATGTGTAAGTGCAGCTCTACTTTTGGAAGCCCTTGAATAAATGCATTCATATTCCACCTATTTAGTTATGTTTTGTGGATGCAATTACTCTAAGAATAGATAGTGATTGGAAAAAATCGAACGCCATTACAAAGAGTAAGATCCACTGTGACCTCAACTCTTCGTAATCAGCACTTTGCGGGAACTGGTAGAGATCCCCAATCCATATTATTGGGGTTATACGAAGCAAACCTGCGCTATTTTACGTGATAAAAGATGAATCTCAAATCGATGATTGTTCAATAGCCATACGCAAACTCCAAAAAAACGCTTCTCCCTCCCTTACACATGCATTAAACGCATAACCTATTCCACTTTTTGTCATTTGCGTCATTACTGGTTTATCACTACACTTCGCGCTCATTTTTTTACGTGAGCGCACAATGCATGCTTTTTTCTCAATCCATTTTCGCTCAGGTGCTGAGGATATCGGTCATGTTGTGCTTGTCATTAATCATTGTCCATAACTCTCCTAAGTTATTGGAAATTCTGGCAGCACAAGCCATTAACAGTGGCTGTCACCAAACTACAGGTGACAATAAAGAACACTCTCATCACCACCATCATTAATAAGAGCAATTTATGAGTATTTTCCGGTTTCCACTCCTAGTTTGGCTGGGAATAGGGATTCTAATTATCTGTCTAGGGATCAGACAATCATTTGGCATTTTTATGATGCCAATTTCCGACTACTTTCAAACCGGGCGTGAGTTCTTTAGCTTTGCGATAGCATTGCAAAACCTATTGTTTGGTGTTTTCCAGCCTTTTGTGGGTATGGCAGCCGACCGTTGGGGAGCAAAGCGTATTATCATTTTAGGTGCCATCTCTTACGCTTTGGGACTGTTTCTGACATCGATGGCCGTTGCACCAACCATGATGTACCTATCACTGGGTGTACTTGTTGGTCTTGGTCTGAGTGCCACCAGCTACGTGATCGTTCTGGGTGCCGTCGCGAAAGTCGTACCAGCAGAGCATGCTGCAAAAGCATTCGGTTTAACCACGGCCGCTGGTTCATTTGGTATGTTTGCCATGATCCCAGGCGCACAGACACTAATGAGCGACTTTGGCTGGCAAGGGGCAATGCAAGCATTCGCTGTGCTATGTAGCTTTATGGTGGTGTTTGCCCTATTCATGAGGACGGCAAAGCCAAAAGCCAATGCCGCTACCAATGCACCAGAAGACAATCAAACACTGAAAGAAGCATTGAAAGAAGCCTTTGCTCATAAAGGTTACTGGTTGATTCATGCCGGATTTTTTGTGTGTGGTTTCCACGTGATGTTTATTGCCACTCACCTACCTAGTTATTTAGCAGATAAGAACTTACCAGCGTCAACTGCAGCAATGGCATTAGCTTACGTTGGTATCTTCAATATCTTTGGCTCCTATTTCTGGGGGGTAATGGGTGATCGCTTTAACAAACGCCACGTAATGTCAGCACTGTACTTGATGCGCACCATTGTGATTGCCGCTTTTGTGACGCTACCTGTCACTGAACAGACGGCAGCTATTTTTGGTGGCGCAATCGGTTTCTGCTGGCTTGGGACAGTGCCGCTGACTTCTGGCCTGGTTCGCCAAATCTTCGGCTCACGTTACCTATCGACCCTTTATGGTCTGGTGTTCTTCACTCACCAGGTCGGCAGTTTCTTGGGAGCTTGGGTGGGCGGCCGAATTTACGATTACTACGGCTCATACGAGCCTATCTGGTGGTCTACCGTGGTTCTTGCGTTGATCGCCGCACTGATTCACCTGCCGATTAATGACAAACCTGTACCGCGTTTAACTATGGTTAAGGCCTAAGTATTGAAGGCTCTCAATACACGTTGAGAGCCTTTTTTATCTGTCGTTTCAACGCTCCAATGTGCTATTCCCAAGTAACCTGAACTTGGACATGCTGGATATCAATAGTGCAATCTCATTGCAATTATTCATCCTCGGTTAATGTTTATATGACATACTTAACTTAACGCTATAAATCAAAAGGGTTTTAAATGAGAACACTCGGCAACATCATCTGGTTTGTATTCGGTGGCGTATTCATGGGTTTGCTATGGTGGTTCTTCGGGCTACTGGCATTCATCAGTATCATCGGCATTCCATGGGGACGCGCTTGCTTCGTAATGGGTAACTTCTCGTTTTTCCCATTCGGCAAAGAAGCCGTTTCACGAGATGAACTCACGAACGAGATGGACATCGGCACTAGCCCGCTCGGGGTGATCGGTAATGTGATTTGGTTTGTGTTTGCGGGTATCTGGTTAGCAATCGGTCATGTACTTTCTGCCGTGGCATGCTTTGTAACGATCATCGGTATTCCGTTTGCACTTCAACACCTAAAACTGGCGGTCATTTCTCTCGCACCGATTGGTAAAACCGTCGTATCGACAGAAGAAGCCACAATGGCTCGCTACAACATCAAACGATAATCTATAACCAAGTACCTTGAGATTGTTTCGGTATAGTGACCCTCTCAGCAAATGGCTTAGAGGGTTATTCCGGTAATAGGTAACCCGCCATTAACGACGGTTTATTAATAAACCCAAGTAAATGGGGTAATAACCGGTGGTTATTAATGGTGAGTTCTCGAGTCTAAGTTGTTTTTGATAATCTCTGTAACGATACCGCGTAACCAATGCACTGTGACATTGCTCAGATTTTTGTGATGATAGCAAGCCTGCAAGGCGGGCTTAATAACCATCCCACCGTACTTGAATTCGATCCGACATAGATAAGAAAGTTTCTCGGCATTCAGCGTCTTTGAGGCAGGAAATACCATATCCGAGTTTTCGACTACATCCACAATGGCGAAAGGCAGTTCACAACGAAAGCAATGTTAGGCTCTACACCTTTGACCTTTATAATTTTTCGCAAATGAAACGTTGGAGTTCCAGTCGGCTGCAATGATGGTGGCGAACTCTAAGTTCTCACAATCCGTAATCTGTAAGCGTCCACCTTTTAGCGGATGATCCTTACGTACATAAGCGCAAAATGCATCCTGAACAATAGCTTTGGTCAAAAGCTCTTTCGGGGAGTGACTGATCTCATAGTTGACGCCTAACACGGTTTCTATGTGGGCGATGCTGGCGAGCGAATGAGATATGAGTTACAGTTTGTTACAATCATTAAAGTCTCTCATTCTTATACCAAAAATAGTTTGGGCACACAGCAAGGATTTCTATGATAAATAAAAAAGTACTCATTCTCTTTGCGCATCCTTCCCAACACCGCTCCGAAGTGAACGCCCCTATGTTCAAAGCCGCCCAAGAAATTGAAGGAGTGACGTGCGTCGATCTGTACAGTGAGTATCCTCATTTCAATATTAATATCGACCGAGAACAACAACGCTTATGCGATCATGATGTGGTGATTTTTCAGTTTCCTCTCTATTGGTACTCCACCCCTTCTATCTTAAAAGAGTGGCAGGATCTTGTGCTTGAATACGGTTTTGCTTATGGCACAGAAGGTACAGAATTGCGGGGAAAAACGATGCTATGCGTGCTTTCTGCGGGCGGTAAAGAAGAAGCCTACAAAGCCGAAGGCTACAACCACTTTACCATTCGGGAGCTACTTGCACCTATCGAACAAATGTCTTCACTAACCGGAATGAACTATATTGCCCCTCTTGCTTTGTTTGGTTCTCGCACCGCGCTAGAAGAAGGTCGAATCCCCCATCATCTTGAACGCTACCGGACTCTGCTCACCGCGTTAGTCGAAGACAAACTCAATATCAAAGCAGCAGCATCACTCATTAAGCTCAACAGCGCCTTACCAGAACTGATTAAGGGAGCATCATGACTGGGGTTTTCTTACAAGCTTTTATCTACCTAATAGCGGCAGTGATTGCCGTTCCTTTAGCGAAGCGCTTGGGGTTGGGGTCTGTACTCGGCTACTTAATTGCCGGTGTGATTATTGGCCCCATCATTGGTCTAGTCGGCAAAGAGACCACCACCATTCAGCACTTCGCTGAGTTCGGTGTGGTGATGATGTTATTTCTCGTCGGTTTGGAACTAGAGCCCAAAATGCTCTGGGCAATGCGCAATCGTCTAATGGGCTTAGGTGGTTTGCAAGTTGGTGGTACTGCTGCTGTGATCATGGGGATTGCGCTTTATGTTGGGCAGCCTTGGACCGTTGCTTTAGCCATCGGCTTGATTTTCGCCTTATCTTCAACCGCCATTGTGCTACAAACCTTCAGCGAAAAAAGGTTGACCAAAACAGAAGGTGGTCAGAACGCGTTCTCTGTACTTCTTTTCCAGGATATCGCCGTCATTCCAATGCTAGCCTTTATCCCCCTCCTAGCATTGCCCGAATTAGTAGAGCAAGCACAATCCGCTGCGCAAACGGCGGCAGAGCATCATGAAGAGTTAAGCTTGGTCGCTGGATTGCCTGGTTGGACATATGGCTTAGCGATTACCGCTTCGATTGCTCTCGTGGTCGTTGGCGGCCATTTCCTGAGTCGCCAATTATTCCGCTATGTCGCAAGCTCAGGTCTGCGTGAGATATTCACGGCTACAGCGTTGATGCTGGTGATCGGTATTGCTGCCCTGATGAGTTTAGTTGGTCTATCACCGGCTTTGGGAACTTTCCTCGCAGGTGTCGTCTTGGCAAATAGTGAATTCCGCCATGAGCTTGAGTCAAATATTGAACCCTTTAAGGGCTTGTTGCTCGGCCTGTTCTTTATCACGGTTGGTGCAGGCATCGATTTCTCTGTCCTATTTAGTGACTTCGGTTTAATCATCGCTCTCACGCTCGGCGTCATGCTACTAAAAGCGTCCATTTTGCTCATTTTAGCGTTTATATTTCGCATTAAAGGGAGCAACCGTTGGTTGTTCGCGTTGAGCTTAGCGCAAGCGGGTGAATTCGGTTTTGTGCTATTAAGTTTCTCAGTACAAAACCACGTTATTCCATTCGAGCTATCTCAAACATTAGCCCTCGTCGTGGCTATCTCGATGTTCCTTACTCCGGGGTTATTTATTCTGTTTGATAGAGTGATTCTTCCTCGCCATCAAAGTGAATCGAACGAACGTGAAATCGATACTATTGAAGAGCAAGGCACGGTTATCATCGCGGGTATTGGTCGTTTTGGTCAGATCATCAACCGTCTCTTAGTATCCAATGGTGTAAAGACCGTCGTTCTGGATCACCAAGCGAGCCAAATTGACAACATGCGCCAAATTGGCACCCGTGCTTACTTTGGTGATGCAACGCGTCCCGATATGCTTCATACCGCTGGCATTAAACAGGCCTCGGCAATTGTTGTCGCGATTGATAACCAAGAATCAAGTGTCGAATTGGTGAAATACATCAAACACACTTACCCTCAGGTGAAAATCATCGCACGTGCATTCGACCGCGGTCATGGCTACCGTCTCCGTCAGGCAGGAGCGGATATTATAGAATCAGAGACTTACCACTCTGCATTAGAAGTTGGTGGTCATGCGATGAAGCTGCTTGGTATTCATCCGTTCTTTGTTGAACAACAAAAAACCACTTATAAGCGTGTCGAAGATAGAAAATCCAATATTCTGTACGAAGCATGGGCCGATGATTCAAAAGGTGAGCGCTATGACAATAACTTCCTTCAGCTGTTTATTCACCTAGAAGAGAAAATGGCCGAAGAGATGCGAAAAGACCGGCACGATAAACTCTCGCGATCAGAACGAGGTTGGACACCACCACCGAAGAGCTACGCAGACAAGTTTGATGGTGAAAACGTTCCAGATTTGCCGACTCCAACAGAAGCCCCCCCATAAAATGAAAACCTCCCGCGGGAGGTTTTTTCTCGTCTAAGCATCAACTGAAGTTACATAAGATCACTCATTAAGGTCTCATATTCTTCATTGGCTTCATCAACTAGGTGAGAAAGCTCCAACGCATCTTTTTTCGCAAGGTTGAATTGCCACGGCACGTTGCCTTCTTTCCCACACACTTTGGTTTCGCTACCACGACTTTCAAAAGACAAGTCACCAAAATCCGTCGTATGATGCTCACCCAGCTCAATGATATCGACTTCCAACATTCCAACTGGATTGACTTCAACGCTAGCATGCAAGTCTAGGCTATTCTTCAAACTGTATTCACGATGCACGGTAATCATGGTGCCTCCTTGATCCTCCAATGGGCTACCTTTTAGAAGTATAGATGAAGGCATGTGATCCAAAGATTAAATTACGCTGAAGATTGATCTTGATTAAAAAAACCGCAACTAAATTATCGAACAACGATCAAACAGTATGCGTTTTGTTCTTACCGTCTCACGAGTTTGAAATACACTGTGAATGTGAAGTTAATGAGCCACAAGGAATAAACAAATCCCTGAGTCTAGGCTCGGGGATTTTTGTTTGAAAGCAATCGTGCGTATTCAGCTTTATTCTTTTAAGCAAAAATAAAGGTGTATAGGTATCCTGCACTAATCGCCATGCTTAGAATCACGAATAGAAACGCCGCAATCATTTGGTTCTTAAAGATAGATTTTAGCAAAATCACTTCTGTAAGACTTGCGCCCGCGCTACCAATGATAAGCGCCATGACTGAGCCCAACGCCATGCCTTTTTGTACTAGCGCCGCACTTAGTGGAATCACCGCTTCTGCTCGAATGTACAATGGAATGCCAACCACAGCGGCAACTGGAATCGCGTACCACTTAGCTTCACCTGCGTACTCTACGATCAGATCAGTCGGAATGAAACCGTAGATGAAAGAGCCAATTGCGATACCCATCATTAGGTATGGGAATACTGGGAAGGAGGAACGACGTTTTTATGATCTCACTTAGAGAGCTAACCAAAGAAAACTACTTGGATTGCATCCGGCTCAATTTGCATCCAAAACAGGAAGATAGCCTCGCGTCCAATGCCATTACGATTGCCCAGTCTCACTTCGAAATCGATTACCAGTTGAAAGTGATTTATGAACAAGAGACGGTTATTGGTCTATTGGCGTTTTGTCATGAAGATGAGCCACTGGATTATTCTATCTACTGGCTGTTCCGTTTTATGATCGATAAAGATCATCAAAATAAAGGCTATGGAACACAAGTACTCAACCTTCTTGTTGAAGAAATAAAGGATCTCGGTGGAAAACCCTTCTCACTATGCATAAGCCGTCCAATCAACAAGCTAGAAAGCTCTACCGAAATTTTGGTTTTGTTGAAGATGGCGTGTTAGACGATGGTGATATTTCACTAAGACTGGTTTTGAGTTGATTAAATCAGCTCCTTAGTAATGCTCATGGTAAAGCGGTGAACACGACGCGACTAAATACCATACTCGGCATTTAGTCGCTTTTTAAACACATATTATTCAGACACTAAAAGCATGGCGGATTTAGCTGCAACCTTCACCTCTTGCCCACTAGCTACCTTCAAGTTGGATATCATATCGACTAGATCGTTGCCTCCTTGCAGCAACAACGATTGAGGTCGAGCAGATTTATTCAACACCAAAATTCCCTTCTCACCCCGTTGAAGTACTAACATATCATCGTTGCCTTCTAGCACCATCATCGGCTCACCATGAACTCGGTTATGAAACGCGATCATCTTCGCCATTCTTGAGTCTTTCCACGTATTCTTCCATCTTGGTTTGCCATCTTTTCCTTTAATACCGCTAGTATCGAGGTCGGTGTAAATCAGCGGCACACCGCCATCACGACCAAGAATATAGGCATACGCTAACCACTCGTCCTCTTCATCCATGATCAAGTCCAAGAACACATCGTTGTTCGGGATGTCATGGGTAATGGCGAACGTAATTGCCCGACCATTCGATAACGCCTGACCAAAACAATAAGGGTCAATCAAAGATTTGAAGCTGCCCTTCTTGGAGAACGCCTTAAAGATGGTTGAGAACAAAGGGAAATCGTAGGCTCCCAAACGCGTCTCTTTCAAATATGGCTCAAGAAACAGTTCGTACTCTTCTTCTGTAGCCCCACCATCAGTAATGATTTCACCGAAAATATGGATATCATGGGTAATGTCTTCGGTCCAAACCCGCTTTAGATGTTCCAAAGTCATGTGTTTAGCCGCATCAATACGGAAGCCTTTCACACCGAGTACTTTTAATGCGTTAAGATAAGCACGCTGCTGTTTAACGACGTCGTCACAAACTCGAAGTGTCGGCAAGCCAGGATCAGTCGGGCCTCCGGTAATTCGTCCGTTCTGCACTTCCCACTTGTCTTTCCAATCTGTGATACCAAAGGCTTCAACAAAATCATTTTCATCAAACAGCGGCTCAGATAAGTCACCAAATAGAATCAGGTCTTGATACTTGTCCGTATTTTTCTGGTAGTCATCCATCACTGATTGGCGCGGATATTGTAGGTCCGAGCGTAGATGTGCTTCGTTTGCCATGTGATTAAAAACGACATCGGCATAAACTAATACGCCTGCACGGTCGAGCGCTTCAACCATGCTTTTAAAATCTGTGGTATTACCGAGCGCATTGTCGATAACACGATAGTCTTGAGGTTGGTAACGCTGCCACCAGCGTTCGTCTTGTGCGCTTTTCATTGGTGGTGAAACCAATACCGAGCCATAACCTAGCTCGCTGATCTCCGCTGCGCGTTGGGCAATGTCAACATACTTCCAATCAAAAGCATGCAAGATAACATTGGCACCCGTTGATTGTGTGTCCTGTAAGCCACTCATGTTTCTCTCCTCGTCGCGTTCGCTCACCCATTGTTACTCGAATTCATCGTGAGCGAATCCAATAGCCAAAATTATAAGAACTATTGACGCGCCTCCCTCACCCCTTTTGCGTTTCTGCTAGGGGGAAAAACAGGGCGTAGCTCATCCCCTGTAAAGGTTTAATAAGCTATGTTAGCGCCCAAACCATCATCAAAACTACAAAAAACCAGTGCATAAACCCCTGTTTTATAGTCACTTTTAAAGATGACATCTTCTGCCCAGCCTCCATTCTCACTAATACGCCTTAGCTCAAGAAGAATGTAGCAATGGAGAAATCACTCGCTATGTAACAAACATTTAAGAAAGCAAAACTGTTACTTACATCACGATCGGTGCAATTTATAAATAGATAGGAAAGTCGACAAAGGCTCGAAAAGATAACGAGAGGAGCGCGAATAAAGGGCGGTAAATACAAAAATAGCGCGATAAACGCGCTATTTTTTATTAGGTACGGTACAAGACCTTAACGACGTGCCAACCAAATTTGGTCTTCACAAGGTGTGGCGTTAGCACTTCACCGGAAAAACAAACTTTATCGAACTGTGGCACCATTTGACCACGTCGAAACTCACCTAGGTCGCCACCACGTTTACCAGATGGGCAAGTCGAGTATTTCTTTGCTAACGCCTGGAATTTAGCGCCTTTTTTAAGTTGCGCAATGATGTCTTCAGCTTGTTCTTTATGCTTCACAAGAATGTGCAAAGCCGCTGCTGTATTTGCCATGTGCCTGTCTCTCACTGTTCGGATCGAGCAAGTTTACCGAATTGACCTGATATCGCCAATAATTTCTCACATACAGCTCTATTTTGGAGCGAAAAATGAGCAAGGAAAAACTGATAATTTAGTGAAATACTGTGTGGCCATTCACACGATATCCACTCAAATTAGGAAGATTGCTTCAAAAGCTAACTTTTCTCTGCTAAACGGTTGAAGCTGTCGCCTTATAAGATTAGATTAGCGTCATAAATCAGCAGTATAGATAAGGATATTTTATGACTAAAGTCATTAGCAAAGCGAATCAATCACAGGGAATGCTGGTATTTAAACTCACCCTGCAACAGCACTTTGCAATAGGCACCCTAAAAGTTCGTGAAATTGTTCCTTATCTGCCTACGACTAAAATTCCTTATTCACATTATCACGTAATCGGGACCGTTACGATTCGTAATTTAACCGTCCCCGTGATCGACATGGCGGCAGCGATTGGTTTTCGCCCTATGCACGAAGAAGAGTACCAAGACTGCTACTTGATTGTGACCGACTGCCTAAGAACCGTCGTCGCCTTCATGGTTCGTGGCATTGAAAAAATCATCGAATGCGACTGGAAAACAATTGAAACGCCGCCAGAAAGCGCTGGTAACAATATCTTTGTTACGGGTATCACTCGTTATGAAGATAACATTGTTCAGATGTTGGATGTCGAACTGCTACTTTCAAAAATCTATCCACAGTATGAAAATGCGAAAATTCCAATGCTAACGGACATTGAGCGCGAGCGATTGAAAGCATTGAATATCTTACTGGTTGATGATTCCGCCATCGCACGAAAACAGCTCTGTGATGCGTTAGATAGCATCAACATTCCTTACCAAATCTGTAAAAACGGAACTGATGCATTGGCATTGATGAAACATGATGCCGCCGCTAATCGTCCTATCGACTTGTTGGTCAGCGATATTGAAATGCCTGGCTTAGACGGATACGAGCTTGCCTTTGAAGTTCAAAATGATGCCGCGCTGAACCACTCTTACCGTATTCTTCACACTTCCCTGTCGAGTGAGATTTGTGTTGATCGCGCTCACCAAGTCGGTGCACACGAGGCACTTGAGAAATTCAACGCAGGTGAACTGGTGGAAGCCATGCTTCGAGGGGCAAAAGAGTTAGAAGCCAAAGCCATGGCTTCTTAGTTTACTTCTTTGGCATTGTGTAGCTGCGAGACACAAACTCCGTCTCTGCAACCTGATAAAGGTCATTAATATGTGATACACGTTAGGCTGTAATCAAGTCAGGATATTGCGACTAAAATCATCCAACTCCATCGTTAGTACTAACCCAATGCGGCTGCATAGCTCATCAGCAGCAATTTCACAGTCACACACTGGGCTGGCTTCATAAATGAATGGGTAGCAAATCTCGGCTAGTTCCTTACTTATGGGTCTCATGCTTTTGTTCCAAGATCAAAAGAAATCCGTATATACCCGAGTGACTTAACTTCCCTTCCACATTCATTATTTCGCGTTACACCTAATGATTACAACTATTTTGTGGCCATGTTGGAGGAGGACAAATCAAGGACATTATCACCTGATACACCCGAAAGGTTTTAACGAAAAGAAAAAAGAAGCCCCGCATCGTTGCGGGGTTGGTCTATGGTGTTTGAGTTACTTGCTCATTTGAATCAATGATCGGCCAAGCAACCACTCAATTTCTCTCGCGCTGCCGTCTCCAAATTGACTTTCTGCCATTTTGTACAAACGGTCTATACCATTAGCAGCAAACTCATGAGCATTTTCTGAAGTAACAATATGATGGAATAATAGGCGTAAGATCGCCAAAAATTCTGAATCATCAAGAGCCTTAATCCAGCTCTGAGAAAACACCTCTAAGCCTTTATCAAACTCCAAATGATCGACGAACATTTTAAAGATACGACCATCGAGTGCCGCGGTAAAATCCGTTTTCTTAGGGAAATGGTGGCTAATACCCGTACGTGATACCCCCGTCTGCTGACTCAACGTTGTGTAAGACATTTTGTCGTAACCAAGTCTTAAAAGTTGATCAACAACGGCATCCATAATCTTCTGAATAGTAATTTCGGTATCTTCTTTACTACGCTTTGGCATATTCTAAGCTCTTCTCTTCATAAATCCATCTAACTCACTTTTCGATGAAGCTAGAATGAAAATCACCCTTAACAGTATCTACTTCGCGCCCCTAATCTTATATTAGGAACCAACATACCCCATTTGCACTGTATTCCAGTGCGAACCATAGTAATAGGACTATCACTATATGTGACTAAAAACATGGTAAAAATTCATCCCATCAAAACTTTACACCAAATCATTCATCAAAACTATGTTAAGATTAAGAGTGATAATTGTATAAAAACAATCAATCGGAAATAGTCTTATAAATTGAATTCCAGTTCAACCAATCAAACGAAAATCTCTCTAATATGTTGGTTAATTGCTTTTAAACATTGACAGGCATCACACTATTTTCCTATAAGCATCGAAACATAGCCTATTACTTTTGATTAACAACATAACATGCTGTTCTATTTTTGTCCAAAAACGTTCATTTTTGTAGATACAGATCAAATACCTGATAGAATACCCACAGTATTTACATGAGGATTTGTTATGAGTATCGAATTAGAACAAAATCAAGTATGTGAAGCTTGTGGTTGTGCTGGCGAGATGGGCTTTATCATCAAAGAAGGCGACGATGTTGCTGACGTAACGATTTTCGCAGAGTCAAAAGCAACATTGGAAGCAGAGTTAGAAAAATACGTTGAATTGGCTAAATCAGTATGTGCAGATGTTGAATACAACACATCTGAACTGACTGAAGAATCAAAAGAGCTAACCGCTCGATTCAAGTTTGAAGTCAGCGCTGAAAAGCTAATCTTTGAACTAAAGACTCGCTCTCTAATGCGCTAGTCATGGATAAAAGCGAGCACTCGCTCGCTTTTTTAACTTCGGTGAGTACCGCCTCACGGTTGTTTCTTAAGTATGACCCACTTAAGTGCACCATTGGATTCAAAATCATTGGCCTCCGCACAAACCAAAAGTACATTGTCGACTTTAAGCATCGCCCCCTCGGTATAAGCTTTATCATCATAGTAACAAATACGCTGTCCGACCTTGCCATCCGCTGCGATGAAGGCTCCCAGCTCTGGTGTACTATAAGACTTTGCCACCACTGCATCAGAAACCGACAACGACGCCAAGCTCATGATCATTATTAAAATCGATTTCAAATTCATGCATATCTCCTCAAATAGATTTAAGCATACTAGCAGGTAGATCTTTTATGTTCTTGGCAGCATCTCATACTATTGGTAAGTCAGGCTCTAGATGCGCAAGTTGCTTTACGCTATGCTTTTCATGTTTTTAAATTTAGAAGTGTCGACGATGCGTGTTGTCCCATTATTATTAACATTAATGGCTGTCAGTGGTTCACCTACCGCCTATGAACTCGACTACTATTCCAAATTTGGTCATACCGATAACTATGGCAACCTTGACCTGAGGAATAAACCCTATCGTCAGTTGCCCGATGGCTTAGCGGTGAAGGGTAACTTGAATATCTCACAAACCCCCATCACTAAGTTACCTAAAGCGCTAGATGTCAGTGGTAATTTAGAAGCGAAGCATAGTGCATTGAAAACCATCAGCCCCGGCACAAAGATAAAAGGTTATGCCGATTTATTGGGCAGTAAAATTGAGCGTTGGCCTATAGGGATTAAACTGGGTGGGTACTTAAATTTAACAGATACTCCCCTAAAAAGTCTCCCTGCAAGGCTACGAGTGAAAGGAGACTTGAGTGTCATTCGTACACCATTAACGGCATTACCAGAAGGGTTAATCGTGGATGGAAACCTCTATATTGGTGGTTCTTCACTTACTCAATTTCCAGATATGATGACCGTTAAAGGGAATATCTTTTTAGGTGGAAACAAAATATCAAAATGGCCTCGCAACCTAACACTAGGTGGCGCTGTCGCGCCGTAGTAAAGAATTAAGGTGAGAAACGAGTATAGAATCAACAGATAAACCCTATTTAGACTTCGCCTCTCACTGCTTCACTGCCACGGATCGGAGTTCCGCGTTGACTATTCCTGATTGTTTACCGGATTCGCATAGCTCGCAACCAAATAGGTTTGCGCGCCAGTCGGTAATTTCTCTAACTTCTCAGCCAGTTGAGCTCTCACAGAGTCGGTAATGCTCTCATCTTCACGCCCTGCGGCTAGCAGATTGATTGGGAACACACGGTAGTTGTGATGGATTTGACGATCGATTTCTGCCGCCAAGGCATCTGGCGTTTCAAACTCTTGGTCAATGACATCCCCAAAAGAAACGTGCACTTTACCTTTGTAGCCTATGATTCCTTGGATGATGCTCTCAATGTCTTCAAATTCGCCTTTTTCATAGCGACCATTCTCTGCTTTCTCATACAACTCTTTAGCCTTGGCGATATCACAAGGATCGTTTTGGTACGAGATAGAAACAGGAACAATTTTCAAAGAACGCGTATACTCACCAAAGCTAATTTTATGTTTTCGGCCTTCCACATGAAACATTTTGAGAATCGCTGGATCGGTAAAGTCGTTCCCATCTTTCGCGCGGCCTTCTTTTTGAGCAATCCAAATTGAGTTCCCTGTATCCAGAGAGTGTTTGATGTAGCTAGAGAGTTGCCCTAGGGCCTTCATCATCTCTCGTGGCGCTCTTGCCGAACGTTTGACGATGAAACTTTTATTCAGTTTCATCAGTTCAGTCGCACATGGCTTCTTAAGTAAGTTATCACCAATAGCAATACGTACCGTTCGGTGATCATTTTGGTGTAAACCATAGTTAACAAGCGCTGGGTCCATCGCAATATCACGGTGGTTAGAAATAAAGAGGTAAGACGTATTTTTGTCTAACTTATCTAAGCCAGAAAAGGTCACGCCATCCGTTGTCGCATCTAAGGTATCTCGAAGATATTTCTTTACTTCTAACTGAATGGCCTCCACCGACTTCAGTTTACTCCACTTCGCTTTTAAGTAGAGGCGGATAACTGGGCTCATCAATGCTTTAAACCAACCAGCTTTATTCGCAAAGCGGTGCTTTAAAATTGCACTGATGAATTCATCGTCTTGGATCAGACGGTCTAGCGCCGCTGGAATCTCTTCGTCATTGTATGGACGAATTTCAATATAGGGATCGGTATTGGTTGTCATTATTTATTTCATTTCATTTCAAAAAAAGCTGGCACATTCTACGCATTGTTTTGCCACGCCGCAGCAGTTCAACCCATACTTTTAACATGGTCATACCAGTCGTATTACAATTTAACTTGTCAAAAAAATCTGTTACCCGGTTGGCATTCAAATGCTTTAGCGGTACTCTTAGCGGCCCAAAAACTCTGGTATTCATAATGAACTACGCAATTGAATTTCACGACGCTCACTTCCCTTTTCTGCATGTAACAGCACGTAAAAATGCGCTCAAACACAGTTTGCTATCTGTTGTAGAAGGTTTGGCGATCATAAAATTGGGTAGGCAGGAGTATGCCATCGAACCGGGTCAATATTTTTGGATTCCACAGGGATGTTTGAGCTCCCTCACTTTTTTACCTAACACTCGTGTCAATCGCTGTGATTTCTCTGTCCGCTTGAAAGACTCATTCGCACACCAAGCGGGTTTTGTAACGCCTTCGGTATTATTGAAAGCCCTCGCGGAAAAACTCTCCACTACGAAAGAACGTAGTACATATCAACTTGATTTATTGACCGTTGTTAAACATGAGGCGCTTACCCTAAAACCTAGCTTGAACACCTCCCCTCTAACCACTTCCATTAATCAGTGGAAGCCAGGGAGTGAGGAGCGCATTTCAAGAGAGTTGTGCCTAGTGTTAACACTTCGTGAAGCTAGAAAAATGAAACTATCTGGCTTAAAGCAAGCAGATATTGTCGAGCAATTATTTGCGGGCAATGAAGAAGAATATGAGCAGTTATGCTACTTGGTGTTTGGAGAAGTACTCTAGGTTTTACCGTTCATTGTCGAACAGAATTACAAAAAGGGCGTACATAATGTGAGCCCTTCAATCAGTTAACGTGGGTTAGAACGGCACTTCGATTTGCATCATCCAGTCCGCGTCGTAATACTCGTGCCAGCGATAATCAAAACGCATCCGTGGTTCGCCATCATTTTTATCACCAAAACCAACACTAAACATCAAGCCATGGCTGCGTAGCCATTCCTCTGTGGTCATTTTATTTTCATCGCCTTGCAACTCTTCTGGCATCCAGACACCTAAACCAAAGTAATTGTTTTTATGGTTTTTCGTGAGTAATGGCGTATCTAGCGATTTAATCGCCCACTCATCCCAATAGTTATCAGTTAGCTCATCCGTCACTTTTATCTCTTCATACCAACTGAGCGTATCGACACTGAGCACACCAACGCTATCAAAAGCGTCTTCGCAAACAGGCATGGTGTTATTCACAAAAACAACCGACCGATCAGACAAATAGTTACAAGCAGAACTCGCCTGTGTGGCCACAAGCAGCGCGCATGCACTAAATACCACCATTCTGACCATGAGAATCTGACCTCTTAGTTACCAGATAATGTTTCTTTATATAAGCCTTCGCTTAGCAATAATTCACTGACTGTTGGGGTCGTATATGCACTGATATCTTTGCCCTGCAACAATGCATTACGAATGTCCGTACTTCTGATTTTTATCTTTTCTGGACACGCCATAACAGACCAACGCCCCATAATCTCTTCTGCTTTATAAAATTTAGCAAAATTGAAGAAATTATCAGGACCGATAACAAAAGTTATATCGGCTTGCTCATGAGTTTCTTGAATTTTTTCTAATAACGAAAATGTCGTCACACGTTGCCCAGGCTGGTACAAAGTTTGCTCTAAATCTGATCGTTGAACATTAGAAAGCCCCATGTCCTCAATAAAAGCATCGACCAGTTTGCACCGTATTGGGTAATCCAACATATTTTTGCCCCAAGCGTGTGCAATACTGGGCTCTAGCAACACAAGATCAAAGTGGCTCAGTGACTCGATTACGCTCTTGTGTCCTAAGCTAGGCGGGTTAAATGCGCTGCCAAAAACGGCGATTTTTTTCATATCCGGTGATTACCTGGTTGAAGGGTGTTTTCTAATTCGATGAATTCGGTATGATACTACAAATCTTTAAAGCTTTTGACACCAAAGCGACGTTTATGAACATCAATTGAATGGTTTTGCGCCATTTGTGAACGATAAACGCCTGCCGTTGTAAAATCTATTAAAATGGATTTTGGTGTCTGACATATTTGCAGGAAAAGGAACCTTAAATGGAACAGTCCATCCGCGATGAAATGCGTGTATTGCCATCAATTGACCCGCATTTCGAAATTGAGCGCCGTGTCGCTTTTATTAAGCGTAAGCTTCAAGAAGCCGGTTGTAAGTCACTTGTGCTTGGCATCAGTGGTGGTGTTGACTCAACAACGTGTGGCCGCCTAGCACAAATTGCTGTTGACCAGTTGAATGAAGAATCAGGCCACCAACACTATCAGTTTATTGCTGTTCGACTGCCTTACGGTGAGCAGAAGGATGAAGATGAAGCGCAACTGGCGCTCTCTTTCATCCAACCAACACACTCTGTATCCGTTAACATCAAAGAAGGCGTTGATGGTCTCCACGCGGCGTCTCATGTTGCACTTGAGGGAACGGGGCTTTTGCCTACAGATGCAGCAAAAATAGATTTTGTAAAAGGTAACGTTAAAGCACGTGCTCGCATGATCGCGCAATATGAAATCGCTGGTTATGTTGGCGGTTTGGTCATTGGTACCGATCACTCCGCAGAGAACATTACTGGCTTTTACACCAAATTTGGTGACGGTGCCTGTGATATGGCTCCTCTATTTGGTCTAAACAAACGTCAAGTTCGTGAAGTTGCAGCAACGCTAGGTGCACCTGAATTACTGGTGAAAAAAGTCCCAACAGCGGACCTAGAAGAACTTGCTCCGCAAAAAGCAGATGAAGATGCTCTAAGCCTGACTTACGAGCAGATTGATGACTTTCTTGAGGGGAAACCAGTATCACAAGAAGTCAGCGATCGTTTGGTTTCTATCTACAAGGCAACCCAGCACAAACGTCAACCGATTCCTACGATCTATGACTAAATAGTGCTACTACGAATAACCGCTTCGTACCGCTCAGGTAAAAACGCCGCATACCCTATGCGGCGTTTTATTAGTTAATAGGCGCTAGCCTGTCACTATGACGTCCGTTTCTGGAATCGCGCAACAAGCTAGAACCGTCCCCATTGCACGCTCTTCATCGGTGAGTGCAGGAACGTCAGGATGATCAACTTTACCTGACTCCAACTGCACCTTACAAGCACCGCATAAACCCGCTCGGCAGCTATTTGAAACACGCTTGCCTGCATTTTCAATCTGTTCCAGTAACGTTTGTTGATTGTTGCCGAACAGTTTAAAACCATTAAATTCAATCCCTACCCTCTTTTCCGGTCTCGCTGCCATTGCCGCAATACCGAAGGCTTCCTGATGGTAGTTGTCTTCTGGTAACCCTTTCTTCAACAGCAGATTCTTCGCCTTTTGCATAAAGCCATCCGGGCCACATACAAACACTTGCCGCTGTTCAACGTCTTTGATGAGTTTGATATGAGAAAGGCTTAAGCGACCTTTTAAACCAAACCAATCAATCGTTGGTTGGGTCAAACTGATTTTCAAATCTAATCCTGGATGCTGACGTTTAAGCGCCTCCAATTCCGCTTTGCAAGGAATATCCATCTCGCTTCGACATTGATGATAGAACACAACATCATCTAACTGATTTTGATCGGCTAAATAACGCAACATCGAAAGCATTGGCGTCACACCGCTCCCAGCAGAAAGCAATAATAATGGTTGGGCTTTATGTTCTTTCAAGTGAAATTGGCCATCGGGTGTTCCTGTTTCTAGGACATCCCCAACTTGCAAGTTGTCCAATAATGCATTGGAGACTCGGCCTCCTGCAATTCGCTTGACGGAAATGGCATATCGACCCTGCCTTGATGGGCTAGAAGAAAGCGTGTAACGACGCCCCACTTTCTTGCCGTCTATTTCCACATCAATTGGAAGATGTTGGCCTGGTAGATATGGGGGCAGTAAGCCTTTGCTTGGTTCTAGCCAAAAAGTCACGAAGTCGCGGGCGATCGCTTCACGTTCAACACAAGTAAGCGACATTCGTTTCGGTGAGTTGTCTGGATAGTACTCCGGTTCTTTGTATTCCAATACTTCGACTTTGTCGCCTTGACGGATAATGCCCTCATTGCGTGCAACCAGATTTTGTCCGAAGAAGACACCCCCACGCTCATTGGCACGAAATTCTTGCAATGTTCTTAGTGGCTCTTTACTCTCACGAAATGTACCGCGTTGTGTGTTTACGGTCGTTAGGATGCAGCGCTCACAAGGCTTAACTGTTTCAAATTCCACTTCACCAATTCGAATGCGTTTCCATGAATCTTCTTCAAATGGCTTTGTGCCGGCAACGACAAGATTGGTGCGGAACTGTTCCATCGAGTGCTGTTCTGAGCTTCTGCGATTCAGCTCCTCTAGTGACGCTTCACTGATCACCAATACTGGGTAACCATCTGCAAAGCTGACATTATGACCCAGCTTTTCTCGTACTCGATTCGATTGCTCTCCGGTAAACAACAACTCGACACGCAGTCCCAATACCTTGCTAAACCAGTCATCGGCTTCATCCGTTGTGGTAAAAGCCGTAAACGTATCCTTCCAAACCGTGGCTGGGGTTTCCTGCATTTTGAAATCTTGATAACGAATTTTTAGCGGTTTCGCCTCAAGGCTGGTGAATACCACACCATCTGGCAACAAGGCAGACTTAATGGTCACCATTTGTGGGTGCTTCCTTGCAGTGACCATCGCCCCGTCAGCTTTCGCAATCATAAAACGACGGTCAAAACTCAACCCTTGCTTTTCTACCCACGCAGACGAAAGCAAGACGCCACCAACGGATTTTACTGGAAATACATTTATTTGAGACAACACAGACTGAGACACGACCCTATTCCTACCGATTCGTTAATGATTAAACTATTCTATCTCCATCGGCTCTTTGACCCAAGTGCCGATAAAAGAGCCACACCAATCAGCTAGGTTTTAGAAAAACCACCTGTGATGAACAATGTTCCATGATTTTGCAGGCTTCTAACTAAACAAGGATTGCCAAATTGTGTCATTGCTTATGCAATCTCGTCAGTTTTTTTTGACGCCACCATTGTCACTTATCCTGAGTTTAAACCATGGATACAAATAAACTCATTCTGATATTGCTGTGTATCTTTCTTCCACCCGTTGCAGTTTTTATGGAGAAGGGCTTAAGTAAGGACTTTATCATCAACCTCGTTTTGACGTTTTTCTTCTTCCTACCGGGTACAATTCACGCACGTTGGTTAACGATGAAATAACCCCGCAGAAAGAAAAGTGAAAAATGGGATGAAATGGATGTGCATTTCCTCTATCATCCTGTCGCCTAAGCGCAAGCGTTTGCTCTTGAGGTAAATGCAGCGTTTAGGCTCCAATCACATATTTTCACTGGTGGGAGCCATTAATGACAACACTGACTATTACTCGTCCTGACGACTGGCACGTTCACTTACGCGATGGTGAAGTTCTAAAAGACACCGTTCGCGATATTAGCCGTTATAACGGCCGTGCGCTGATCATGCCAAATACCGTCCCACCTGTTACCAATACCGAAATGGCGCTCGCCTACCGTGATCGAATTCTTACTGAACCACACGGTGACCAATTCGAACCACTTATGGCACTTTATCTGACTGACAACACCTCACCTGACGAAATACGCAAAGCCAAAGCAACGGGCAAAATCGTCGCCGCAAAGCTTTACCCTGCAGGTGCAACCACCAACTCAGATTCAGGTGTCACTGACGCGAAGAACATTTACCACGTTCTAGAAACGATGGAAGAAGTCGGTATGCTTCTATTAGTGCACGGTGAAGTCACCCACAATCACGTAGATATCTTCGACCGTGAGAAGGAATTCCTTGATACCGTTCTTGCTCCAATCGTTAATGACTTCCCTAACCTAAAGATCGTTCTTGAGCACATCACAACGGCAGATGCCGCAAACTTCGTCACCAACGCATCTGATAACGTTGCGGCAACCATTACCGCTCACCACCTACTATTCAACCGTAACCACATGCTTGTAGGCGGTATTAAGCCTCACTTCTACTGCCTGCCAATTCTTAAGCGCAATACCCACCAACAAGCGCTTATTGCAGCTGCAACTAGCGGCAGCAAGAAATTCTTCCTGGGAACGGACTCTGCGCCACATGCGAAAGGGGCAAAAGAGTCAGCTTGTGGCTGTGCGGGCTCATACACTGCACACGCAGCACTAGAGCTATATGCTGAAGTGTTCGACAAAGAAGGTAAGCTAGAGAACCTAGAAGCCTTCGCAAGCTTTAACGGCCCTGATTTCTACGGCATCGCACGTAACACTGATACCGTCACTCTTGAAAAAACCTCTTGGGATGTACCAGAAACGATGCCATTTGGTAACGACATCGTTGTTCCTATTCGTGCCAACGACAAGATTGAGTGGGAAGTGAAATAATCACGCCTCCAAAATGAAAAAAGGGTCATCTGCCACACCTAGTTGGGAAGGGCATGACCCTTTTCTTTGGGCCTTTTCATACTCACTGCCTCTAAATAACCAGAACTCAGATTACTCACCGCGTACTTTCTCTACGACTGTCCAAACCGCAACAACAGCAAGGCCTGCAACAACACCGACAAGACCGTTTAGTAGCGTCGGTACAATCGCTGTCGCAATGGTGTGACCTCGGAAATCCATAATGATGGGTTCTATCAGATGGTGAACAGCAGGCACATTGTGTACCACAATACCACCACCGACTAAGAACATTGCGGCGGTACCGACTATCCCCAAAAACCTCATCAGTTTTGGTGCAAAACTAACCAGCACGCTGCCAATCTTGGCTTTGACTCCTTTACCTTTCGATGTGCGCTCAAGATAGAAGCCCAGATCATCGAGTTTCACGATGCCAGCCACCAGCCCATACACACCGATTGTCATCAGCAATGCAATTAAGCTTACGACTAAAATTTGAGTCAGCATGCTGGCGCCCGTCACAGTGCCAAGTGCGATAACAATAATCTCAGCTGAAAGAATGAAATCGGTACGAATCGCTCCCGCGACCTTTCTCTTCTCATATTCTTCGACCGACTCGTCAGAATCGACTTCGTCTTGTTTTTCTTCATGTTTATGTGCATGTGGGAAAAGCTTTTCTAGAATTTTCTCTGCCCCTTCAAAACAGAGAAATAAGCCCCCCAGCAAGAGTAAAGGCATGATTAACCAAGGTATAAAAGCGCTAATTAGTAACGCTGCAGGGACGAGGATAAGTTTATTTCTAAATGATCCTTTAGCCACCGCCCAAACCACCGGAATTTCTCGCTCAGCGGCAACGCCTGATACCTGCTGAGCATTTAATGCTAAATCATCACCCAATACACCTGCGGTCTTCTTTGCCGCGACTTTAGACATTAAGGCGACATCATCCAATACAGTCGCTATGTCATCCAACAACGTGAGTAAACTCGCTCCAGCCATTTTCTTATCTCTTTTATAGAATTGAATTAGTAACCTACATTCAGGTTAAGTAACAAAATGCAACACTACAGAAAGCTCAACAAAGTAATGATTTTGCAAACAATGGTGTGACAAATTGTGTTTTCTATTGCCGTCAGATTCAGAGAATACTAGTCTTGTCTTACCTTCAAGCACATAAAAGAAAAGTATAGATGAAAAGCGGATACACTGACCCAATCGGTACCCAAGGTGAACCTTGGGGTGAAGCGGAACGCAAAGCATGGTTTGAACAACGTGACGTAAAACGCAGCTATCAAGAAGAAGTGGTGTCTAAGATTAATGCGCTTCGTGATCGTTTCGAGGTGGAGCAATATGGCGCGCTTTCTTACGACGAATCACGCTTCCCACTGTTTTGCATCAAAACCCGTAACTGGGATGCAAACAAACCGGTTGTTTTAGTAACAGGTGGGGTTCATGGCTACGAAACGAGCGGTGTGCATGGCGCACTGAAGTTTGTTGATACTCAAGCCGAGCGTTACGCTGAGCACTTCAATATTGTCGTTGCTCCTTGTGTTAGCCCTTGGGGTTACGAAGTCATCAACCGTTGGAACCCAAATGCGATTGATCCAAACCGCTCTTTCTATGCTGATAGTCCTGCAGAAGAATCGGCAAACTTAATTAAGTTGGTTGCAACGTTAGGCGATGTGTTAATGCACATTGACCTTCATGAAACGACGGATTCTGACGAAACCGAATTTCGTCCTGCACTCGCTGCTCGCGATGGCATTGAGTACGTAGAGGGTATGATCCCGGACGGTTTCTACACAGTAGGTGACACAGAAAACCCGCAACCAGAGTTTCAAAAAGCCATTATTGAATCGGTAGCCAAAGTCACGCACATCGCCCCAGCCGATGATAAAGGCGAAATCATCGGTTCAACGGTGGTTCAATTTGGCGTGATTAACTACCCAATGCTAAAGCTAGGTCTGTGTGGTGGCGTGACCAACTGTACTTACGGCACCACAACGGAAGTTTACCCAGACAGCCCGAAAGTAACGGATGAAGAGTGTAATGACGCTCAAGTCGCAGCGGTTGTGGGTGGTCTGGACTACGTACTCACTCAGCTATAACAAGCGATTTTTATACTGCTCCGGTGTAATGCCGGAGTATTTTTTGAACATGGTAATAAATGGGCTTGCTTGGTTGTAACCCAATGTTAGTGCCACTTCTTTTACTGTCTGTCCTTTACGTAACAACTCCATCGAGTGCAAATAGCGCACTCTTAGTCGCCACTCAGTAAAACTCATCCCCAGTTCACTCTGACAGTGACGCGCCAACGTTCGTTCTGTGGTGTGGACCTTCTCTGCCCATTCTCCCAAACTAATCTCATCCGTCGGTGCTTCTTCTACTGCTTTTAAAATCGGCTCAAGGTACTTGTTGTCAGTAGTCGGCAAGAAATGGTGCTCGACTTCTTGTTTAGCTAGCTGATCGAGTAACACCTGAACTAAGCGCTTATCCTCATCGGTTTTTGCCACGTTGATATCGCGTTGGCGAAAATCTTCTACTATCGCAGAAACAATAGGAGTGACCTTAATCAGACTGGTTTTCTCTGGGAAATACTGGGTAAGTTCTGGCGCAATATTTAAAGAACAATATTCCAATGGCTTACGATTGTAACTGGTGTGTCGGATTCCGGCTGGTACCCAAATCGCAAGGTGTGGAGGTGCAAGAAAGCGGGTATCTTCGGCATCCATCTCCAAAATGCCGCCACTGATCAACTGTACTTGGCCCCATGCATGGCTATGAACTCGCGTTTCAGTGTTCGACAAAAACGCCTCAAAATTCATAAATACATCTGATGGTGCAGCGTCGATTAATAATGAAGGATGAAGATTTCTCATACTCTTTTTCAAATTTGTCTTCCTGTCGCTTACAATGTCTCTACAGAGATACTTTTCATTATAAAGACCTGTCAGACTAGCGCTATCTAATATTATGCGATAGGGCTCTCATGGTTTATTTACTTCCATTTTTCACCGTTATGATCTGGGGGGGCAATGCCATCATCAACAAAATGGCATCGAGCACTATTGAACCGAGTGCAATGAGTTTCTATCGTTGGTTTTTGGCAATGCTGATCCTAACGCCATTCTGTTTACCCACGGTGATCAGGCAGCGTCATATTATTCGTCCTTACCTCACCAAACTGGCAGTGCTCGCATTGTTAGGTATGGTATTAAACCAATCTCTCGGTTACTACGCAGGCCTAACGACCACGGCATCGAACATGGCACTGATCTCTTCATTAGTACCGCTGATTAGCGTATTCTTGAGCGTGCCTCTACTTGGCAAATCTATTTCCATGTTAAGTCTGGTTGGCGGTGTCCTTTCATTAGCAGGGTTAGCATTTATGCTAGGGCATGGTGATATCAGCTATTTCCTTCACCAAAATATGACTCAAGGCGACAGCTTGATGCTAGCAGCCTCGCTCTGCTACGCGATTTACTGTGTGTTGCTCAAACGCTGGAAAATGCCCTTCAACAGCCTGACTCTAGTGTACATGCAAGGGGCATTCACTTTGGTCATGTTGATGCCTTTATGGCTTCGCAGCGAGCAGTTGCTACCAAGCCAAAGCGCGCTTCCATTGATCGCCTATGCGGGTATTGCCGCTTCTATTTTTGCACCACTAATGTGGGTGAAAGCGATCGACTTAATCGGTGCGGATTCTAGCGCAATGTTCATGAATTTGATGCCCGTGGTCTCCGTTGCCCTTGCGTCATCCTTGTTGGGTGAGCAGGTGTACAACTATCACATTATCGGCGGTATGCTGGTTATCTCTGGAGTCGTTCTTTCGCAGATAAAGGTACGAAGAAAGACGCCAATCACCAGTCCAGAGTTACCACCAGCAACCTCTTAATGAACAGTGAACAAGCCACGGAATCTACCGTGGCTTTTTTGATTTCAAGAAGTCTACAAAAGTTAACATTTTGTTGCGCCGCCTATTCCAGAACCAAGTGCTTACTGATACATTGAAACGACAATATTGATGAAACAGCAACGCACAAAGGAATGACAGATGAGCAGTGGTCAAAGAGACATTACCCTTCGTTTTCTAGCGGAACCCGGGGACGTAAATTTCGGTGGTAAGGTGCACGGCGGTGCAGTCATGAAGTGGATCGACTTAGCGGCCTATGCCTGCAGCGCAGCTTGGAGTGGCAAATACTGCATTACCGCGTATGCTGGAGGGATTCGCTTTGTCGCTCCGATTCACGTGGGTAACCTGGTAGAAGTCAGCGCTAAGGTTATTTATACGGGACGAAGCTCTATGCACATCGCAATTGATGTTCAAGCCTGCGATCCTAAAAAGATGAAAAATCGCTTAACCACTCATTGCATCGTGATCATGGTTGCCGTTGATGAAAATGGCAAACCTATCGACGTACCTAAATGGATTCCTGAGTCCGATGAGGATAAAGCGC
Organism: Vibrio sp. PID23_8; assembly: GCF_003584965.1. NCBI lineage: Bacteria > Pseudomonadati > Pseudomonadota > Gammaproteobacteria > Vibrionales > Vibrionaceae > Vibrio > Vibrio sp. PID23_8. Next base: position 68,387 of record NZ_LIXE01000008.1, on the reverse strand, counting down.
TCGAACAGTCAGCGATTCGCTTAATGAACATGCGCAAAGAAATTGGCGAAGAGATGGAAGCGCACGTTAAATACCCAAAATGATTCCTTTCAGCGCAAACTGATTCCCCATCATGCATGAAGCAATGTCATCGTTGCTTCATTTGCTTGCGCTCTGTCATAAATATTTCACTTTGTTTTGCTTAAATTCCATCACTATTCTGGCGTTGTATAGAGTTTGGATCTTGAGATTGAAGAACACCACATTGAGTGAAGTGACACTCTCCAATTTAAAATCCGTTGAATACCAATGGGTCAGAACCATGTATGTCGAAGGCTACAACGAAGCTGAAATCAACCACTACATTCAAGCTTGCTTTGGTGGCGATGTTACTTTCGCGGATCTATTTCGCCGCGTTGCGCTTCAGAAAGAGAGTTTATATACACTGCTTCAATACGTCGGATGCGCACCTTCCAGTCGTGAGTTTTAGATTGTTCTACATTTAAACCCAAGGCAACTCGCTGCTTAACCCTTCCTACTGGTTAGACTCCCTTCCCAAGGCACAATCCATATTGGTATTATCCCTTCACCTCAGAATATCCCTACATTATTTATGTGAAGTGAGACGCATGGCCTATCTCTGTCTCTCTGTATACTCCATTACAAAATCGCTAGGCTATCTCTACATTTTCGATACGCATAAAAAACCTGAGTCGTGACTCAGGTTATGGTTACAAAAACTGTTAGTGATTAAAACGTAAGGAACTAAGCTAACAGCCAGCTATGCGTAACGCCAATAAAGCCTGATATTACTGATCGGCGGCCAAACCAAAGAGCGTAATATCAAAGCTATATATAAGGGCGACCATTGGTCGCCCTTTTCTTTTTATTCTTTCAGTTCATACTTAACGACCAAATTAAGTATTAACCTTTGACACCACCAGCGGTTAGGCCACCAACCAACCAGCGCTGTGCAAGCAAGAATACTGCTGTAATTGGCACTGCTGAAAGTACCGCAGCGGCTGCAAAGTCACCCCACAAATAGTTTTGTGGGTAGAGGTATTGTTGCATGCCAACAGCAAGAGTGTATGAGTTTACATCAGATAGCAGCAGCGACGCTACAGGAACTTCGCCTATCACCATGATAAATGAAAGAATAAACACTACTGCTAAGATTGGTACAGACAGTGGAAGCAATACTAGACGGAATGCTTGCCAAGGCGTCGCACCATCGAGTGCTGCTGCTTCTTCTAAAGAAGAGTCAATACTTTCAAAGTAACCTTTAATCGTCCACACATGCAGAGCGATACCGCCTAGGTAAGCAAAAATCAAACCACCATGCGTATTCAAGCCTAAGAATGGGATGTATTGTCCAAGCTTGTCAAACAGTGCGTATAGAGCAACCAGAGCCAGTACCGCTGGGAACATTTGGAAGATCATCATCGCCTTAAGGATGGTGTTTTTACCTTTAAACTTCATACGTGCAAACGCATAAGCTGAAGTTGTCGATAACGCCACAATCAAAATAGCCGAAATGCCCCCAACTTTAACGGAGTTCCAAAGCCATGTCATAACCGGGAACGGTGGTGGCGTAATCGAACCATCCGCATTGGTCACGGATATTCCTAGTGCTAATTTCCAGTGATCTAATGTCGGGTTATCAGGGATCAAACTGCCCGTTGCAAAGTTACCCTCACGGAATGAAATCGCGATGATCATCAATAACGGGAAAATGATCAGTGATAGAAACGCCCACATTGCGATATGTGTAGCCCAAACACGGTATTTTAATGACTTACCTTGTACCATTGCCATTGTTCTGTCTCCTTAATCTTGAGCTACTTTAGTTACACGAAGGTTTAGAAGAGCCAATGCGCCCACTAACAAGAAGATCAACGTTGCGACTGCACTTGCCAGACCAAAATCTTGGCCACCAGCACCTTCAAACGCGATGCGGTACGTGTAGCTTACAAGTAGATCCGTGTAACCTGCTGGTTCAGATGTACCAATCATGTTCGGACCACCACCCGTCAATAGCTGGATAAGTACGAAGTTATTGAAGTTAAATGCAAAGCTTGCAATCAGTAATGGAGTCAGTGGCTTCAGCATCATAGGTAGAGTGATGCGAGTGAAGTTGGTGATGAAGTTGGCACCGTCGATAGCTGACGCTTCATATAAGTCATCAGGAATCGCCTTAAGCAGCCCCATACATAGAATCATCATGTAAGGGAATCCCAACCATGTGTTCACCACAAGAATCATTGTTTTCGCCATGAACGGGTCTGAGAACCACGCAGGACTAATACCAAACAGCCCTTCAAGTAGCATATTTATCTCACCAAAGCTTTGGTTGAAGAGGCCTTTAAAAATCAAGATTGAGATAAACGCTGGTACCGCATATGGCAGGATAAGCAAAAGTCGGTAAACAGCACGGCCTTTCAGTGCTTCCCATTGAACAACACTGGCAAGAACTAAACCAATAACAAGCGTAAATAATACCGTTAAAGCAGAAAATATAATCGTCCAAATAAAGATGCTGATGAATGGTTCTTTAATGCCATCATCCTTCCAGACACGCTCAAAATTATGTGTGCCAATATTCACAACAAAGCCCGGAGAAACCGTATTGCCGACAAACTGCCCATTTTCATCTACAGGCTGATAGTAGCCAACTTCCATATTTGGACGCAGTGTTTCGTTGGTACGGTTGTTGTATAGCGTTTCACCATCGTTTTGTAGCGTATATAGAGGTACCACAGCAGCAAACTTACGCAGGCCACTCATACGGATATCATCACCGTCTGGAAAATGTAGGTCTACGCCACTTAATGCACTGCGGTTCTTAACGATAGTCTTGATTGGCTCCTTCTCACCCGTAACTTCCGTGATTGGCACTAGATCAAGATCCGTTGCAGAGAAGCCTTGTAACTGGAAGGTAGGCGTCGCTAAAAGCTCTTCGCCTTTCTTAACCACAATTTGATATCCCTGCTCAGTCTTATACAGAGTAAACGGGTAGCTATCACCACTTTGGTATGTTCTGTCTAGCAGCACAGTCTGTGCACGGTCAAAGGAGAGTTGATTTTTTGCGCTGTAGTTAGTAAACGCTAACCCTATAGTATATGCCAATGGGAAAAGGATGAATAAAATCATCCCAGCGATACCCGGGTAGATATATCGGTGAGCGTAGGTCTTTTTACTACCAAAGATATACAGTGCTAAAGCGGTAAGAAGAAGCGTAAGTAACGCAAACGCAATCTCACCACGAGAATACATAAGAATTGTTGCGTAGCCATTAATAATGCCGACTGTGCCTAATAGTGCCCACTTGATAAACACTTTTTTGCTGCTCGGAAGGTTGGCTTCTGGTGCTGTCATAGCATTTGTACCTTGAACTGACTGCATAGGGAACCTGCTAGCGAATAGAGAATAAATATAGAAAAGTAAGGAGGAGTTACCCCCTCCTTAAAAGGGTATTACTGAATTATTTTGTCATTTGTTTTTCTGCGTCAGCCAGAGCTGCGTCAACGGATTGGCGACCATCAACAACATTGATGATAGCGTTTTTAGCTGCACCCCAGAACGCGTTCATTTGTGGAATGTTTGGCATGATTTCGCCGTTCATCGCGTTGTCCATTGTTGCCGCGATACGAGCATCTGAATCTAGCTCACGTTGGAACGAGTTAAGCGCTACCGCACCTAGTGGCTTATCACTGTTAACCATACGTAGGCCATCGTTTGTTAGTAGGTAGTTCTCAATGAACTCCACTGCTAGGTCTTTGTTTGGTGATGCCGTACTGATGCCTGCTGTTAGAACACCAACGAATGGCTTAGAAGATTGGCCTTGGAACTTAGGAAGCGTAGTTACGCCGTAGTTCACGCCAGACTTCTCGATGTTGCCCCATGACCATGGACCATTGATAGTCATCGCTGCAGTACCTTGGTTAAATGCAGACTCAGATACTGAGTAGTCCATATCAGCAGAGATCACGCCTTTGTCTACTAGACCTTTAACGAAGTTCATTGCATCTTTCACGCCTTCGTTTGCGATACCAGCGTCTTGCACGTCGTAACCGTCAGAGGTGTATTTGAACGCATAACCGCCATCAGCTGCCATTAGTGGCCACGTGAAGTACGGTTCTTTTAGGTTCCACATGATTGCAGACTTACCGTCTTTCTTAAGTTTCGCGTCTAGCGCTGCCACTTCTTCCCAAGTCTTAGGTGGGTTTGGAACAAGATCTTTGTTGTAGATTAGAGATAAAGACTCAACTGCTACAGGATAGCCAATCAGCTTGCCATCGTAGCGTACTGCATCCCATGCAAAATCAACGATGCCTTCTTGGATTTCTTTAGATGGTTTAATTTCAGCTAGTAGACCTGCTTCCGCGTAGCCACCAAAGCGATCGTGAGCCCAGAATACGATATCAGGACCATCACCTGTCGCTGCAGTTTGAGGGAACTTGTCTTGTAGCGCATCTGGATGAGCCACTGTTACTTTAATACCAGTGTCTTCTTCAAACTTCTTACCAACTTCTGCAAGGCCATTGTAACCCTTGTCACCGTTGATCCAGATAGTGAGTTGTCCTTCCTCGATAGCAGCATTTGCACCAAAAGAACCCAGTGCAACAAGAGTACCTAGTGCTGCAGCGCTTAATTTTTTCATGTTCGTATCCTTTTTATATTTTTGATGTAGGGCTAGTCCATTGAGGTTCAGCCATATTTCGACACATATCATCTGAAATTATCTATTGTGTCTCATCCTCCTAACCCCTACGCCCTTGCCATTATGACGTATTTTCGTGATCTGAATCGCCAAGGGTTGGGGACTCAAATCACAAAATGAACACTTCCTGTGATCAGATTCAACTTTAGGCCATGCAATAATGTGATTTCTGCCCAAATCATTCATTACGCGTATTTTTCTACTCCTCCCTGCCTACTCCCCCTACATTTATTTTGTTTGGGAGGATGTCGCATTGAGCACGATCTTAGAAACTGCAGCCATCCAATAATGGATGGTAAGAACCCTTTCCCAGCATTCCCTACCCTGTAGGTTATAGATTTGCTGGTTTGCATTGCCATACGAGTGGTATGTCATTATTAGTGTTGTTTGTGGTAATTAATTCACGGGGGAGACGATACGAATAATGTGGGGGAGATACACTCGTATTTGGCTAGGAGGGGTAGTGTTCCTATTTATGACATTTTGAACATTACCCTATTTTTCTTACCACCATTAATAACTTACCAATTCCTACTGTTACTGCTCGCGAGATAACTCATATAATGATGAGCGGTAAATAATAAAAAATTGATCGAGGACGAGCTACATGGCGAGTGTCACGTTAAAAAATGTTTGTAAAGCGTATGGCGACGTACTGATTTCTAAAAACGTAGACCTAGAGATCAACGAAGGTGAGTTCGTTGTCTTCGTAGGTCCATCTGGTTGTGGTAAATCTACCCTACTACGTTGTATTGCTGGTCTTGAAGACATTACTTCGGGTGATTTGTATATTGGTGACCAACGCATGAACGATGTAGAGCCATCCAAACGTGGTGTTGGTATGGTTTTCCAATCCTATGCGCTATACCCACACCTTAACCTCTATGACAACATGTCATTTGGTCTAAAACTGGCTAAAGCTGACAAAAAAGAGATCGATAAGCGCGTTGAACACGCTGCAGAAATTCTTCAACTTGGTCACCTACTAGAGCGTCAACCAAAAGCACTTTCTGGCGGTCAACGTCAACGTGTTGCTATCGGCCGTACACTGGTGTCTCAGCCAAATGTATTCCTTCTTGATGAACCACTTTCCAACCTGGATGCTGCATTGCGCGTTAACATGCGTGCACAAATCACTAAGCTGCAACGCCAGTTAGGCTGTACCATGATCTATGTCACGCACGATCAGGTAGAAGCGATGACAATGGCAGATAAAATTGTAGTTCTAGACGGTGGTTTCGTATCACAGGTTGGTAAGCCATTGGAGCTATACCACTATCCACAAAACCGTTTCGTTGCTGGTTTTATTGGCTCACCAAAAATGAACTTCATGAGTGTGTTCATTGATGAAGTCGAAGCTGAGCGCGTTAAAGTTCAACTGTCTAACGGTGTGTCTTTCTGGATCCCTGTCGATGGCACCACCGTTAATCGTGGCGATCGTATGTCTCTAGGTGTTCGTCCTGAGCATCTAGTAACGGCAAACGAAGCGGATGCAACGATTAAAGGCGAAGTCATGATTGTCGAGAAATTGGGTAACGAAACTCAGGTATACCTAAACTTAGAAGGCGCAGATGCTGACGTGATTTTCCGTCAACCAGATACATTAGCCGTCGACACGGGTGACAAACTGGAAATTGGCATTCCTGCACACCGTTGTCACCTATTCCACAGCGATGGGCGCGCTTGCCGACGCCTATACAAAGAAAACGGCATCGAGATCGAATAAACACGGTTGCTTGCTACCAATCCCTCTCAATCGAGAGGGATTTTTTTGTTTGAGAAAGTGAAAAATAGAAGCTTGGGGCGGCACTCTTTTGGATATTTTTCTTTAATAGCGAGATATAATTGACGTAAATAAACCCATAATGAGTACTAACCATGTCTTCACATCCAACCGAAATTACTTTTTTCGAGTTCCTCACTCCGCTGATCACAGCGGGTAAAAAGACCATCACTATCCGCGACGAATCAGAAAGTCACTATGTGCCAAATACAGAAGTCGAAGTCTTTACTTTAGAGACTAATCGCAAGGTATGTAACATTCGAATACTGTCAGTAGAACCATTGAATTTCGACGACATCAACGAGTTCCACGCCGAACAAGAAGCCATTGAGCTACCAAAACTGAAAGAGCTGATCCGTGAGATCTATCCAAATATTGATGAACTTTATGTGATTGAGTACGAGTTGATCAAATAACACCCAGGAAAAGCTAGGCGACTGGTCTAATTTTGTTTATGGTAGATTCATGAACGCAAAAACGAACGATACTCGTCAACACATCTTAGATGTCGGCTACCAATTGGTCGTCGCCAAAGGCTTTACTAGCGTAGGGTTATCCGAATTGCTCAAAGTAGCGGATGTACCCAAGGGTTCTTTCTATCACTACTTTAAGTCGAAAGAACAATTTGGCGAGGCTTTAATTGAAGCTTACTTCACGCGTTATCTTAAGATGATAAAGGTTCACTTTTCAGAAAGTGATGGCTCTGGTTGTGATCGTATACTCAGTTACTTTGAACGTTGGATGGCGATCGAAAATGGCCAATGCAACGCCAACAAATGCCTGGTCGTAAAGTTGAGCGCTGAGGTTTCCGATCTGTCTGATGCAATGCGGATTAAACTCGCCAACGGCGCAAGTCAGGTTGTGAAAGCCATTGAAGAGTGTATTCAAATTGGTTTAAACGATGGCTCTATTCAGGTAGCGTCTGCAGAAGAAACCGCCCACTTGCTCTATCACCAATGGATTGGCGCGAGTTTGCTGAATAAGCTGTATCTAGATCGCTCGGGTTTACAATGTAGCTTTAAAAGCACACAAAATATGTTAAAAGCTGAATAATCAGCCACACTTAATCCGCCTTCTCTTTAATCAAAAAGTACGGCGGATTTTTTAGGAATCAATACTAGACGACTGGTCTAATAACTACTAAGGACACAACATGACTCAATCACTGAACCGTCAAATCGTTCTCGCCAATCGCCCTGTGGGCTCTCCAGTTCAAAGTAACTTTCGATTAGAGCAAACGGCTATCCCTACCCCAAGCAAGGGCGAAGTGCTTTTGCGCAGCGTGTACCTATCTCTAGACCCGTATATGCGTGGACGTATGAGTGACGCGAAGTCTTACGCCGATCCAGTTGAAATCAACGATGTGATGGTTGGGGGGACGGTGTGTCAGGTTGCCGCTTCTCAGCATCCAGATTACCAACAAGGCGAGTGGGTGGTGGCTTACACGGGTTGGCAGGATTACGCACTTTCTGATGGTGAAGGCCTGTTTAAACTCGGTAACGAGCCGACTCACCCGTCTTACGCGCTTGGCGTGCTGGGTATGCCGGGCTTTACCGCTTATGTGGGCCTGCTTGAAATCGGTCAGCCAAAAGTCGGTGACACTCTGGTTGTGGCAGCTGCGACTGGCGCTGTAGGCTCGATAGTTGGTCAAATAGGTAAGCTGAAAGGCTGCCGTGTGATTGGTGTTGCAGGCAGCGCAGAGAAGTGCCAGTACGCAAAAGAAACATTGGGCTTTGATGAGTGTCTGGATCATACCGCAGAAGACTTTGCCGAGCAGTTAGCTGCAACTTGCGACAAAGGCATCGATGTCTACTTTGAAAACGTAGGCGGAAAAGTGTTTGATGCCGTATTGCCTCTGCTTAACGTCGGTGCTCGCGTTCCACTTTGTGGTTTAATTTCTCAATACAATGCCACTTCACTGCCAGAGGGCCCAGATCGCATGTCGCTGCTAATGGGCAACATTCTGGTTAAACGCATCAAAATGCAAGGCTTCATCATTTTTGATCACTATGAGCAAAATTATTCAAACTTCGTCAAAGACGTTAGCCACTGGGTAGCAGAGGGAAAAATTCACTACCGTGAACACTTAGTTCAGGGGTTAGAAAATGCACCAGAAGCTTTTATTGGTCTCCTTGAAGGCAAAAACTTTGGCAAGTTGGTTATACAAACGAATCAACCGCTTTAAATAAAAGGAATGTTCAATGATCAAGCTACATCACCTAAACCAATCTCGTTCAAAACGAATCATATAGATGTTTGTTGCTAAAGATAGCGCGCAAACAAACTTTCTAGCCGACTATGCCGATGCAGAAATGATGAAAGTGAGGAGCTACGTTGATCAAAGCCTAGAAAGGAAAACTTGCTTTATTGAAGAACGCCTGACTGGTGCGAATTTCATGATGTCGTTTGTTGTCGATGTCCTAAACAAATTCGGCATGATTGACCGCTTCTCTAATATTCAGCGTTATGGCGCACAACTTTCGACTCATCCTTCTTTTCACAAGGCAGAAGAGCTTGAAGTGAAATTCGGTTAATTCATTTTTACCGCTCAATCGATTGAGAATTTCTGTCTATTGTGAACGATTTAAAATAGGCAGCAATTTTTCTCACAAACCACTATTAAATGTTATTTTTAATCCATACAACAAACAATGTTAATTGACAGTAAGTTATTACTTAACAATCACTTAATGCGTACGTGATACCTATCACACTTGCTATTAATGATAGTTTTCATTATCATTATCATTATCATTATCATTATCATCGCTATTCTCCTCGCATAATTTTCGGATTCATCCAAAAGACAAGATTTATCATCACTATTGCAAGGAAATTTAAATGAGCAAGAAACTGACGACAGCAGCAGGTTGCCCTGTTGCACATAACCAAAATGTTATGACTGCTGGCCCACGCGGTCCTCAATTATTACAAGATGTTTGGTTCCTTGAAAAATTGGCACACTTTGATCGTGAAGTGATCCCAGAGCGTCGTATGCACGCAAAAGGTTCTGGTGCTTACGGTACGTTCACAGTAACTCACGACATCACAAAATACACTCGCGCTAAGATCTTCTCTGACATCGGGAAAAAAACAGAACTATTCGCTCGCTTCACTACAGTAGCTGGTGAGCGCGGTGCCGCAGACGCAGAACGCGACATCCGTGGTTTCGCACTAAAATTCTACACAGAAGAAGGTAACTGGGACTTAGTTGGTAACAACACGCCTGTATTCTTCCTACGTGACCCACTAAAATTCCCAGATCTAAACCACGCAGTAAACGCGACCCTCGCACTAACATGCGCAGCTCTACCAGCAACTGGGATTTCTGGACATCACTACCAGAGGCTTTCCATCAAGTGACCATCGTAATGAGTGACCGTGGTATCCCAGCGTCTTATCGTCACATGCATGGTTTTGGTAGCCATACGTTCAGCTTTATCAACGCAGAAAACGAGCGTTACTGGGTGAAATTCCACTTCAAAACTCAGCAAGGCATCAAAAACCTAACTGATCAAGAGGCAGAAGCGATCATAGGGAAAGACCGTGAAAGCCACCATCGTGACCTTTACGAAGCGATTGAACGTCAAGACTTCCCTAAATGGAAGATGTACGTACAGATCATGCCTGAGCTTGAAGCCGATGAAGTCAACTTCAACCCATTCGACCTAACACGTGTATGGTCTCAAAAAGATTACCCATTGATCCCCATTGGTGAATTTGAACTAAACCGTAACCCAGAAAACTTCTACGCAGAAGTTGAACAATCAGCGTTCAACCCAGCAGCTGTCGTACCGGGTATCGGATTCTCTCCAGACAAGATGCTGCAAGGCCGTTTGTTCGCTTACGGCGATGCTCAGCGTTACCGTTTAGGTGTGAACCACCATCAAATCCCTGTGAACGCTCCTCGTTGCCCTGTTCACAGCTACCACCGCGACGGCGCGATGCGAGTTGATGGTAACTTTGGCTCAACATTGGGCTACGAGCCAAACTACAAACAAGAATGGGCAGAGCAACCAGACTACTCTGAGCCACCACTACGTATCAACGGCAACGCTGATCACTACGATCACCGTGTAGACGAAGACTACTTCAGCCAAGCGGGTGAGCTATTCCGCCTGATGAACGAAGAACAACGTCAAACTCTGTTCGACAACACGGCTCGTGCAATGGACGGCGTGCCTGATTTCATCCAACAGCGCCACGTTCAACACGCTTACCAAGCAGACGAAGCGTACGGCAAAGGTCTTGAGATTGCGCTAGGCTTAAACAAGTAAGCGAACGCTGCAAGTATCACACTGTGTGACTAACAGACATAAAAAAGGAGGTGCCCTAAGGCACCTCCTGATTTCAAATCACTAATCACAATCAATGCTCAAGGAGATTCATTATGATCAACTTAGATTTCTTTAAGCTCTTTGATACCCAAGAACTGTTTATCTATTACTGATTCATCAACTACTGATTTTTAGCTACCGCTTTGATCAGTACTGATGTATCCATGCGACCTAAACCATCGCGTTGAAGGTCTGCGTATTGCTCATCCACTTTCTTAGTCAGTGGAAGGTCTAAACCCACTCGCTCTGCTTCTTGCAAACAGAAGCCTAGATCTTTGCGCATCCAGTCGATTGCAAAACCAAAATCAAACTTACCTTCCGCCATGGTATTTGCACGGTTTTCCATCTGCCATGAACCTGCGGCGCCGTGTTTCAGTGTTTCAACCACTTGGGCAATGTCCAAGCCTGATTTTTGTGCCAGCAGCAAAGCTTCACTTAGACCTTGTAGCACGCCACCAATACAAATTTGGTTTACCATCTTACAGCGTTGGCCTTGGCCGTTTTCACCCAGTAGTGTCATCTGCTTCGCGTACACGTCCATCGCTGGAGACACGCGATCGAAAATACTTTGCTCACCACCACACATGATGGTTAGTACGCCGTTTTCTGCGCCCGCTTGACCACCAGAAACCGGTGCATCAATGAAGTGATTGCCGTATTGAGCGCACGCTTCGGCAAGCTCTACCGCCAAGTCAGCAGATGTCGTCGTGTGGTCAACCAACACTGCACCCGCGTTTAAGCCAACCAAGATGCCCTCTTCACCGTATACGACGCTGCGTACATCATCGTCGTTGCCAACACAAGTAAAGACAATGTCACAACCTTCGGCAGCTTCACGTGGTGTCTCACACGCTACGCCTTGGTATTCTTCAGCCCACTTATCTGCCTTAGCTTTGGTACGGTTGTACACTTTGGTTTCAAAGCCCGCTTTACTTAAGTAACTAGCCATTGGGTATCCCATAACACCCAGACCGATAAACGCTACTCGTAGTTTATCCATTGCAAGACTCCTGAATTCGAATTAGTTTCGTTTTGAAGTATGTTACTAAAGAATTCAAATCATTACCTGCAATTTATGTAAAAACCTAGTTGACTTTCGCCGGACAGATTATTAACGTTTACACATCGGACTGTAGCGCAGCTTGGTAGCGCACCGTCATGGGGTGTCGGGGGTCGCTGGTTCAAATCCAGTCAGTCCGACCATTTTCAATTCCCCCCTCATGATTTCCGCAATATCAGCACACAGTATCTAAATCGCACTTCTCTAACTTTTTAGTGCGCCAAAAGATAGCATTCACTCCTCTGTCTCACTTTATCAAGCCTATGTGACCTCAGCTCGGGATAATCTAAGCCATTCAGCACAGTGATGAGCCAATATTTTGTGAATGGTAACGCGTTGCGAACAGAGAACCTCAGAGCAAAAAAAAGCCTCGCAACGGCGAAGCATTATAGGTTTCATGTGATTCAGTTTCAGTTAAGCGTTCGCTTTCACTTTTAATCGATTTTTATTGTCTCGGTTAGCAATGACTTGTTGATGGTCATCTATTGAACCTAACGTTTTCGCTAAACGGTCATACAAGACAACATTAACGGTCGCGGCAAGATTCATGCAGCCCGTGGTAGGGACATACACAACGTGATGCGCTTGATCGACCACATCTTGTGGCAATGAACCGTCTTCAGGTCCAAACACATACACCGCTTTCTTGGGATGAGTAAAGTGCGGAAGCGCCACTGCGCCAACGGCCAATTCTACGCATACAATTTCTACATCGCTTTCTAACTCAGCGGTAAGATCGTCCATCTCGACCAATCCAATACGTTCATGCATGTTTTTGGTGTCTGTTTGGAATTTTACGGCGCGATTATAACGAGTACCGTTATAGCGTACCTGTGTGGCGTCATAACAGCCCGCAGCACGCATAACAGCGCCAACGTTAGTTGGATTTTTCGGGTTGTGCAGGCCAATAATGACCGTTGGCTGTGTTGTCATTGCTTGTGTTCTACTTCTACGTTTGAATATTGAATCGAAACGGTGGATTATGGACCTAATGTGGTCGAAGTACTATCGCTAGATCACAATATTTGCCCGCGATTATTCCAATATGTCAAACCATCTCCATCGCTAACAGAGAAGATGACTGATAGTGAGTCTGGCCTTCCTTGGTTTTATTTCTGTGCAGCTTTTCATCAATGGAGAAAGTTGGTCTTGGGTCCAAGGCATACGAATATAATTGGTATTCATCTAAGAGCAATTGTAACCAAAAGAGCAGAGATAAATCCCTGCTCTTTTTCTTTAAATCAAAGCATTAACACTCAAATTACTTAGTATGAAAAATCTGCTCGGTCTCGAGAGACGTCATTGCTCGAACTTGACGCCAAATGTAATAAAAAATACCAAACATCATCAACATACTTGGAATTGCAATGATAGGGTAACTGTAAAGTGTCAACTTACCCAACTCTTCATTGAACGCTACTGTGCCTGCTGGGCTGGTGACAATCCAGGTTGCTAAGAAGTAATTCATTGCTGAAGAAAACGCAAATGTGCTAGCAAATAGATAATTTGATGACATCAAGCAACGCTCGAACTCCTCAGTTCGGCCGCGCGCGCTCAAGCGTTCCTTGATCAAAGAAAGGTTTAACACCGTATCATTCAGGAGCATCTTCTGCATGAAAGGATAACGTGTAAACGTTGAACCCAACACAGCTAAACCAATAAGGCCAGGAATCAGAGCCTCTTTCAGCGCCAACCAGCGCGTATCGAGTTCTAATAAACCAATGCCACCCGTTAATAGAACACTAACAAAGCCAAGTGCAGAGATGAAGTTAAACTTCTTGTTACGGATAAGATCCATACCACCGTAAACAATAGGAAATAGCAAAGCGACAACGAGTGCCATCGCGGTTCCTAAATGCTCATCGCCACTGAACTTCATCAATATGAAAGAAGGGATGAATACGTTAAAAAGGATCTCGAAGAGAGGATTCGACTTTTTCGCGGTTGTGTTGTTCATAATTTCCTACTGAATCTACTATAACCCCAAAAGGCGGGTTGCCTTGAGATTAAGTGGGCATATCTGTTACTTGTTTACTTTGAGGTGAAGTGTTCACCGCTTAGCGCCAGATGTAAAGGGTTAAAGCCTCGAGTTATGTAACGACTTATGAAATAGACGAGCAAACGACACGTTAACTCGCTGTACGCAAAAGGAAATGCGCCTTAGCTATGATGTAAATGTTGTTATAACAAACGTTTAGAGAGGGATTCGCATGGCGTTGCTCAGCACTTAAACGGTCGTCGTGTCACATCCACTACTTGTAACTGTCTGGCAATAGGGCGTGGCCAGCGTACTCTGTCAAATAGACGAGCGCATCAATGACGCGGATAGGCGTTAACAGGTTATCTTCGTTACAGTTATCTAATTCAAATGTAAGGTAAATGCGACCAAATTCCACCTTTAGAAATAGGTTTCCTTGGGGGGCTCTATCTTGGGTTAAAGCAAACACGCCAACACCGATAAAGTGCGAGCTTTTCAGATTTCTAGTCGCGTAGATATCACACTTCAGCTGGTGTGCGAGCGTTAAGAAATCGAGAAGTAGATTAATTTGATCGTCTGAAACGTTATCTAGTGCTTTTATATGCGGTTCTTTGCAGAAACGCTCTAAATAGCTCATCATTTCGTCGATATCGTTGTTAAATAGCATCGTAGGCCGCCCGTATTGTAAGGCTTGCGATTGTACCTTTAGAGCAACAACATACAAAGCGTTTAAATTGGCCTCGGCAGCGACATTGCGGAGGCTCCCTCACCATCGATCTTCCGTGCGGCTTTTGATGCGGTCAGCCACTCTCGCGTCCGTGAAGAAGGCGTTGATGTGATGCAACCTGCCTCACAGCATGGTACGCCGAGTTCACGAATCAGCTTTGTGGAAGCATTTTGGATGCCGACTGCCGGGGGCGCACAAGTATTAGATGCGAAGACTGGTCTGCTAGCGAAAAACCATCACTACGATGCCATCGTGGTCGAGGCGAACAAAGATGTTGGCAACCTTCACATTTGGTCGGAGTTTGATTCACCAAAAGACATTCTAGAAAAGATCATCTGCCTGGCTCAAAAAGAGAACGTGAAATGCGTTTGGGTTCAAGATAAGTTGATTATTTAGATATAATAAAAACTTATCGGTCACACCTACCTTAGTCCCTGTAACACACCTAGGTGACTTCAACATGCAGGGCTCTGGACGTATTGCCTTAGGCATATACCCAAGCAACCCAAGATGCTTGGGTAAACCAATAAGCGCCTCCCACTTCGAGGCGTTTTTATTGAAACGAGTAATACTCACCTAACGAGCAATCATGCAAATCAGAAATAACGTAACTTCTCAGCGAATTGATTTTGAAATTAAAAACCACATATTTACAAACATTGCGATTGCTTTCGCTGTAAGTGATATACCCTTCACTATAAGCACGTTGACCGTCGTTAGAGGTGATGTCTGCCGCCAATTCTAAATACGCTTTATGGGCATTAACGCGCTTCATCATCTCATATACATCGAGCCACTCTTCTCGGTTTGCCATTTGAATCAACATAGATTCTGCTTGGGTTTCCAACCTTTGTGGGTAAACATAAAAACGCTCATACGCTAAGTAAGCACTCACCAAGATAAGGATTAACACTGCTGATGTCGTTCTTTTCATGCAAGTTGGCTCTTATCGTTATAAAGATTCTGAGGATCTCTCAGGCTAGATATATACCCGAGTCACCTCAAGATGCTTGTGTATAAGAGTTTAGGGTAAGGAATTGACCCAAATAACAAGCGACGGTCAGAGTCAGTCAATTTCATGACAAACCGCTATCTTCCAAAAAATGACCATCGAATCGCCCATCAAGGTTAAACCATTTTTATTCGAACCAAAGTGGGGACGATCGTCGGGACGCAAAGCTGGTCAACCTTGCTTATCGCACACAAAGTTCAGTACACCGTGCACGGCTTTATCGCGGCACGCTTAGATGCACTGACCACAGCTAATGCAGTGGTTAGCATCAAACTCGATAAACTCAGAGCTACGGTCCATAACCTTGGTTTCTTTTCTGATACGTAAGCTTCATGCGCAGACATATCTGCATCTGCGGCATGGCGTTTAAGCTGGCGAAACGTGTTCACTTCAGTCAATAGGAAGCAAAAATTAATTAAATCTTGACCTTACCCTAAGGTTAACCTTTAAAATAGAAAGGCTTTCATCATTTTCATCAAAACGGGAAAAGGTATGCACTTAAAGTCGCTGCATACAATTTGGTTAACTCTCTTTACTGCGCTGGTACTTTTGGTATCGAGTGTGGCTAATAGTGAGCCTTTGATGAACATCCAAATGATGTCAAACGGCAAGATGAATCATGGACATTCTATGATGAAGAGCGACAGTGAGCACTGTGACATGCCCGAAATAATGGGCGTTGCTATGACAGAAGTTTCAATGACAGACGCTCCCTTAGTAGAAAATAGTGACGCAAAAGAAACCAGCATGAACTGCGGAGGCAGTTCCGGTATGGTTCACACCTGCTGCACAACCGCATGCACAATCGTGTTTGTTCCCCTGCCTATTCCTGTCAATAGTCCAATGCCTACCGTTTATCGTGCAGCCATTACTCCCGAATTCGCTTCCCCTGTCGTGCATATCAGCCGCGACCTGTACAGGCCCCCTATAGTTTAAGTCAGTCAAGCA
Organism: Vibrio sp. PID23_8; assembly: GCF_003584965.1. Lineage (NCBI taxonomy): Bacteria > Pseudomonadati > Pseudomonadota > Gammaproteobacteria > Vibrionales > Vibrionaceae > Vibrio > Vibrio sp. PID23_8. Next base: position 51,843 of record NZ_LIXE01000008.1, on the reverse strand, counting down.
TTCGACCCTGCGTGTATCTCGCAGGTTGTTTTAATGCGCCCGAGCGATGGTGTAAGACTGGCTTACTGTTCCCGCTTTAACTCAAGTCTTCCCCCTATCGATCCGGCGAACACTGGATTTAGATTATGGATTTCAAACCATACCGCCTAACTGCACCTATTTTAGTCATGGCTCTAGTTTCTGCGCCGACCTTAGTTAATGCAGCAAGCACAAAAACTAAAGTAGCAGGATCTACCGCGTTAAATATGCGTGCTTCAAACGACAAGCTCACGCAGCTAATTAATGTGGCCTTGAGTAACGATGGCAATCGCCAACAATACTCGGCGCAATCTACTGCCATGCGTGAAACGGGCATTGCAAGCTCAACCTTGATGGATCCCAAACTGAAAGTGGGCTTCGGTGGCTTACCTGTCGACAGTTTCAAGTTCGATGAAGACCCAATGACCAACATCTCCGTTGGATTAATGCAGCAGTTTGAGCGTGGCTCGACGCTCGACCTTCAACAGAAGAAAGCCAATCAACAAGCCGATGGACTTGGGCTTCAAGTACATGCTCGTGAGCTTGAGGTTGCCAACAGCATGACTCAACTTTGGCTAGAGCTTGGCTATCAGCAACAAGCTGAGCAAATCTTGCGAGAAAACCGTAAGTTGATGAAGGAAATGGAAAGCTTTATTCAAACCAACTACTCGATTGGCAAGAGTGAAGCGCAAGATCTACTCAACTCACAACTCCAAGTAAGCAAACTGGACGAGAAACTGCAAGCCAATGCGCAAATGCAACGTCGTCTTATTTCTCAACTATCCGAATGGTTGGGTTCAGACTGGTTAGCGAACGAGCAGGCTCTGCATGCAAGTAATCAACTGAACTGGGACACACTCAATAACAAACTTGCGTCCAGTCTTGATTCGACTAAGCACTACCAACAACTCCGCCAGCACCCAATGGTTAAAATGGCAGATGTGAGTATTTCTACCAATAAAACTCAGGTCGAAATTGCTGAGCAAGCCTACAACCCTCAGTTTGGTGTCGAAGTGATGTACGCTTATCGTCAAGCCAACAATATGAAGGGCGAGCCAGCGTCAGACTTGGTCAGCGCTTATCTAACCATGGACATTCCTTTGTTCACCGGTGACCGTCAAGATCGCAATCTTGCCGCTGCTCAGTACCAAGTTGGCGCTGCACAATCACAAAAAGACACCTTATTGACGCAAATGAACGCCAAAGTGAACACTTTGTTAGTTGATCGCGGCAACCTAACCCAGCGTCTAGAACGTTATCAATCCACCTTATTACCTCAAGCAAAAGCGCGCATTCAAGCTGTGGAGCGAGGTTACCAAAACAACACCGCGCAGTTTAACGATGTGATTTCTGCCACGACTGATGAGTTGGCATTACAGCTAGAGCAACAACGTCTGTTGACCGATCTCAACATCGCAAACAGCAATTTAGCCACCCTACTCGGCGGCTTCGACTATCAAGTAGCTTCCCCTGAAGCTCGCTCTATCTCGGCATATTAATTTGTAATTCCCCAACGCGATTGGGGCTGCAGCGATATGACAAACAAGAGCAATCGAAAACACTGTAGTGTCAAATGAAAACGGGAAAATAAGGTATAAAAATGAAAACATTACAAGTAGCAACCATCGCACTGATTGTTGGTGGAGCTTTAGGGTTTGGTGCGAATCATTTTCTTGTGGGTTCAACTCATGACATGAGTGCAATGGGTGGCGAATCGGCTACCAGTTCCAACGACCCTCTCTACTGGGTTGCTCCAATGGATCCAAACTACAAACGCGACAAACCGGGCAAATCTCCGATGGGGATGGACTTGATCCCTGTTTACGCTGAAGACTTAACTGGCGAACAAAATAAACCAGGGACAGTTACGATTGATCCGTCAGTAGAAAATAACCTTGGTGTAAAAACCGCAAAAGTAACGCTGGAAAAATTATCACCGCGCATTGAGACCGTCGGCTATATCGCCTTCGATGAAAGCCTGTTGTGGCAAACCAACGTGCGTGTTGCTGGTTGGGTTGAGAAACTCTACATCAATGCCGTCGGTGAAAAAGTGAAGAAAGGCGATGTGCTTTTCACCCTGTATTCACCAGAGTTGGTTAAGGCACAAGAAGAATTGCTGAATGCTTACCGCACTGGTCGCAACGGTTTAGTAAAAGGTGCAACAGAGCGTTTGGTGACGCTTGGTGTAGACCGTGGTCAAATAAAATCCATTAGGCGCAGCGGAAAAGCCTCTCAATCCATTGAAATTAAAGCACCGGCTGACGGTGTTATTGCAAGCCTAAACGTGCGTGAAGGTGGCTACCTATCCCCAGCACAAGCGGTGATCAGTGCTGGTCCATTGGACAATGTTTGGGTTGATGGGGAAGTCTTTGAGCGCCAAGCACACTGGATAAAAGCTGGCTCTCAAGCCACGATGACCCTGGATGCGATTCCGGGAAATGAATGGCAAGGCGTGGTGGATTACGTGTACCCAATCCTCGACCCGAAAACACGTACGTTGCGGGTTCGCCTTAAATTTCCTAACCCAAATGGCGCATTAAAGCCAAACATGTTTGCCAACATCGCATTGCAGCCTGTTACTGAAGACGCGGTATTAACCATTCCTAAATCATCCGTTATTCGTTCTGGTGGCATGACTCGCGTGGTTCTGGCAGAAGGTGACGGCAAATACCGCTCTGCCCGAATTGAAGTAGGCCGCGAAGATGGTGAGCAAATCGAAGTATTACAAGGCCTTAAACAAGACGACAAGATTGTCACCTCATCACACTTCATGCTCGATTCTGAATCAAGCCAATCCGCGGATCTCTCTCGCATCAACGGTGTAGAGCCTGCAGCAGAAACTGCTTGGGCAAAAGGTGAAATCACCGATGTGATGGAAGAACACAGTATGCTGACCATTAACCACCAACCTGTACCTGAATGGGGTTGGCCTGGCATGGTAATGAACTTCACTCTTGCTGAGGGCATCGATATCGGTGACTTAAAAAAAGGTCAATCCATTGAATTTGAAATGCAAAAGACTGAATCTGGTCAGTACCAAATCATTGATTACAAATCGGACAAGAGCGTCATTGCAACAGAAGTCTGGCTAACAGGTGACATCACTATGTTGATGGCAGACTTTGGCATGATCACCTTAAATCACCTGCCCGTTGCTGATTGGAACTGGGATGCAGGCGAGATGAACTTCTCCGTTGGTGACGAAGTGGATTTATCTGGCTTTAAAGAAGGCCAGAAAGTTCGATTTCTATTGGAAAAACAAGGGACTGACTACGTTCTGAAGCAACTAGTGGCCGTTGAGGGGCAATTATGATCAATGCCATTATTCGTTGGTCAATCAACAACCGCTTCTTCGTGTTGATCGCGACCTTAGCCCTGGTATTAGGCGGACTTTACAGTGTAAAGAATACGCCTGTTGATGCGATTCCGGACCTTTCTGATGTGCAAGTGATCATCAAGACAAGCTACCCGGGTCAAGCTCCTCAAGTAGTGGAAGATCAGGTTACCTACCCACTAACAACCGCAATGCTTGCCGTACCGGGAGCAGAAACGGTTCGTGGTTACTCTTTCTTTGGCGATTCCTATGTTTATATCATTTTCAACGATGATACCGACATGTACTGGGCACGTTCACGCGTGTTGGAGTACTTAAGCCAGGTAGCACCAAAGCTACCACCGAGCGCAAAACCGACCTTAGGTCCTGACGCGACCGGTGTGGGCTGGGTTTACAGCTACGTTTTACAAGACAAAGCCGGTAAGCACGATTTAGCCGATCTTCGTAGTCTACAAGACTGGTTCTTAAAGTACGAATTGCAAACCGTTGAAGGCGTATCGGAAGTGGCCACCGTAGGAGGCATGGTGAAGCAGTATCAAGTGCAAATTGATCCTGCCAAGCTGCGAGCTTACAACCTCACGCTACAACAAGTGAACATGGCAATCCAAAACGGTAACCAAGAAACCGGCGCGTCCGTAATTGAAGTAGCCGAAGCCGAACACATGGTTCGTACCACGGGTTACCTAACCAGCATCGAAGACATTAAATCGCTCCCTCTGAAAGTCACCGACAAAGGCACGCCACTACTATTGGGTGATATTGCAGACATTAACCTTGGCCCACAGATGCGTCGTGGTATCTCAGAGCTGAATGGCGAAGGTGAAGCCGTTGGCGGCGTTATCGTGATGCGCTTTGGTGAGAACGCAAGTGAGGTAATCGCAAAAGTTAAAGACAAACTCGCAGACCTACAACGCGGTCTACCAGAAGGTGTTGAAATTGTTGCAACTTATGACCGTTCGACTCTGATAAATGCTGCGGTAGAAAACCTATGGAAGAAGCTTGCAGAAGAGTTCATCGTCGTTGCGATTGTGTGTGCACTATTCCTATTCCACATTCGCTCCTCGTTGGTTATCGCTCTTAGCCTGCCGGTCGGTATTCTTACTGCGTTTATCGTAATGCATTGGCAAGGCATTAATGCCAATATCATGTCCCTCGGTGGTATCGCGATTGCCATCGGCGCCATGGTGGATGGTGCAATAGTAATGATAGAGAACGTCCACAAGCACATAGAACGAACACCACTGACCGATAAAAACCGCTGGCAAGTGATTGGCACAGCGGCTGAAGAAGTCGGTGCCCCGCTTTTCTTCTCATTGCTGATCATTACCCTGAGCTTCGTGCCCGTATTTGCCTTAGAAGGTCAAGAAGGCAAGATGTTCTCTCCGCTTGCGTTCACTAAGACTTACGCCATGGCAGCGGCCGCTGGTTTGGCTATCACGCTTGTTCCTGTACTCATGGGTTACTTCATTCGCGGTAAGGTGTTACCGGAGCACAAAAACCCGGTAAACCGTGGCTTGGTCGCATTGTACCGACCACTGTTGAACACCAGTCTGAAATACCCTAAGACCATGATTGTTATCGCCTTAGGTTTGATGGCATCGGCTTACTACCCCACCAGCAAGCTGGGCAGCGAATTCATCCCCCCCCTGGATGAAGGCGACTTGATGTATATGCCGACAACCTATCCGGGTATCTCGATTGGTAAAGCACGTGAGCTTCTACAACAAACCAATAAGCTAATCAAAACCGTCCCAGAAGTACAAACGGTATGGGGCAAAATTGGTCGTGCAGAAACCGCAACTGACCCTGCACCGCTGACCATGATTGAAACCGTGATTCAACTCAAACCTCGCGAACAGTGGCGTGACAGCGTCACAATGGAATCGTTGCGCAAAGAGTTTGATGATCTGGTGAAATTCCCAGGCTTAACCAACGCGTGGGTAATGCCAATCAAAACGCGTATCGACATGCTGGCGACCGGCATCAAGACCCCTATCGGCATTAAGATCGCAGGCCCTGATCTAAAAGTGATTGAAAAGATCGGCTCTCAGTTGGAACCTATTCTTAACAGCGTACAAGGCACGGCTTCTGTTTACGCAGAGCGTGTAGCGGGCGGCCGCTATGTCACAATCGATATTAAGCGTCGTGCGGCAGCACGTTACGGCTTAAACATCAAAGACGTCCAGCAAGTTATCTCCACCGCAGTAGGCGGCATGAATGTGGGTGAAACTATCGAAGGCTTGGAGCGTTATCCAATCAATGTTCGCTACCCACAAGACTACCGTGACTCGGTAGTTAAACTGCAAAACTTACCGTTAGTCACACCAAATGGCGCTCGTATCGCATTGGCTGACGTTGCAGACATCCATTACGAAGACGGCCCTCCAATGATCAAGACTGAAAACGCGCGCCCAAACGGTTGGGTGTTTGTTGACATCGATGGTCGTGACTTGGGCTCTTACGTCGTGGAAGCGCAACAAGTCGTGGCAGGGCAACTAGAACTTCCTGTAGGTTACTCGCTTGCTTGGTCTGGTCAATACGAATACATGGAGCGTGCAAAAGACCGCTTGAGTGTCGTGGTCCCAATCACCATCGCCATCATTATGTTGTTGCTTTACTTCAGCTTCCGTCGCGTCGGTGAAGTGATGATCATCATGCTTACCCTACCGCTCGCTATGGTGGGTGGTTTGTGGCTAATGCATATCCTCAACTACAACTTCTCGATTGCCGTCGGAGTGGGCTTTATCGCTCTTGCCGGTGTCGCAGTTGAAATTGGGGTCATCATGCTCGTGTATCTCAACCAAGCTTGGTACTACAAAAAGCTCGACGCAGAAGAGAACAAGCAACAACTTGAGGCGAAAGACCTAACCGATGCCATTCGTGAAGGTGCTGGCTTACGTGTTCGCCCTGTAATGATGACGGTACTGACGGTCATTATTGGTCTGATCCCAATCATGTACGGTGAAGGCACAGGGTCAGAAGTGATGCAACGTATCGCCGCGCCAATGATTGGTGGTATGGCATCGGCACTGCTACTGACGCTATTAGTACTGCCAGCCATCTTCAAATTATGGAAACAACATGAACTGAATAAAAGCGAACTAAACAAACGTTCGTAATTAACGCCCTCCCCCCGAAGTCCGAGCACTTCGGGGGAGGTCACCGACTTAGATGCTACAAAGGATATTCACAATGAAAAAAACACTCATTACTCTAGCGCTCACTCTAACAACGACCGGCGCTTTCGCTCAAATGGACCATTCCAATATGGATCATAATAATATGAGCCACGATAATATGGATCATGGCAGCATGAATCATGGTGAAATGGACCACAGCAAAATGGATCACTCCAACATGATGGACATGCCCGGGATGTCCACTGTTGGTATGCCAGCGATGGGAGCAAAACCAGACAAAGTCGTACACGTTATTTTGAGCGATGACATGACGATTAAGTTCAAGAAAGACGTTAAGATTGAGCCAAATGACGTGGTGCAATTTGTGGTAATGAACACAGGTAAAATCAATCACGAATTCAGCATCGGCTCAGCGAAAGAACAATTAGAACACCGTGAAATGATGAAGAACATGAGCGGCGACCACATGCACGACTCAGGTAACGCTGTCACGGTTGAACCGGGCAAAGCAAAACAGCTGCTGTGGCATTTCCACGGCGACAGTAACGTTGAATTTGCGTGCAACATTCCAGGTCATGCGGAAGCTGGCATGGTCAAAAAAATAGAACTCTAGAGAATAAAAAAGAGGCGCAAATTTTACAGCGCCTCTGTTTCTTTAACGCATCACGAATAGCTCTTCGTGATAACGCTTTTCAATATCGAATTGGTACGTATCTAGCTCTTTTTTCAGTGTTTTTGAAAAAGCTTCTGGCCCGCAGAAATACGTTTCATACTGATCCAAATCACCGCATTGTGCGATGATACGTTCAGCATTCAAACGAGGTGATTTCAACGTATCAATCACGTGCAATTTGACGTTTGCTTGGTGCGCTAAGTGCCACAGTTCATCGACCAACTGGCCGTCAATACCACGAGTACAGTAGAACAGATGAATATTGGGATGCGCTATTTGTGCTTTCAGCTCCTCTAAAGCCGCGAAGAAAGAAGCAATCCCCACGCCACCAGCGATCCAGATTTGTGGTTGGTCTAAATCAAACTCTAAACGACCATAAGGGCCTTCAACCATCACCACATCGCCTGCTCGGACTCGCTCATAAAGCCCAGTGGTAAAGTCACCTAGCTCTTTAATTAAGAAACGTAACTCGTTGCTTTCACTACCTGATACGATGGTAAACGGATGAGCATCTTCATCTCCAAAACGTAAGTAAGCAAATTGACCCGCTTTATGGCCTTGCCAAGAAGCTTCCGGTGTTAAAACCAATTCCATGACTTCCGCTTGCGAGAAATAACGTGTAGAAGCCACAATCGCCGAGTATTTGCTACGGCGTCCGACAAAACCAAGCAAACTATATAGCGCAGCGATAGAGCCAATCACAGCAAAACCAACGGTCAAATAGTAAATAGGCTCCCCCCAGTACGCGCGTTTCAACAGCAGTACGGAATGGACAGCGGTTAGCAGATACGCCACAGACATCAAGCGGTGTGAGAGTTTAAATGGTTTGTACTTCACTGCACTCCATAAAGAAACCAAAAGCAAAACCAATAGCATGTAGAAGCCCCATTCACCCATGCCTTGAGCAAGGTCCCGCAAACCATGAATCCAAGCCTCGATACCAGAGAGGTTACCCGCAGGGCCTTCACCTGAATGTTTTACCGGTCTAGCCGTTACACCTGATATTACCAACCATTTTGGCACTTGATACCAAAGCCAGTGTGCAACACCCAATGCGACACTACTAATGCCCAGCCATTTGTGAACTCGATAAGCTTTGTCCATACCATGCAGCCAATTTTCAACGACAGGTAAGCGCATCGCTAATATCATGGCGATAGACATCAGCATCAGCGACAAAATACCTGAGTATTGGATTAGGGCAGAACGCCATTCAAAGAGATTCGTTGACGAGAAAAGTTGCGGCTCCATCGCAAACCATAATACGGACATCACGGCAATCATTACCCAAATAATATTGCGGACTGTTTTCATGATTGGTTACTCGGTTAGTTAACAACTTTACTTTAGCTATCTACATGTAAAGCAACGTCAATAAACGTAAAATCAGATAAAGCTTGGCATATGCAAAGATTCCTACAGAAAAAAGACGAAAATCTAACAGTGATTAAAGCATTCACTCGTTATAGTGCTCCTACTTATCGCAAAGTGCGAACCTGATTAAATAACACTAAGAAATCGATAATGAAAAAGCTATTGCTGCTATTTGAACTACTGGTCTTTTCTAGTGCAACTTACGCCGCCCAATTAAATGTGAATCTAGCCGCCATTGAGCAACACATCGCTGGTCGTATTGGCGTGTCTGTTTGGGATACACAGACAGATGAACAGTGGGATTATCGCGGCGACGAACGTTTTCCAATGATGAGCACATTCAAAACGCTCGCATGTGCCACTATGTTAAGCGATATGGATAGCGGAAAATTAAACAAAAACGCAACGGCCAAAGTAGAAGAACGCAACATCGTGGTTTGGTCACCAGTCATGGATCGCATGACAGGACAAACAACACGAGTAGAGCACGCGTGTGAAGCGGCGATGCTCATGAGCGATAACACGGCTGCCAATATTGTGTTGCGTAGCGTAGGCGGCCCAAGAGTAGTGACGATGTTTTTACGTTCTATTGGCGATAAAGCCACACGCTTAGACCGCTATGAACCCGGTTTAAATGAAGCAACACCTGGAGATAAGCAAGACACCACGACACCTAACGCCATGGTAAACACGCTACATACTCTGCTTGAAGGTGAAGCTCTGTCGTACGAATCTCGTACCCAACTAAAGATCTGGATGCAAGATAACAAAGTGTCTGACTCTCTGATGCGTTCTGTCTTACCTAAAGACTGGTCGATTGCCGATCGCTCAGGCGCTGGGGGCTTTGGGTCACGCGGCATTACCGCTGTGATTTGGAAAGAGAATCATAAACCGATTTATATCAGTATTTACCTCACAGAAACCGAACTCTCCCTTCAAGCAAGAGATCAAGCCATTGCGAAGATTAGTCAGCTTGTTCTTGAAGAATATGTAGACATCCCTAGTGCAGGTTAACGACTTAACCGTCCCCCTATAAAATTCAACGGAGCTTTGAGCTCCGTTTTTATGTTCACTTTTGTAGCAAGACGTTACCAGTAAACCGGATTATCTAGGGCTTGTGCACAAGACGAGCCACCCGCCACCGGCATCAACGCTTCATTCGTTAGTGATTGAGCTAACCAGCCATGCGGATAACTTAACTTATGTGGCGCTTTACACTGTGCTTCGGTCACTTGTTGGAAACCGACCTTAGAATAGAAGCTAGGGTCACCATAAGTGAATGCTAGGTGAACGCCCTGCAGCTTGAGTTGCTTTAACCCGAACTGAATCAATGCTTGCCCTACCCCTTTGCCTTGGCACTCCGTCAACGTTGCCATTGGTGATAGCAGATAGCCAGTTTCACCACTTTCGAAACGCAGTGGCGTAAACAATACGCCCGCAATTAGGCGATCGCCTTCTCTGGCAATAAAACCTTTTAGATCTTTTTCTGGCGTTGTTTTGAGTAGCTCACTCACCAAAGCACCTATGGTTTGACCTTCCACTTCCCCTTCTGAATCAGAGAAGGTTTGAGTAAATAGCGCAATCATCTCGCTGCTCATTGCTCTCTCGTAAGGAGAAAGTGTGTAGTGTGTTTTTTGAGTCTTTTGATTTGTTGTTTCGTTCATTTTTCTTTCAATCTTTTTGTAAGATATACATCTGGTACGCCACTTCATTGCCGCGACGTTTAACGATATCTAATTCAACTTGTATGTCTTTCAATGCTTGCGATGCTGGCATCTCTGCTTTCAAGCTTTGCACACGTTCATCCAGCGGGAGGTAGTAGTTATCCCAAGCCTGCTGGCTAATTGGAAACGTTTCTAGCACTCGGTAACCTGCGGCTTTCGCCTGTGCAATTCGCTTCTCGACACTGCCAATATCTGGGTACTCTTTCTGCCAAAATACCACCGTATCTTCGCTTGGTGTGTCTGTGTTCCAAACCAGATCGCTCACTACCAAGATACCGTCGTCTGCTAGCAATGATCGCCATGCTTTGAATGCGTTCTCAACGCCCATAATGTATGCACTACCCTCCGCCCAAATCAGCTTGCTTGCACCTTCTGCAAACGGTAACTCGGTCATGCTCGCGCAAACGGTAGTGATCTTGTCACTTAATCCAAGAGCTTGAGCTTTGTCTTGCAAGCGCTGTATAGATGGCTTGTCGTTATCAACCGCAGTGACATGCGCGTGTTTTGCTAAGGTGCGAGTTGCAATGCCCTGCCCGCAGCCGATTTCAAGAATATCATCAGGTTGCGTTGGCAATAAACTCAGCGCTTTTAACGTATCTTGCTCTGAGCCTGGGCCCCAGAACTCCAAGGTTTCAAATACGCAGAAGAAGTCCGCCATGTAGTCTTCGTGAGTATTCATGTCTTTTGATAACCAACGTAAGTGAAGGGCTTCTTTCTCGCTAAAACCTTGCGTCATTAGCCATTTTAAGTGCGCATCCGGCGCGACTTCATCCAAAGATTCATGCCATTCGGTTAACGGCGTTTCACCAAGCAGTGCCGCCAACAACTGACGCGATTTCTGCTTTTGCTCGATCTCTTCATCAAGCTGCTTGAGCCTCTCTAACATCAATTCGCGGTCTACTTTGGCCTCTAAACACGCTTTGCACTCTTTAAGCGTGAGTCCACCACTTTGCAATTGCTGGACCAAGCGTAAACGTTGTAAATCCGCATCACTATAAGCACGGTAGCCATTGCTTAACCGCTGCCCTTTAATAAGTTCGATCTTCTCGTAATAGAGCAATGTGGTGCGAGACAAACCCAGCATCTCTGCCAGTTCCGATATCCGATACATGTTTGTTTCCTCAGCGCTGATAAAAGCATCTTAAACTGTAGAGTTATAGACAGGTCAACTTTAATTTTGGAAAAAGATTCAAAAAACAAAACGCCCACAATTCACAAGCATTGTGGGCGTTTTAAATTTTGTCAGTGATTTAAAAGCAGGCTAATTCACTAACCCTTGCACAACTAGTTGAGGGAACACATCATTGCGGAAAATCGTGCTAATCGAAATGTTATCTACGTTTGAAGAATCCACCCATTTGCACTCTTCGATTTCATTGCTTGCGACAACATGACTAGCATAAGAATCAACAAAAAATACATCCATGATGAGAGTCACGCCGACTTTATCGTGAGCGGGCGCCTCAAAGCGACCAAAAGCCGTTAAGTCACTTTCTCTAACCGCAATACCGACTTCTTCTCGTAGTTCACGACACAACGCTTGCTCTGGTGTTTCACCACTATCAAGTTTCCCGCCCGGAGCGTAGAAGGTGTCTTTGCCTTTTGAACGCAAGACCAACAACGCCCCGTCTTTAATAATTATTCCTGCTGATTTATGCATTTAGATTCCTAAAAACACGACTGAAAACTCGCAGCATTCTACACCCAAGTCATCGACGTCAATACAAATCAGGGCTAATTTTGCCTAATGCCTTATATATTGCCCCATGAAAAATGAAGGTGGGTTCAAAGGAGAATAACTGGCAGCTCAATGTTCATAGAGCTTCGATTTCAAAACAAAAACGCAGCCCGATAAGCTGCGTTTGAGAAGGGAAAGGTACGGTTACAGTTTTTCGACGCCCATATTAAAGAGCGTAAAGCTGTATACATCGGCAGTTTTTTCAATAATTTTACTCGTTGGGGTCCCCGCACCATGGCCAGCATTGGTTTCAATACGGATCAGTGTTGGATTAGTACCCGCCTGTTTTGATTGCAACTCGGCAGCAAACTTGTAGGAATGTGCCGGAACCACGCGATCGTCATGATCGCCTGTGGTGACCATCGTTGCTGGATACTCAACACCAGGTTTCACATTATGCACAGGTGAGTAATCTTTCAGATATTGGAACATTTCTTTGCTCTGTTCCGAGGTGCCGTAGTCATACGCCCACCCAGCACCAGCAGTGAAAGTGTGGTAGCGCAACATATCCAATACACCTACCGCTGGCAGTGCCACTTTAAACAGTTCTGGACGTTGCGTCATTACGGCTCCAACAAGCAAACCACCGTTCGAACCGCCATTGATCGCCAGCTTTCCCTTAGATGTGTAATCTTTATCGATAAGGAATTCTGCTGCTGCAATAAAGTCATCGAACACATTTTGCTTGTGCATCTTTGTACCAGCGTTGTGCCACTCTTTGCCATACTCGCCGCCGCCACGAATGTTGGCTACCGCATAAATGCCACCGAGCTCTAGCCACGCCGCTCGGCTTGGGCTGAAGTAAGGCGTTAAGCTGACATTAAAACCACCATAACCATACAAGATAGTCGGAGCTGTGCCGTCTATTGGCGTCCCCTTCTTATAGGTAATGATCATCGGAATCCTAGTGCCATCTTTGGATTTGTAGAACACTTGCTGAGATTCAAATTGTTCTGGTTTGAATGGCGCATCGGATTTGTGGTAGATCGTGCTGTCTCCGTTTTCTATGCCTAGGCGATAGGTGGTGCTAGGCGTCTTGTAGTTGGTGAAAGTGTAATAGACTTCTGCATCCTCTTTCTTACCCCAAAAGCCGTAAGCACTGCCGATGTCTGGCAGTTTGATTTCTCGAATGAGCTTACCGCTCATATCGTATTGTTTGACCATGGATAACGCATCCACGATATAGCTCGCAAACAAAGTGCCACCCGCGGTCGATGGTTTAAGCACATTGTCTGTTTCTGGAATTAAGTCGTTCCAATGGTTCGGTTGTGGGTTACTCGCATCCACCGTCACGACCCGTTTATTAGGCGCATCGAGGTTGGTCACCAAATACAATGTGGTACCTTTGTTATCAATTACCCAAGTGTCAGATTCGGTATTATCCACAATGGTTTGCAGCGCACTGTCTGGCTTAGTCAGATCTTTAAAGAACAGCTTATTACCCGAAGTTGAAGTACTTGCTGAAATAAACAAATATCGTTGATCATCAGAGGTATAGCCGCGAATGTATCTGTGTTTCTCTGACTCTTTACCACCGAAGATAAGCTTATCTTCACTCTGCTTGGTACCCAGTTTGTGGTAATAAAGTTTGTGCTGATCCGTTTTCGCTGACAGCTCACTTCCCTCAGGTTTGTCGTAACTCGAATAGTAGAAACCATTGTTACCTAGCCAGTTCACACCACTGAATTTAATGTCTACTAGCGTCTCACCCACGGGCTGCTTAGTTTCCGTATTGAGAACGATCACTTTTCGCCAGTCGCTGCCCCCCTCTGAAATACTGTACGCCACTAGAGATCCATCTTTGGTGAAGCTCACATTTGCCAATGAGGTGGTGCCATCTTCGCTAAAGGTGTTGGGATCGAGAAAAACGTCAGGCTCACCATTGCCGAATTGACGATAAAGGACGTCCTGATTCTGTAAACCATCGTTCTTATAGAAGTAGGTGTATTTGCCTTCTTTAAATGGTCGTCCTAGTTTTTCGTAATCCATCAACTTGGTTAGGCGCGCTTCAATCAGCTTGCGATATGGCACTTGCTCTAGGTAATCAAATGTCACTTGATTTTGGGCTTTTACCCAATCAGAGGTCTCTTTGCTGCGGTCATCTTCTAGCCAGCGGTACGGATCGCTCACGTTGGTGCCAAAGTACTCATCAACCACATTAACTTTTTTGGTCATTGGATACTTCAGTGCCATTTCATGCACATGTTCAACCAACTGTTGCGTTGCATCTTCTGCAAGCACAGTGGATGAGACGCCCGTCATCGTAACGGCAGTAAACAGTGCTAAGGTTTTATTTTTCATAGACTTCCATTTCTTTTTTAAGGTCTTCTGTAACGCATCATGCATCTTACAAACTGTACTACAGATTGGGGGCATGGTTCCAACTCATTCAACTAAGAAAGAAACAAGCGGTTATTTTCATTGCGCACTAGTCCCCGCGAAATGAGTACGTCCGAAAGACTCTCTCTATGCAATGTAACATGATAATTTGACAAAACTTTAAGCAGTTTCGAGCTCTTCTCGGCACATTTTTTTCTGAAGCCATACTATGCTTAAGATAAATGCAATGTACGTAAGGGCGTGGCTATGAAATACAAACATATTCTTGTCGCACTGGAACTGTCTGATGAGAGTACTGTGTTGATCGATAGAGCTGTTTCAATGGCAAACTATCTCGGTTCCGAGATTTCATTTATTCACATTGACGGTACACACGGCGAGATTTATCCAGAGCTAGTCGACATCGTAAAATACCCTGACAACAGACCGCTAAGCGAACATTCAATGGAGTGCTTGAGAAGCTTCGGTGACTACATAGATCACCCACTTAAACGTTTTTTGGTTGGGACTGGTGACTTAGCGGATAAACTTGAAATCACCATCAAAGAAGAAGAAGTCGATTTGCTCATTTGTGGGCACCACCACGACTTCTGGAGCAAAATTATTTCTTACTCAAGACATCTCATCAATAAATGCCCGGTAGATATTTTAGTCGTGCCGATTCACGATTAAATCGACAAGAAAGCCGTCTACTGCAGGGCGGCTTTTAAATTAAGCCGCGCATTTCGTTCCACTCCCCTAAACTTCCTCTAAAAATAACCCCTATTCTGTTCACCCAGTACGCAATTCCAACTTCAGCGCAACAAACGTTGCTTGTTATGTTGACCAATTTATTTTGTTTGTCGCATCCAAGAGCTGACCATATCATTCGCCGCATGAAGGAATGAGATTCCTTTTTATGCTCTTTAATAATCAAATGCCGCACTTCTAAGTAGTCCATGACCTACAAAAGTAAAAGTTTCATTTTTTTCCAGTTTTCACTTTTACAACCACTGAGTAGAACATTTAACGCTTTGTTCTACACAACAGTCTATTCATGTAGGAATTTATCGTGGATAAATATCAAGCTGCTTACTCAAAACGTGTAGAAAAGCTAAAAGGCAACCGTTCGCCAAAAACTATTGCTCGCCTTTCTGCGTGGGATGCGTTTTTTAACAAAGAATATGAAATGCAAGACCTTGAGTCTCAAATGGCAGATTCGGCACGTAAACATTACGAGAAATCTGATGTAAAAAATGAAATTAGCTTTGGTTCATTCAAACGCTCGTTCTACAACGAATCGATCGTGATTTACGATTTAACCGATGGCGCATCAATTCAAAAAGTGTTCACGCCATTACTTGCGTTAACCGCGTTATGGGTAATGTTTGTGTATTTCTCACATTGATGATAAACCTGATAAATAAGCACTATTGGTACTGTACTGTTTACTCTGCTAATGATAACAAGTTGAGGGTTTGGGGATGAAAAAATATATAACGCGGCATTTGGATACGGCTTCAAGCTCTATCAGGAAGCCAATGGGTTCGTTTACCCAATCTACGAGAAGGCGTTTATTCTTAAATGCCTAAAATAACTCTTCTCTTACTTGCAACAACGGCCGGCGCCGGAGTCACCGGAGCGGCATTCTGTGTTGGCATCACCTACGCCTTTACACAACTGCCAATAACGCAAATTATATCAAGCTTATAATTCTAAAAAGTAGAGCATTTCGGTGCTCTGCTTTTTTACTATTTCCCCCTCAGCAAAGCTCAAAAGCGTTCCCACGCCACATTATGATGACCATCGTTCGATTTCCTCTTCCCTAAATTGGCTCAGATCTATTAAGCTACTTTCCCAATAAAAGGATAGTTAACGGAAGGATCGGATGAAACTGGTAGGTCCTCATGCACTGATTGTTGAAGGTGGCGCAATGCGCGGCGTATTTTCATGCGGCATACTCGATCGTTTTCTAACCGAAAATTTTTCTCCATTCGACAGTTTTTGGGGAGTATCTGCTGGAGCCAGTAATCTAGCGGCTTACCTAGCTAAAATGCCAGGCAGAAATCTGAAGATTTATCTCGATTACAGCTTACGCAAAGAATTCATCTCACCAACTCAATTGCTGCGTGGCGGAGATATGATGGATTTGGACTGGATATGGGAAATCACACTAAATGAGCTTGGTATTGATCATACCACTCTCGCTGCAGACCCTCGGCCTTTCTTCCTTGGTGTGACTCGCCAAGATAACGGACAAGCCGAGTATCATACTCCCACAATCGATATGCTGGCTGAAACGATGAAAGCAAGCAGTGCACTGCCGATTCTTTACCGTAACGGCGTCACATTAGGCAAGACAAAATACGTCGATGGGGGAGTTACAGATGCCATTCCAATTGCAGAAGCCATTAAAAGAGGTGCAACTAAAATCATGATCCTCCGAAGCCGTCCAGCCAGTTATCGTAAATCAAAAAGCAAGTTTAATGCTCTCACTAAACGCATGTTAAAAGATACGCCAGCGTTAATTGAGCCAATGCTCACTCGCCATATTCGCTACAACCAGTCCTTACAACTTATTCAGAATCCCCCTGTGGGCGTAGAGATCATTCAAGTTTGTCCTCCAGAGACTTTTAGGCTTAAACGCCTCAGTCGTTCTCCTGAACCATTGCATGATGCCTATAAGCTAGGTATTATCGCTGGAAGAGACGCCATCGCTCGGTGGAATAACTAATTAAAGTTAGTTAAATATAATTTAAAATAATTGTAGCTATTTTTTAAACACCCTGTATAGTGCGCTCTGGCTCTTAGAAAAGAGCTGTTAATGCTACATTTAGTTTAAGTTCCCTCTCAGTACCCCCCTGAATCACTCAATTCAGACACCTGCGTAAAACTTCCTCTTGATTGCACATTCAATAGCTTAAAAAAGAACCACCATAATTCATATATTTTTGTTTAAATTCAGAGGTTTTTATGTCTGGTAAAGTAACTGGTTCAGTAAAATGGTTCAACGAAACTAAAGGTTTCGGTTTTCTTTCTCAAGACAATGGCGGTCAAGATGTATTCGTACACTTCAACGCTATCGTTGCTGACGGTTTCAAAACGTTGACTGAAGGTCAGAAAGTAAGCTTTAACGTAGAAGATGGTAAAAAAGGTCCTCAAGCGACTGAAGTTACCCCTCTATAATATCGCTTTTCTTGGTGCGGCATGTCCATGCGGCACCAAACTCTCTCCCCTTCAAAATGTCTCACAACCAACACTAAGCAAACATTTTTGCTTGGCTTAATGCTGCCTACAATAAGTTAGGTGCTATATATTTATTAAATTATTTTTAGGAAAGATTATGTCTAAAAGAACAAGTCGTCAAAAACACTGGTTTCAATTATTGAACAAAGAAAAAATATCCAAGAAACAGGAGATTAAATGTTAGAGATTGAATTCAATTTAACAAAGCCGAATATTTCTTGGTGTGCCAAAATACACCAACTCAATAGTGATATTTTAAGACGACACATACTAAGAAAACTTCAATCTGCTTGCTATCTCATTGATTTTAAATATTGTGAGAAAACTCACTCAGGTAGCATACTGTGTGACTCGGGTTCAAAGTTAGGAAGTTTTACTATCAAGTAAATCCATTTTAATGCATTAATATAGTATTGAAATACAGCAAATTTAAAAGGTACTCAAATGGCTAGAAAAAGTAAAAAACAGGTAGCACAGGAAAAGAAAGAATCTGAGCAAAGCGAAGCAATTTTAAAACAACAAACACGCCGAAAAATTGAAGATATCATGGAGCAAAGAGCATTTGATAAATTGTTTGAACTCTAATAAGCGAACCCTCCATTTTCTGTTCTTTATTCCTCTCAGCTAAATATCGATGTGCAAGGTATCGCCACCCCTTCTCAGTTCACAATGAGTAATGCACAATTAACTTTAAGCCAACCCACTCAAAGAAGAAATGACAAAGCGTTTATTGCATTCCAGCGACTCAAACCTTGAGTGCTCTGGCTGCATGTACGCGATATTTTCCACAGCACTCGCGAGCGTCGGGTCGATTTGAGCAAAAACCGTTGGCGCAACACCGTGACTCTCACAAAAAATAACGCATCACTAAACACCTCCCTTAGTCTTACCACAGCTTGGCTTACCGCTGACTGGCTTACGACTAACCGTAACGCCGCTTTGGTGCAATTTCTCTCTTCCATTATCGCGACAAACGTGGGGGATTAAACTGTAATCTGAGTGCTTCATACTTAATGTTAACCAAGAAAAATAACCACTAAAATAAGTTTAACTTAAATTATATATAAACCAACTTATAGAGGTTTTTATACTATTTTGCGAATGTGATGACGAACTAGAAACAATAATCACCCGCTCAACGTTTACCCTCTTAACATCGACAAAAGGGATAACTATGAACGTCATAAAAGCCATAGGTCGCGTGATATATGCGATCTTGATGGTGCCAATAAAGCTCTCTTTGTTTATGCTTTTCGGTGCTTATCTACTCGCACCCACTGGCACTACCATTTAAAAAACATTGATATGAACTTGTTCCCCCCCTAACGGCACCATGATGGTGATTTTAAATTCCGAATACTTCAGCGGTTACCTATTTTCAGTCACTATAGCGCTCGCCATTTTCATACTCTATTTGCTATGGTAGATCCATGAAGTCGCAGTTCATCAAGCGCAAGAGTAGAGAAGTTCCCATATTCACCTGGTGTTTGCTTTATCACTTTGTGGCCTTTTTCTTCACAAAGCATGGTGATATTGGCACTCATCATCGCGTTCACTAACTGGGAACACATTAGCCACTCACTAAGTAACATTATTCGCAATAGCCTTCTGTCACCACAAACACAGCCCCAGACACCAGCCAAAGCCACTGAGGAATAGTCCATGTAAGACGTTATGATTCCGTACATTTTGATCATGTTGATTTTGGCGCTAGACTGAGTGAGCGGAACAAAGCATACACAAAAGGAAGATAATCATGATTAAACAAGGCCAAACACTGCCTGCTGCAACTCTTAGTGAACTGACGACGGATGGCATGGTGAACCATCAAGTGAGCGAACTTTTTGCCAACAAAAAGGTTGTCCTGTTTGCGGTACCGGGCGCATTCACGCCAACGTGTTCTGAAGCCCATTTACCTGGGTATGTCGTCTTGGCAGACCAACTAAAAGCCAAAGGCGTCGACCTTATTGCTTGCGTTTCTGTCAACGATGCCTTTGTGATGCAAGCTTGGGGAGAAGCACAAAACGCAAATGAAATAATGATGTTGGGCGACGGGGATGCGAGCTTTACTAAAGCACTTGGTTTAGAGATGGATACCGGGAGTTTTGGTGGCATACGTTCACAGCGTTACGCCATGCTCATCGACAACGGCGTCGTCACGAATTTAAACGTCGAAGCACCACAAACGTTTGAAGTGAGCAATGCAGAAACCATCCTCGCATTACTATAAATCAATAACTTAATTCAATCGGAAGCTTTTCAGCTTCCGTTTTTTTATTTCTGAGTTAACGCATTCTCACTACGCTGGTCTCTTGCTTACTTTGTAATTCAGCAAAACTGAGTACAAATGGGGCCGACTGCTTTACGCGACTTGGTAACGATGACAACGCATCGTATGCGTCTTGCTTGGTTCTGAAGTCACCAACGGTCACCGTGTACCAACGAGTGCCTCGGCTGTTTTTCCAGTTCACCCAAACTGGATGCTTCGGATCGATGTAGCGAATGTACTCTTTCACATCTTTCTCTTGCTTTAACGCCAGTACTTGCATGGTGTAGTGGCTCGGGTTTAGGTAGCCGTAAGCATCTTGCGATGACATCACCCCTACGCACTGTCCGCTGTCAGCCTGCTGTTGAGGCAAGGTACACCCTACAAGCGTAAAAGCTAATGTCAAAGATAGAATCTTATACACGTGTCACTCCGTTATTATTCTGAATGTATCTCTTTATGAGTTCTCAAAAAATAAAAAGGCGACCGTTTTGGCCGCCTGACTAAATTTGTCGAGTGATTAGAACCAACTTAATACCAAGCGTTTAACCCAGTCCACCAAGCGTTTAAAGATACCGCCCTCTTCTACTGGCTCAAGTGCCACAAGTTCGGCCTCTTTCACAACATCATCGCCCACTTTGTACACCACTTTACCAACCACTTGGTCTTTTTGAATGGGCGCGATTAAGTCACTGTTGTACTCCAGTTCGGCTTCTAGCTTGTTCACGTCACCTTTTGGCAAAGTGAGATAAACATCGCGTTCAACGCCGACTTTCAGCTCGTCTTGATCCCCCATCCATACACGAGCCGAGGCCATTTTTTTACCCGCTTTGGTTGGCACGACTGTATCGAAGAAACGGAAACCGTAACTCAACAGCTGTTTGCTCTCTGATTCACGAACACTGGGGCTCTTTGCACCCATAACAACAGCAACTAATCGCATGTCACCATTCGTCGCTGAGGTAGCTAAGCTGTAACCTGCACCGCTGGTGTAACCTGTCTTCATGCCATCGACATTCATACTGCGATCGCGTAACAATCCGTTGCGGTTGTATTGCGTGATTCCGTTATAAGTAAACGACGTTTCACTGTACATTGGATAAATATCGGGCAAGTCACGAATGATTGCACGGCCTAACGTCGCAATATCACGAGGGGTTGAATACAGACCATCACTGTCTAAGCCGTGCGGATTGGTAAACGCCGAGTTCGACAAACCAAGTTGGTTCGCCCAGCTATTCATTAAGCCGACAAAACCCACCTCGCTGCCTGCAACGTGCTCGGCAATCGCCACACTGGCATCGTTACCCGATTGCACCACCAACCCACGATAAAGTTCAGATAGAGAGACAGACGTCCCCACTTCAATGAACATTTTCGAAGAATCAGGGAAGTTCTTCGCCCATGCATTGCGACTGATCACCACTTCATCATCCAGACTGATGCTGCCAGATTTCATCTCTTGGCCTGCGACATAAGCTGTCATCAACTTGGTCAAGCTTGCAGGGTTGAGACGCTTATCCGCATCACGTTCTACCAACACCGTACCGGTGTGATAATCCATTAATACATAGCCACGTGAGCTTAACTCTGGCGCATTTGGTACCACGGTCGGAGCAGCAAAAAGAGGAGTGGAGATGGTCGTCAGGGCTGTGACTAACGACGCATTAAATACTAAATTTTTTTTCATAGCAGCATTCTTTGGCTTACAAACTAAGACGAGTATATTGAAACGCTGTTCAGTTACAGCAGCTCTGTTACGATTGGTTACGTTTACTCGATCTTTGTCGAAAAGAATGCGAAGTTGATTGAAAATTACTTATAAAAAATCCTTCGCTCAGAAACTGCAACAACAAAAGAGTTTGAACATCAATATACGATTACACGTCGGTAACCTCATCGTTCACGGTGCCCCCCCTCCAAGAACCAAACCAAAAAAAATTACACATCAAACGATTACCATTGCGCACTCACACATAAAATACCGCACAAAACGCTCATTATTTGCATGTCATTACATAAAACATTATCATTCCGTCACATTTTTAATTAGAACTCAAAACAAACGGAGGGCGGTTTTAGTGTTTTTCTTGCACAAGAAAGACACATTAAAAAGCGTACATGTTGTATTTATGGATAATGCACTCAAAAAATATAGTATCGAAACTACCGATTATCAGGTTGGCCAAGACAACGTACAAAAGTGGGGGTTTGATATCCACAACCCAGTCTTTGGGATTAGCGCAGGCCTTGTGATCCTTTGCCTTATTTCTCTTCTTATTGTTGATCCCGCCACTGCTCGTGAAGCCTTAAACGGCTTGAAAAACGGCATCATCGCAGACTTTGATCTGTTCTTTATGTGGTCAACAAACTTCTTCATCTTATTCGCTATCGCCATTCTATTTTCTCCGCTTGGTAAAATCAGAATTGGAGGTAAAGAGGCGCGCGCTGAACATTCAACCATTTCTTGGCTTTCGATGCTGTTTGCAGCAGGTATGGGAATTGGTCTCCTTTTCTGGAGCGTTGCAGAGCCAACCGCGTACTTTACTAACTGGTTCGGCACCCCACTCAACGCCGAGGCGTACAGTGATGAAGCAAAATCACTCGCGATGGGCGCGACCATGTTCCATTGGGGCATCCACGGCTGGGCCATTTACGCCATTGTTGCACTTTCCCTTGCCTTCTTCGCATATAATAAGGGACTACCACTGTCATTACGCTCAGCGTTTTATCCTTTATTTGGTGATAGAGCTTGGGGATGGTTAGGTCACATCATTGATATTTTGGCAGTGCTGTCGACATTATTTGGTCTCGCCACGTCACTCGGCTTAGGCGCGCAACAAGCGACTAGCGGTATTAATCACGTATTTGGTTTAGAGGGTGGCATTGGTATGCAGATCATTGTCATCGCTTTTGTCACCTTTATTGCCGTGCTATCGGTCATTCGTGGTATCGACGGTGGTGTTAAGCTACTGAGTAACATCAATATGATTGTGGCTTTTGCCCTACTGGCATTCGTTATTTTCATTAGTTTCGACGTTGCCGTGGCTTCTATTTGGGATAGCACAGTGGCTTATGCTCAAAATATTGTTGCGCTAAGTAACCCACATGGTCGAGAAGATACGGACTGGATGCATGGCTGGACCGTTTTCTACTGGGCATGGTGGGTATCGTGGTCGCCATTCGTTGGCATGTTCATTGCGCGAGTATCTAAGGGGCGTACCGTCCGTGAGTTTATTTTCGCCGTTATCGTTATCCCTACCGTCGTGACGCTGGTTTGGATGTCCGTATTCGGTGGTATTGCACTAGACCAAGTAGTGAACAAGGTCGGTGAATTAGGTGCACATGGCCTAACTGATATTTCCCTGACTCTATTCCATGTTTATGATGCCCTGCCTTACAGCTCGATCATCTCTGTATTGTCCATTGTTCTCATTTTGGTGTTCTTTATCACCTCTTCAGACTCTGGTTCTCTGGTCATTGATAGCATTACGGCTGGCGGTAAGATTGATGCTCCTGTACCACAACGTATCTTCTGGGCTTGTATCGAGGGGTCGATCGCAGCGGTGATGCTTTGGATTGGTGGTAAAGAAGCGCTGCAAGCGTTGCAATCAGGCGTGGTCGCAACGGGATTGCCGTTTACGCTTGTACTATTGGTGATGTGTGTGAGCCTCATTAAGGGCTTAAGGTCAGAGCTGCCAGCTTATCAAGATACAGCCGCAAAACACGCAGTGGCTCGCTAACTACTAAAAAATCTAAACGAGCGCCGTTCGAGCGCTCGTTTTGTTATCTAGCCTAACGCATTAACTAGTCGGGCTTTTTTGCAAGTACGGTGTCGATGTCCGCAGCGCTGTGACGTTCCGCTGCTTGTTCCCACTCCTCTCCCCATGTTCGGTTTACAATATGGCCACGCTTAACGGCTTCACGTTCATCAATCGCTTTCGCCCAACGCACGACATTCTTATAGCTCATGACGTCCAAAAACTCTGCTGAATCGTACAAACGCCCTAGCACCAAATTTCCGTACCAAGGCCAAGTTGCGATGTCTGCAATACTGTACTTGTCACCACCTAGAAATTCATTGCCCGCAAGGCGCTTATCCAGTACATCTAGCTGACGTTTTGCTTCCATCGTAAAGCGGTTGATTGGGTACTCGAATTTCTCTGGTGCGTACGCGTAGAAGTGACCAAAACCACCGCCAAGGTATGGCGCAGAACCTTGTAACCAAAATAACCAGTTCATTACTTCAGCACGCTGTGCGCCTTCTTTTGGTAGGAAGTGACCAAACTTCTCCGCTAGGTAGAACAAGATATTGCCAGACTCAAACACGTTTACTGGCTCATCACCCGAGCGGTCAACCAGCGCTGGGATCTTCGAGTTCGGGTTGACGGACACAAAGCCAGAACCAAACTGGTCGCCATCGCCAATCTTGATCAAGTATGCGTCGTATTCTGCTTCTGTTACGCCTGCCGCCAAAAGCTCCTCAAACATGATCGTTACTTTCTGACCGTTTGGTGTACCCATTGAGTAAAGCTGGAACGGGTGCTCACCAACTGGGAGCGCTTGTTCATGCCTTGCACCTGAATCTGGACGGTTGATGCTCGCCCACTGGCCGCCGTTTTCGTTATCGTTTGTCCAAACTTTTGGTGGAATGTATTCGTTAGTCATTGTTATCCCTTATTGTGTTTGAATGCATCTTCCAACTGACATCCTAATCGCGCCAGTAAGCATAATCAGATGTCCCCATCGCCACATGCGATAAAGCCTACTCAAGATATTAGGTCGAATTCGCCAATTAAAAGTCCTGCAATCTCTTTTAGTTAGAACCTTTGGTTATGGGAATTTCTTTCAGGATATATACCCGAGTGACTTCAAGACGCAGGATTCAGAGCGTTAACATGAGCTAGGTTCTTGATACCAATAGTGATGAACAAATCAAGTTCAGCGGCCCATCCATCATCTCGGTTTTAATCAAACTTGCATCATGACAACAACTGATCGACAGTGCAAAGCCGTGCAGGTAATCCGCCAATAGATCCAAACTGTCTTTCTCCACTTGCCGAGATAAACCCAAAGGCTCAATAATCCATTGATAACGCTCAGCGAACACTTGCGCCGGACCATGGGATGTCATACTCAATATGGTTTGCAACAGCCCGTTGTACTCACGCAACAGGTTAATATAACTAACACACAGGCTTTTAAGGCCGCTTTGCCAATCTTCACTCGCTTGGGGCCGATAAATGGCTTCCACCAGCGATGTGGTGAGCGCTTCAAGCAACGCATTCTTATTTTTGAAATAGTGATAGATCGCCATAGGATCCACATTCAATTGCATTGCCAACGAGCGGATGCTTGGCACCTTTCCATCCCTTTTCATCAATAACTTAGCCGACTCTAAAATACTTTCTGCGCTTAACAGTGACTGCTTTGCGGTCGGTCTTCCGCGCTTCTTTTCGTTGACAGACATTTGATCTTCCCGATAAACTCGCCAATATTCTACTTTGTAGGATTAATTTTAAACTAACCTTTAGCTTGGCTCAAGCACAACCCATTAGATGAGGTACTCATGGCAAACATCGTATTTATTGCGACCAGTCTGGACGGTTACATCGCAGATAAACAAGGTAAACTCGACTGGCTATATTCCGTACCAAATCCAGACCACGTCGATACCGGATTTTTCGCTTTGATGGAACGTATTGATGGCTTAATCATGGGGCGCAATACCTTAGATGTGGTACTGAGTTTTGATTGCGACTGGCCTTACCGCAAACCTGTCTTCGTACTCAGTAACACCATGACAACAGTGCCACAGGGCTACGAAGACAAAGTCTTTTTAGTAAAGGGCGAGCTAAAAGACGTGCTTGCTGATTTGAATGCAAAAGGCTTTAAAGAATTATACATCGACGGAGGTGTGACGATTCAGAACTTCCTAAAAGAAGATCTTATCGATGAAATAGTGATAACCCGCTTCCCTATCCTACTTGGCGGCGGCGCTCCCTTGTTCGGCAAACTGGATCAACCATTGAACTTTAAAGTCACCAAGAGCGAAATCGTGTTAGATACGTTGGTGCAAACGACTTACGTGCGTAAAAGGTAGGCTAATTACCACAGGAAAACGCCCATCAAAGTGAAGGGCGTCTATTAATTGAGCTATGTTTCGCTGTTTAAAGCACTAAACCGCCGTCAATCTTGAGCACTTGACCCGTGATGTAGGCACTCTTATCGGAAGCTAGGAAAGATACGCCATTAGCAATATCCTGAACCGACCCCATTCGCCCTAATGGGGTTTTCCCTTCCATCATTTGAATGACTTTCTCCGGTAAACTTCTTGTCATATCGGTAGAGATAAAACCGGGAGCGACACAGTTCACGCGTATTTGCGCCCCTTTTCTGGCGAGTTCTTTCGCCCAACCTTTGCTCATGGCGATCACACCGCCTTTACTCGCACCGTAATTACTCTGCCCAATGTTACCGTCAGTACCAACGATAGATGCTATATTGACCACACTTCCGCTCCCTTGCTCTAACATGACAGGCGCAACGCACTGAGTCAGCAAAAACACGGCTTTTAGGTTCACATCGATAACGCTATCCCAGTCTTGCTCTAGCATGTCTGGTAGCAACGCATCACGCGTGATTCCAGCATTATTGACCAAAACATCAATAGATTGATGTTGACTAATAATACTACCCACGACTTCATTCACTGCCTTTGCATCACACAGGTTTACTTGATAATGAGATAGTTGTTCAGAGTCGCTCCAGTCTATCGGAGAAATATCTAGCCCAACGACATGGAAACCGTCCTCAATAAGTTGTTCACAAATTGCCTGACCGATACCACGAGCCGCACCAGTAACGACTGCTACTTTTTCTTGTTTCATTTGGCCTTCCTTAAGTGTACAGATTAAAAAATTGCTTTATTCAACGCATGGCAAGTTGGCGATTTTCCATACGTAGTTTGATATTCTTATAATGCAACAATAGGAATATTCTGGAAGCCAGTAGAGAACTAATCAAGGTCGATAAATGTCAATTTGGTATTATCAGACCTATGTTACTGTTCTTCCTAGTCAAACTTGGGTAAGAAATTTCAACAGAAAAACTTAAACGTTAGTCAAGTGACAACGGTCATCCAAAGCCTCTCAACATTACTGGAGCCTGATCATGCTAAATATGGATTTTTCTCAGCGCATCGTTATCAATACAGGGAATGAAGAGTGGGTAAGTAGTCCAGCCTCTGGAGTCTGGCGAAAGCCGCTAGAGAGGGAGTCAAAAGAATCCGGGCATACTACCAGCATCGTGAAATACGAAGCGAACTCCGCTTTCGCCACGCATTTTCATCCGCTCGGCGAAGAGATCCTGGTTCTTGAGGGTGTCTTTTCAGATGAAAAGGGGGACTACCCTGCTGGCACCTACCTTCGCAATCCGCCCGGAAGCCACCACGCTCCGTTTAGTAAAGAAGGTTGCGTTATTCTGGTCAAGCTGAATCAGTTTGCTCCCAGCGACCTTAAAACCGTGCGCATCAACACCACAGCTGCAGAATGGCTGCCTGGCATAGGGAATCTAAAAGTGCTGCCTTTACACAACGTTGAGCATGAGCATGTTGCGTTAGTCAAATGGCCCAAAGGAGAGCGTTTTCAACCTCATCGACACTTTGGTGGAGAAGAAATATTGGTACTTTCCGGGGCGTTCAAGGATGAATTTGGCACCTATCCAAAACACACTTGGCTTCGTAGCCCACATATGAGTGAACACTTTCCATTTGTCGAACAAGAAACCGTTATTTGGGTAAAAACGGGACATCTTCCGATAAATTAAAAAATAGAGATTTAAAGAGAAATACAATGGTGCGAAGAGATATAAAGAAGAGGAGCAAACGGCTCGATGGCCGAGCCGCTATCTGTAATATCAAGGGCTCTGCTATGCACTCATGATTTTAGAATGCAGCCAATCTTTAAGTTCCGCTCTGTTGTGTTTAAGCGTATTCATTTCATTGTCATCAATAGGATTTCCGCGTAATTCTAGTTCCCTTATCTCCTTATCTAGCGCATTGTAGTTTTTTGCCGTTTCAGCAAATGAGGCGTCACTTGCTACTAATTGATTGATGGTATCTAAGTGCTCTGGGAATTCATGAGTTAATGAGTGATTTTCGCCTAACATAAAGACCTCTTTCGCTTGAGTTATTTCGATGTAATGATTGCTCAAATCTTAAGCAACTATGAGATAACTTTAGCACCTGTTCCGCAGTTAAATCGTCGAATTGCCCACAAAAAAGTAACAAACTGATTTTTCACGTTTTGCAAAGTGATTTTAATCGTCTTCGTCAATAAACTAAGTGACCCGTTTATAACGTCATCTTCGCCAGTTATCTTTTTATCGATTCCCCCGTTATACCCAGATTGACGCGAACCTATAATTCAGACAGTTGCCTGATACGAATTTGACCATCTGTAAAGGAATGACTAGCTTGTAAGCAATGGTGGTAAAAGTATCGTGGAGGTCTTGTGATCCGTTTTCTCTTAAACCAGACCTTGATGGAAGAAGACGATATTTCTCCTAATCTGACGGTATTGAACTATCTCCGCGAGCATGCACGAAAAACCGGTACGAAAGAAGGATGCGGTTCAGGCGATTGCGGAGCCTGCACGGTGGTGTTAGGTGAAATCATTGACGGACAACTCGAGTACCGAAGTGTGAATTCATGTTTAACCTTTGTTTCTGCGCTACATGGCAAACAATTAATCACAGTAGAAGACTTAAAAAGCGCAAAGAGACTCCACCCAGTTCAGCAAGCAATGGTCGATTTTCACGGCAGCCAATGTGGCTTCTGCACGCCAGGCTTTATTATGTCGATGTTTGCGCTGATTAAAAACACCCCGCACGCCAACAAAGAAGAAATCGCCCTAGCGCTAACCGGTAATCTTTGTCGCTGCACTGGCTATCGCCCAATCATTGACGCCGCCCTGTCGCTGAGCCAGCAAACGCCTATTCGTGACGCTTTTCTCAAGTACGAAAAAGAGACCATCGATAAATTGAACGCCATCGAAAAGCCGCAACTTGAGCATCATGTCGATGGAAAGATCGCCTTTTCACCGACAAGTTGTGATGAACTCGCCCAAGTTCTCATCGCTCACCCGAACGCAAAACTGTTTGCAGGCGGAACCGATTTGGCATTGGAGGTCACGCAGGCACACCACCGTATCGAAAAGCTCATTTATCTTGGTCACGTCGAGGATATGAAAACCATCAATCAAACCGAGACCCATATCGAAATTGGTGCAAATGTACCCTTTACCGACATTCATCGCACTCTAGCACCGCACTATCCCGACTTTGGCGCGCTGCTTCAACGTTTTGCTTCTCTGCAAATCCGAAACCAAGGAACCATGGGTGGCAACATCGCTAACGCCTCCCCGGTCGGAGATACTGCGCCATTGTTGATCGCACTTGGAACCACACTGATTTTAAGACGAGGTGATTACGTGCGTGAAATCGCGCTAGAAGATTTCTTTAACGATTACAGAGTCACAGAGCTCCAACCCTCTGAGTTTATTCAGACGATTCAAGTGCCTAAACCGCAAAAAGACCAAACCTTTAAAGCGTACAAAGTGTCCAAACGTTTTGATGATGATATCTCCGCCGTGTGTGGCGGATTCCTGCTGACCCTAAATAACGACACGATTACTGATGCGCGTATTGCGTTCGGTGGTATGGCGGCCATTCCTGCTCGAGCCAAGCAATGTGAACAAGCCTTAATCGGGAAGCCACTCTCACAGGTTTCAGTACATGCTGCCATGACGGCGTTAGAACAGGATTTTTCTCCCATTTCTGATTTCAGAGCAACCAAGGAGTACCGCACAGAGCTCGCCAAGAACCTGCTATACCGGATGTACATCGAGTTGAGCTACGCCAGAAACAACCAAGCCATTGATACGAGGGTCATTCACTATGCCCCATAAAACGCCCTCGTCCAAGAGTAAAAAATACCCAGCCTCTTCAGCAAAAGCGACATTGGTCACCGGTGTCGGTAAGCCAGTCAAACATGACAGTGCAAAAAAACAGGTGTCTGGAGAAGCACTCTATGTTGACGATCGCGCCGAGTATCCCAATCAACTCCACGTTTATGCCCTTATGAGCCCACACGCGCATGCGACCATCACGAAACTGGATGTGTCTCCTTGCTACAAGGTGCCAGGCGTGCAAGCGGTCATCACTGCGCATGATGTTCCAGGCAAACTCGATATCGGTACGATCCTCCCTGGCGATCCATTACTCGCCGACAGAAAGGTGGTTTACATTGGTCAGCCCGTGATTGCGGTTGCCGCCAACAGCCTCGACAATGCTCGAAAAGGAGCCAATGCCGCCATTGTCGAATACGCGCCGCTTCCCGCCTTGCTAGATGCCAAGCAGTCGCTAGCGGAAGGACTGTTTGTTGCCGATAGCCACACCCAGAAACGGGGCGACGCCACAGGAGCGATTGCCTTCGCACCACATGTACTGGAAGGCTCATTATGCATAGGTGGGCAGGAACATTTCTATTTGGAAACACAGGTTTCCAGCGCAATCCCTACCGAAGATGGGGGCGTCATCGTCTATTCTTCATCGCAAAATCCGACGGAAATACAAAAACTCGTGGCTTCGGTATTAAATATCCCCATGCACAAAGTGAAAACCGAAGTACGCCGGATCGGAGGCGGGTTCGGCGGTAAGGAAACACAGGCCGCATTTCCCGCCTGTATCGCCGCAATAATGGCTACGCAAACCGGGCAGCCCGTGAAATTTCGCCTGCCACGTCGAGAGGACATGATGATCACGGGCAAGCGTCATCCCTTCTTCAATCAATATAAAGTGGGGTTTGATAATAACGGCGTGATTCAAGGGATCGAACTGGCACTCTGCGCCAATGCCGGACACTCACCGGATCTTTCCCGCGCGATTGTCGATCGTGCCATGTTCCATGCAGATAATGCTTATTACCTTGGCAACGCCACGGTGACCGGACACTGCTTGAAAACCAATATGGCATCCAACACGGCATTCCGGGGGTTCGGTGGCCCGCAGGGCATGGTCACCATTGAACATGTGATGGATAGCATCGCCTATCAACTGGGTAAAGACCCGTTGGACGTACGCAAAGCCAATTATTACGCAGGGGAAGGTCGCAACGAAACTCACTACTACCAAAAAGTGACCGATAACTTCATCCATGAGATGACGACTGATCTAGAAGCGTCGTGTGACTATCAGGCGAGGCGTAAAGCCATCACCGAGTTCAACGCCTCCAGTCCGATATTAAAAAAAGGCATCGCCTTAACGCCAGTGAAGTTTGGTATTTCCTTTACGGCGAGTTTCCTTAACCAAGCCGGTGCGCTTATTATTGTCTACACCGATGGCAGCATTTGCCTTAATCACGGTGCGACGGAAATGGGTCAAGGAGTGAACACCAAAGTCGCGCAAGTCGTCGCAGAAACGTTCAACGTTGACATCAACACCATTCAAATCACAGCAACCAATACTGAGAAAGTCCCAAACACCTCTGCAACGGCGGCGTCATCAGGGGCAGACCTCAATGGCAAAGCGGCGCAGCAGGCCGCGATGACGATCAAAGCACGCATGGCCAACTTTGCCGCTTCCCACTTCAACGTCGCGACGGAGGAGGTCGTGTTCAACAACGACAGCATTTTACTCGGCACCAAACAGTCCATAACGTTTGCCAAGCTGTGTGAGCTTTGTTGGCTCAACCAAATTTCTCTCGCGGCGACGGGCTTCTATCGTACGCCGAAGGTCTATTATGACTACGAGAAAGCGCGCGGTCGCCCTTTCTATTACTACGCTTACGGCGTTTCCTGCTCCGAAGTCATTATCGATACCCTCACCGGCGAATACAAAGTACTGCGCACAGAGATACTTCACGATGTCGGTGCATCTTTAAATCCAGCGATTGATATTGGTCAGATTGAAGGTGGGTTCATTCAAGGAATGGGCTGGCTAACCACAGAAGAGTTAGTTTGGGATGATAAGGGGCAACTGGTGACAGCTGGCCCAGTGAGCTACAAGATCCCGACCGTCACCGATACCCCAACGATCTTCAACACTCGCTTAGTCGAGAACCGAGCCAACCGAGAACAAACCATCTTCCACTCGAAAGCGGTGGGGGAGCCGCCGTTCATGTTGGCGATATCGGTATGGTGTGCCATCCGTAATGCGATTGCCCACATGGCAAATAATGGAAAAGCCCCCACTCTTCCAATACCAGCCACACCAGAACACGTTTACAACGCCATCAAACAAGCACGCCAAAAGTAATCGGTACCGCAGAGTTCGACATCGTTAGCTAGGAGGCTGAGATGCATACAGACAATTGGATCCAAGCCCTAGCTGAGTTCGACGCCAAGGGCATGCCTTGTATCATGGTGACAGTGCTTGAAGATAAAGGCTCCACACCGCGCAATGCAGGCACCAAAATGCTCGTTACGGAAAGCGAGGTGGTGGGCAGCATTGGCGGCGGTCATCTTGAATACGTTGCCATGCAAACCGCCAAAGAATTGCTCAATCTGGGCGAAACCGACATGAAGATCGAACGTTTCAATTTAGGGGCGAAGCTGGGGCAGTGCTGCGGCGGCATCGTCACACTGAGCTTTGAGCCAATAGGCCAACCACGGCATCTTCTCGCACTATTTGGTGCTGGTCATGTCGCCAAAGCGCTGATCCCTATTCTCGCGACATTGCCATTTAAAGTGATTTGGATTGATGAACGCGCCGAACAGTTCCCTTCTCACCTCCCTAAAAACGTAGAGAAACGACTGACAGAGGATCCCGTCGGTGAAGTACACCACCTTCCTGAAAACTGCATGTACTTAGTGCTCACTCATAGCCATCATCTCGATTTCGAACTTGCTCGAGCCATCTTAACGCGTGGAGACTGTCGCTACTTTGGACTGATCGGCTCACTCACAAAAAGAAAGCGTTTTGATTATCGATTAAAAGAACGAGGCTTTGATGACGATGCGATCAATAACATGACCTGCCCCATTGGCATAGAAGCAGTAAAAGGTAAACACCCGGCAGAGATCGCCGTGGCTGTCGCTGGCGAATTGATCGCCTGTTATCAGGGAGAAATTATTCCCAACAAGCGAGAGCAAGAGTCGCAAGTATCGGCACGGAAGATCGACACACCTTAATCTCTGCTATTTAATCATGAGTTCGCTATGGTTGAATTCTACTGTGAGGCGATATTTCGCATTGTTAAACTGGCACACCAAGCAAACGGTAAGTTGAGTACTTGGTGGCAAAACAAACCACGCAACGTGCAAATATTCGCATCATTTATTCCAGATTAAGGATTTCATACAAAAAACTGACAAAGCATCACAAAGAATTGGCAAGATGTATTCAATTTATCTCTAAATTTCAGCTACCTTTAAAAAGTTTTATATTAGAAAGGATGTATAAATGAACGCGTTTAAATTTAGCATGATCGGGGCTGCTGTTGTTTTTGCCCTTACTGGATGTGGTTCAGACAGTGATTCTAAAAGCACAACGACCCCTGTTACCCTATCCGTTTCTGATGCACCTATTGATGACGTATCAGAAGTCGTCGTGACCTACAGCAAAGTCGCGTTCTTACCGATTGGTGAAGGTAAGCCACAAATCTTTGACGTTTACAAAACCAATGAGAATGGGGAATACGTTGATGAAGATGGAAACTTACTTGAAGAAGGCGAAGACCCACTCCCACTCAGCGTAAACTTATTAGCTTTCCAAGGCAGCGATGCGCAAGAATTGGTTGAAGATGAAGTCATCCCCACCGGCGATTACAAACTGTGTGTTTTTGCCAATGATGGCGACCATCCTGACTACCCATCTTACGTCGTTGAAAAAGCTACAGGAAACCAAGTTGCCTTAACGGTAAAAGGCGAAGGGAAGTGTCCTCAAGGCGTCGGTGAAGAGCCTAATTCTGGCGTACTGTATTTTAACGATACCTTTACCGTTAACCCAGACAACAACGATTACGTGGTTGAGTTCGACTTGCGACGCGGTCTAAAAGACGCAACGGGCAAAGATGAAGGCTACACCATTCAACGTACGTCAGTGTCACTTATCAACACCGTGACGACAGGCGATATCGAAGGTACAGTAGTGGATGAGACTTATGACAACTGTCAGGTGGATAATGCATCTGAAAGTGGCCATGCCCATGCGGTATACCTATATCAGGGTGATGTCGCACAAGAGGATATGAAGCCATACGTAGCGACCGAAGGCGTGCTTCCTATCGCTGCGGCTAACGTAAACCCTGAAACAGAAAACGGTTTGATCACCTACCAATATGAATTTGGATTCGTGGAGCCAGGAACATACTCCGTAGGTTACACCTGTACAGCTAACGATACCAACGACACCATTTATAAAGCCAACAGCAATTTAACGGTTATCGCGGGTGCCGATACTACATCAGACTTCTAACGTTTAGACAGCAGAGCTTCGGCTCTGCTTTCTTCATTTCAATGTCGACCTTTATGCGCTCAAAAGAAGCTGATCGGCAAGTAAAAATCTAACTCGAAGCGCTCTTCTTCATTAAGAAAGTGATTACGATGATAATGGACATACGCCGGTGTTGAACGCTGCTTAAAACCCGACTTCGGTAACCATTTCTCTAACACCATACTAATTTGCGGCAGCAACTCACCATACATTCCGCTAAGACGAAACACCGCATGCAAGCCGCCAGGGATGATCATTTGATTCACTACCCCACGATATTTAAGGGGTTTATCTATCGCCATGCACGCGACATACCGACACTTATCTAACTCTACCCATGCGGGGTTGGAGTGGTGCAGCCCAAATTGAGTTAAGAAATCACGATTCTCCGAATTCGCCCACGCCTTAAGCACCAACCATGCCTTACGAATCGAACGATTGTAACCTTCATGACGAACGTAAGCGGCGAATCGTTGTGGGACTTCAATGATTTTCGGTTCAGGTAAAGTGCGCTGTGCCACTCGATGATAACCAGCGGCAATCTCGGGATCTTTCAAATAAGGCTTTTCTGCGACCTGCAGATCGTGCTTGCGCCATGCTCCCGGTGAGAGTTCAAAAGTCGCTTTGAATGCTCGACTAAAAGAAGAAACCGAACTAAAACCACACTTATTGGCGATATCCAATACCGACGATTTGGTATCAAACATCAACTGATTCGCTGCGTATTCCATGCGGGTACGACGGATGTATTGATGGATGGATTCCCCGACCACTTGTTTAAATATTCGGTGGAAGTGCTGTTCAGAATACGCCGCTACATCAGCCAGCTCTTTGGCGGATAATTCTCTACTAATATCTTGATGTATGTAAAACAACACGTCATTGATTCTGGAAACCTGCTGTTGGCTCATGGAGTGACATCTCGCCTAAATAGCATAAATGGACATGTTTAACAGCATAAACAGACACACCTAAGTTATCAATTCCCATGTACTATCTTTCGCATAAAACTAGAATTAAATACTGCGAGAAACACAGTACATGGAAATTGCACAGTCACTACAACAAGTAAAGTCTTCTTATATTCGTGAGATCCTCGCGGCGGCGAGCGATAAAAAC
Organism: Vibrio sp. PID23_8; assembly: GCF_003584965.1. Classification (NCBI taxonomy): domain Bacteria; kingdom Pseudomonadati; phylum Pseudomonadota; class Gammaproteobacteria; order Vibrionales; family Vibrionaceae; genus Vibrio; species Vibrio sp. PID23_8. The sequence goes on along the minus strand of NZ_LIXE01000008.1, from coordinate 16,399 downwards.
GTCATCTCACTTGCTGGCGGTTTACCAGATGAAAAGACATTCCCTATCGACTTAATGAAGCCAACCCTTGAAAACCTAGCCAACATGACAGAGGTGTTTCAGTACGGCTCAACCGCAGGTTATGCACCGCTACTGAACTTTCTGAACGGTTATTACCAATTGCCAGACACGCACCTTGCCATGATCACTACGGGCTCACAGCAAGGCTTAGACTTAATTGCGCGAGCCTATATTAACCCTAACGACAAAGTCGTAATGGAAGCACCAAGCTACCTAGGCGCAATGCAAGTATTTGGCTTAGTTCAAGCGGACATCGTAACCGTTTCGCAAACAGAGTTTGGCCCTAATTTACAAGAGCTAGAAGAATGCTTTGCAGAGCAAAAACCCAAAATGTTTTATGCGGTGCCAGACTTCCACAACCCTACAGGCGTATGCTGGGCGCTAGAAACCCGTAAAAAAGTGGCAGAGCTTTGTATTCAATACAATGTGGCATTCATTGAAGATGCCCCTTACCGCGAACTGCGATTCTCAGGAAGTGCGTTACCTTTGGTATCCGATTTCTGCCCACAGAACGCGATCGTATTACGTTCGTTCTCAAAAATTGCCTCTCCTGGGCTACGTATCGGTGTGGTAACCGGCAAACGCAGCTATATTGAACCGTTGATCAAAATCAAGCAAGGAGCGGACCTACACTCTAGCGTACCGATGCAAGCACTGTTGCATGGCCTGATGCAGCACGATGGCTTTGACACTCACATTTCAACCATTTGTCAGCTATACAAATCTCGCTACGACGTGATGTTTGCCGAGCTAAAAAAACAGCTCCCATCAAGCTGTAGAGTAAAGCCTGTTGATGGCGGCATGTTTGTCTGGGTTGAGATCCCTGAGTGCGATACGTTTACGCTAGCAAAAACGCTGCTCGCCAATGGCGTCGCAGTTGTACCGAGCCCAGTGTTTTATCCTGAAGGATCAGAGGTAAAAGCCGCATTGCGACTAAACTTCACGAATGCCACACGTGAAGAACTGAAAGTAGCCGTGACGCGCTTGGCTGAAGTGTTAAACGCACTAAATTAAAAAATATACTTTAGAATCCAACCATCTACCTTTGAAACACAAATTATGTTTCAAAGGTAGTGTTTGAAAAAGTTCCCACAAAAAATAATTTTTTCTCTCAAAATCGATTCTCTACGTTAAGTGTCTGTTTTTACTTGATCCTAGAGCTCTAGCCAAAAATAGATCATCATCACAAATTTGAAGCCTAGAAAAGTTACGTCTATCTTTCAAAAAAGACATCAACCTTGCAACATCATCTACGAATTCAAACACTTTTGGCCGTGGGGCTTAACACGGACAACAATAGACGGTGATCATCTCCGTCGATACGTCTTGTGAAGATGAATTGAGCAAGGAAGCACTTAAAGCCATTCTGAATGTCGCTAATCCAGTCATAAATTGGAGTCTGAACGTCGGCTGACACGCATCATATTAGAGAGGGGTTATCAAGATGAACAACCGAACATCGAAAGGACTCGTCATATCGGGCTTGTCCGCCATGCTGTCACTTGCTTCTGCATCATCAGCTCATGCTAGCAACTCGCCAAATTGTGGCGACGTTCTCGCTGGGAATAAAACGGCCGTGTCACAAAAGATGACCGTTCTTCTCGGAGAAGATATCACCAAAGCCAATCTTGTCACGACCGTGATCCCGGTAAAAAATAATCCATTCGTCACCGAAGCATTGGTTTCCGTGGCAAATGACGTATCACCGAATGGTCTGCTACCAGCAAAATCATTAGAAGAAATCAAACAAGTTCGCACCAACATTGAACAAGCAGGACGAGAAATCACTAAGCTACAAGGCACATTTGAAATTGCATTTATTAGCTTGATTGATGGCTACTGTCAGTTCTCCACCAATACCTTAACCACCCATGCAAAAATCGATTTTGACCATTTAGAGGGACTCTCGTCTTATTCGATTCCTGCCCTACTCGCAATGGTTGATAAGTCCTACCGATTAGCAGAAGCACGAATAGCAGAAGAAAACGCCAATCTCACTGACGCAGAGCGCGAGAAACAGCGACAAGAAGAGCTCGCAGCTGCCGCGCGCTATCAAGATGCCAATGTACTGGTCAAAGTAGAACAGTTTGATGGTTCGAACGTCACCTTCTCTGTCACCAACTTAGGTGCTGAAGCCGAACTTCAACCTAACTTCAATACTTTTAGAGCGTATCAAACCGACAAAGGCGAGTTAGTTTATAAATCGGAGTCGTTATTGAGTTTGGTCGATGACGAAGGGAATGGTTTGAACACGTTTGGTATCGCAGAGCTCGGGCCAAAAGGCAGTAGTGCTCTCTCTATTTCGCCAGGGGAAACACGTAAGTTCATCACCAGTATTGAGTCCGAAGTCGCACCACAAACCCAATTGAGTTTAACGTTCCCGGCCAAAGTGCTTAATACTAGCGATGCGTTTACCGTTTCATTCACAGATGCCATAGCGGTTGCAACGGCGAGTATCCACTGATTCAACGCGTAAGGTGCTAAATCTTCAGAGACTGGTAGCGGTCAATGACTAAGTTAAGATGAGCTACAAAAAAGCAGACTTTTATCGTCTGCTTTTTTTTAAATTAATTTTGGCATTTGTACGCATTAGCGAACATGGTCACAGAGCTATTAAAACCTAGAGGCTCATAAAGATAGAGCGTGTCTGCACCTAAGTCAGCCGCTTTAATGCGCATTTGGTTCAGCGTACCCCAAACCATATCTTTATCTGCATGAAGCCAGTAATCATAGAAGTGACCTTCAGAGCCCATCACGGTGCCAAGGTGTTGGCAGTTTTCAATGGCATTCACGTCATCCCAAACGACTTTCACTTGATTAGATTCCTGTGTTGGGAAGGTAACACAACCGGTTAATAATGTTGCTAATGCTGCGCCAGTCATTAACTTTTTCATAATGATATCGACCTAGGTTTATCCAAACCGGGCATTCTATGCATCGACTAGGCAATGAACAACAAAGAATACTTGTCGTTACAACAACGGTTCATTTCAACATTCGAGCATCACGGATGTTCAGTGTCATCAATCTTAACGTAGATAGCATTTAATGCCGAACTGCGGTAAAACAGATGAATCAGACGAAGTGAGGGATTGAATTTGGCTGGCAAAAACAAACTGATCCGCTATCGAGCAATAGAAGTTGCTGATGTATTTAGCAAAGAAGATGAATTAATTAAACAAGTCCAATCAAATCAACTCTCGCAAGTATTACTGCTGTGGCAAGTGAAAAGCCCCACACTGGTTCTTCCCGCAGGAAAAAAGTGGCCTATCTTTGACGAATTAGAACAAGCGCTACAACATGCCAACTGGAAACTCTTTTCACGTAAAACAGGGGGCGCGCCAGTGCCTCAAGTGTCTGGGATCATTAACCTCTCTCATATTTATCATTGGCCAGAAGGCCAGCCATACGATATCAAACAAGCTTATCTCCATTTATGTTCAGTGCTAACGATATTCTTCGAGCAACTTGGCGTGAAAGTTGATATTCACGCCACCCCCAATTCCTACTGCGATGGCGACTACAATCTCAACATTAGAGGTCAAAAGGTGGTGGGAACCGCGCAACGAGTATTACTCAACAAAAGCGGCGGACAGGTCGTGCTATCTCAAGCGTGTATTCTGATCGACACAGATGTAGAGAAAATCGTTGAGCCCGTACAGTTATGCAATCTCCTGTGTGGCTATGACGAAGACATTCGTGGCAATGTCCATACTCCCCTATTCGATCACATAGAAGAGAGACCAAGCGTGGACACTTTATTCCAAAAACTGACGCAGGCGTTTTTGGATCATGTGAAAATTTGAAAAGATCACAAGAAGTAAAGCTAGGCACGTTCCAATGCCTAGCGATAGAAAGAGCTTACTACAACAGATAGTCATAACGCTCGCTGTCTTTTTCTGAGAAAGACTCAATAAACTCAAGCTGTAAGCCGTGATCCTCTACGTAGTAAACGCTCTTCCTAAATGGGTGCTCACCACCGAGATGAACTAGCTCGTATCCTGCTTCTTTGAACCTTATTATTAAAGCTTCCACATCGGGTACCACAATGCCTAAATGCTTGAGCCCTGTCGTATGGCTAGTCCAATGTTCAGCTTCACTATTGCCGCCTGAAGAGATTACCATGTAAGAATGCTCATCTCCGAGATGGAACCATTCGATAGGTTTGCCAAACCAGACATCAATTTTTCCGCTTCCGCGTACTTTCCATTCTGGAATTGCACTGATAAGAAAACGAATCGTTTGTTGCGCATCCACAACTAAAAATATTGGCGTGTTCAATGTCGTTTTTCATGGGGGAAATTCCTTATTCATCATGTTTTTCGTTTGCTTGATGAATACTCTAAAACTTCAAGTTAACTTTAGGTAAATCGCTCATTTTTACATCCCTATAGGAAATGAGATCGAGTTCAACTATTTCTCCGTGACAGAAATAGTTGAAGCCGACGCCCAAAAGCCTCAGAATGTCGCACTTTTCGCATCGTACATAAATTCGACGCGTTGTTATCTAACTCGACAATTGAGAATCATACATATGGGTTTTACCTCGTTAGGTCTATCTGCTCCAATCCTTAAAGCAATTCAGGAAAAAGGCTACGACACCCCTTCGCCAATTCAGGCTCAAGCAATTCCTGCTATTTTGAAAGGGAAAGACGTCATGGCAGCAGCGCAGACTGGTACAGGTAAAACAGCGGGCTTCACGCTGCCAATCCTTGAGCGTTTGTCAAATGGCCCTCGTGTTCGCAGTAACCATATTCGTGCTTTGATCTTAACGCCAACACGTGAGCTTGCCGCGCAGGTTCAAGAAAACGTGTTCATGTACAGCCGCCATCTAACGCTGAGCAGCGCGGTGGTATTCGGTGGCGTGAAGATCAACCCACAAATGCTGCGTCTTCGTAAGGGTGCTGACGTATTGGTTGCAACGCCTGGCCGTCTAATGGACTTGTACAGCCAGAATGCGGTGAAATTCGACCAACTGGAAGTACTGGTTCTGGATGAAGCAGACCGCATGCTCGACATGGGTTTTATTCGCGACATTCGTAAGATTCTTGATTTGCTGCCAAAACAACGTCAAAACCTACTGTTCTCTGCCACGTTCTCGAATGAAATTCGCGCTCTTGCAAAAGGGTTAGTAAACAACCCTGTTGAGATTTCAGTTAACCCAGCAAACTCAACCGCAAGAACAGTAGAGCAATGCATTTACCCTGCAGACGTGAAAAAGAAAGCGCCAATGCTGGTAAAACTGATCAAAGACGGTGACTGGAAGCAAGTGCTGGTATTTACTAAAACTAAGCACGGCGCAAACCGCTTAGCGAAGTTTCTCATTGACGAAAAGATTACCGCTGCCGCTATCCACGGGAACAAGAGTCAAGGCGCACGTACGAAAGCACTGGCGGACTTCAAATCAGGTGAAGTACGCGTTCTCGTTGCAACTGACATCGCAGCACGTGGTATCGATATTCCTCAGCTTCCTCAAGTGGTGAACTTCGAGCTACCAAAAGTGGCTGAAGATTACGTTCACCGTATTGGTCGTACAGGTCGCGCTGGCGAAACAGGCAAAGCAATTTCATTGGTTTGTGCACTTGAAGCACCGGAACTGTTCGCGATAGAGCGTGTAATTCAAGAACTTCTACCACGCAAACAACTTGAGGGCTTCGCTCCAACCAATGCCGTACCAGAATCTAAGCTAGATACTCGCCCAATCAAGCCAAAGAAACCGAAAAAGCCTAAGAAGCCAAAAACCGACGGTGACAATGCTCATCAAGCAGAGAAGAAAACGTCCAATGGCGCAAGCAAGCCTAAGCGTCGTTTCAATGAGAATAAAGGTGGAGCTGGTAAGCCTAAGGGAAACCGTGACGGTCAGGCGCGCTCAAACGGCAAACCAGATGCGAATAAGCCAAACAGCAATAGAAATGGCAACGGTGGTAAGCCAGTAGGAGCAAAACCTTCAAGCAGCAAGCCATCTGGTCAGCGTCGTAAGCCGCGTCCACAAGTGGCTAATTAAGTCGCTCGCTTCCATTTAAATAACAAAGCCGCTGATAACACTCAGCGGCTTTGTTTTATCAACCAGATACATCGCACTTCAAACTTGCTCTTAAGAGTTTAAGTAATGCCTCCAGAGCACTTTCAACCTCAACCACCTAGTGAATCTCTTCTAAAATATCGTCAGATGCATTTTGAAATGCTTTCTCACTTTGGTATCCATTACCTACCCACACCTCTTTGATATTATAAAAGAAAATCGTCACCATAAAGGAGGCTATACCAACTCCTTCCGTTTAAAAGACATTATGGCTCAGGAGAAAAAAGAATGACCAATATATATTCTGATATACCAAATCACATCCCTGATGAGATATTCGAAGATATCATTTCTACAAACCACATTCGAATCGAGCGAATTCTATCTCATGGACATCGATCCCCGGAGGTTGGCTGGTACGACCAAGCTGAACACGAGTGGGTTATTGTACTTAAAGGCGAAGGGGTTATTGAATTCGAAAATGGGCAAGTTCATACATTATCTGAGGGCGATTTTATCAATATAAAAGCCGGTATAAAACACAAAGTATTGAGCACTTCACCTGATGAAGTCACCGTCTGGCTAGCTGTCTTTTACCGCTGACTGCCGTCATAATGGTTGGCAATTAGATGTTTAACTCGACAAATTTTCATTAAAAAGCAAGGAATGCACATGAATACCGTATATGGCTCGGTGATGATATGGGGAGTATTTATCACTGGGTTATGGTCAATTTATCGACAATACAACCGTTAGGTTATTCGGACTTTTGGACACCATGACGATGCCTCTGAAAAAGTATCGCTGTGGGGAAACTTCCACAGAGATCTCTTTCGACAGCAACGTTCATTCCCAAGCTATATTAATCTTGTTGTAACAAGCATTGACGAGGTTATCCATGACATACGAAGAGTTCAATCAATTCTGCGGCTCGTTCGCTGCGACATCTCATGTTGTACAGTGGGGTGATGCACATGTTTGGAAAGTGGGCGGAAAAGTCTTCGCGATTGGTGGTTGGAGCAAAGATAAACAGCCTGCCTTTACTTTTAAAACCTCACCTTTGAATTTTGATTTTCTCCGTGACAGTGAAGGTTACATCCCTGCCCCTTATTTTGCCAATCGCGGCATGAAATGGATTCAACAAACAGAAACTTCGGGGCGATTGGATGAGGAGTTGAAGTATTACTTGTCCGAATCTTATCAAATTGTTGCTCTTGGCCTGAGCAAACGTAGGCGCCAAGAGTTAGGGATTGAGTAGCCAATTGCGAAACCTTGATAAACACAATGCAAACCTGCTTACTAACTAACAATCCGGCTCGTCTAGTGCCATTACGCCACACTCGCTCAATCAAGCACCTTTCGATAGCTGGTATATAATAAACGGATTACGAACTAAAAAGTGCACATGGGAGTTTTATGTCTGTAGAAAATGAGAAACAAGAAGTCATCGTGGTTGATATCAAAATGCCCTTCATGTCGATGGTTATCCTCATGGTAAAATTTGCCATTGCATCCATTCCGGCCATGATCATTCTAGGCATTATCTTCAGTATTTTAGGGGCACTATTTGGCGGTCTGTTCCATGGAATGGGACGCATGTAGCCCTCCTCGACCACCAGAAATAGACAAACAGCACACTCTCCGCACGAAATAAAACAGAGCGGAGAATCTTTTCATCCTATCAATCCACCAACACTAGTGAATCTAATATTCCCTTTCCACTATGAATCCCTCCTTCATTTTCACTGGCGGGTTTACTACGGATAAGATAGCCAGCATACCCTTCAAACTCGGTGGCAGGTTCACCTTGATAATGCGCTGTAAACAAACCAATTTCACTGACTAAATCGGTCACTATTGTCTGCTTGGCATCACGCACGGCAATCGTTGGCTTTTCGCGCTCATGAGGATACAGACGTTGCATTAATGCCCACGCATCATATTCCTCTTGAGTCATCTGACTCAGTTTCGCTTTGATATCCGCACCAAATATGCAGTGACCACCGCCTTCTCCTTGATTCTTCAACACCCATTCGTTCTGATTAGCAGACGAGTTAAACCACGCAATAGTTTCTACATTGACGGGTTTCATGTCGGCGAGAACACTTTTCACCAACGTCGCTTCTTCTAACGTCAGTCCCCAGCGTATATAGTCTTCAGCTGGCATCGTGGTAAGCAGCATTTGCATTGATTTACTGGTTGCAAGTTGCTGGCTAAAGGTTGCGTTTATCGCTACGTAATGCTTTTCCATAAACAAACGAGTCTGGCTCAAGGTATAGCCACAAACTGGTTCATCCAATTCTGGTGAGCAGTAGTCTATATATTGGTAACCCGAACGCAGATAAACCACGTCGACGCCACCGATGTTGTCTAACATAAGACGCTGATTGTCACCGGTATATAACTGGGTACTCAACTGTTCGAAGGTACGTCTTACGGTGCGCATGCCTAGCTTTTGTAGTTCAACCTCAAGCAAATGCTGGTCGTAAACGTTGTCTTCATTTTTTTGCACCACCATCAAAAACGTCGGCTTATCGTCTTCACTGAAGCGCGTTTTTACTTTTTTCGCGGCCGTGGCAATGCCCAACGCCAATTGTTCCATACCAACATTATCCGCCGGTATTGCACTCTCATCTTCTAGCCAATCACGATACACGATGCCCCATTGATTTTGCATAAATTGATGAAGCTGTGTCGCTCGCTGACCAAACGGAGCCATGCCTGCGGCAATTCCGTTGAACTCTATGACCTTAGCTCCATGTTGGCGGTCGTCCATAAAATCCGTGCGCATCAATAGCAAAGGTTGGCGAGCTGGCTTTAAACGGTTTCCAGACGCTCCATGCGCTTCTTGGTGGAGTGCCATCAGGCGTCCGAAAAATGGCTCAGCCTTAGCCACATCAATTAGTGAGCTTTGCAAGAAGTCGTGATCTTCGGACACGTTGCTGATCAGCTTGGCGATAATCGGCGTGACCATTTTTAAATGCTCATACACGCTTCGTTCAATCGACATTGGCGCAATGCTAAAAGGACAATGTCTCGCGCTATTGTCTGCTTGGCGAAATGCGATGCCATGCATGATTGCCCACTCACAGGCATCTTCAATCACTTGCTGAGAAACATATCGATATTTTGAAGTATTCATAGGTTCGCTTCTAAAAAAATAACGTCGTAATCTACCTTAGACGAATGAACGTTCAAAAAGATGATCATGATTTTGACCTCTTTTACTTAAAATAGAACCAATTCTTGTCATGCACAAAGCTCATCGCCCTTCCTTTGCCGCTTGGGAGTGGTTAAAATGCACAAAATTGCGCACTAACTGGATAGAACATGGCAAAACTTACCCTTCAAGAGCAGATGCTAAAAGCAGGCTTGGTAAACGAAAAAAAACTGAAGAAAGCCAAAAAAGGCTCTAAGAAATCACGTGTTCAAGCACGTGAAGTAAAAGCGGCGGTTGAAGAGAGCAAACGTCAGCAGTTAGAGCGTGACAAGCAACTGAGCGAACAACAAAACAACGAGCGCTTGAACAAAGAGATTAGAGCACAAATCAATCAGCTGATTGAGAATAACAAGATTGATTTAAAAGATGGCGACATCAAGTACAACTTTACTCATGGTACACTTGTGAAATCTCTATATGTAGATTCACTAGTTCGTGAGCAGCTGATAAAAGGTATCTTGGCCATTGCCATCGTTGGTGAGAGCTATGTGGTTATTCCTCGTCCTGTTGCAAACAAAATTGCTCAACGCGACGAGTCAGTGATCATTGAACAGAAAGAGCCAGAATCAGATATCCCAGCAGAAGACGATCCATACGCTGACTTCGTCGTGCCAGACGATCTAATGTGGTAGCGCTTTTTCTGTCACGATAATCGTACCATTTATCTCAACCCAAGTGTTTTCAAATAATGGCGCTGCTTAAAGCCAACACATTGACACCGCTTGGGTTCTTTATTTCATTTCAAACAGCGTACCACCACCAACCTTACGACATGGCGAACATGCTCAGTTAAACGTCTGACACTGCTCTGGATCACCTGATTCAAATCCCTTCTTAAACCAAGCAACCCTTTGATCTGACGAACCGTGTGTAAAACTATCCGGCTGAACCGAGCGTCCCGCCATTTCTTGCAATCTATCGTCCCCCACCGCCGTTGCCGCTGCAATGCCTTCTTCCATATCGCCGGGATCGAGTATTTTCATCTCATTATTGACATAATAGCCCCACACCCCCGCGTAACAGTCGGCTTGCAGCTCTAATTTGACACTGAGTTTATTTGCATCCACTTTTGACGATTGTTGCTGTAAGCGATGGACTTCACCGCTCGTTCCGAGTAGGTTTTGTACATGGTGACCGACCTCATGCGCAATCACATAGGCAAAAGCAAAGTCTCCTGGTGCACCGAGCTTTTTCAATTCATCCATAAAGCTCAGATCGAGGTATATTTTGCCATCGACCGGGCAATAAAACGGCCCCGACACCGCTTGCCCTATCCCACACCCTGTTGACGTTGTGTTGGTATAAAGCACTAGTGTTGGCTCCCGATAGCCATTGGGTAATAACGTCGACCAAACACTCTCGGTCGTCCCCAAAACCGCCGCTACGAATTGGGCATTTTCATCCGAAAGTGCTTGGCTATCGGATGGGCTAGTAGACTGCTGCGTTATTGGTATACCAACCATCTCTCCGATCAAACTTCCGTCACCCATTAATGCCTGATAACCAAAGAAGAGAACGCCACCGAGTAGAACAAGCCGGCCGACTTTGCTCTTCATTAAAAAAGGCAAAAAACGAAATAGTTGAGCAACAAGTAATCCGTTTGAAGCTGCACCTTTTGTCCCTGGTTGACCTCGACGATCTTCTACATTTGAACTTCTTCGGCTATTACGCCATCGCATATTTCACCCCAATTGTTCTGTATCGCAGACTCAATTGTGGGCTATTTTTTGTAATTTTGCTGAGGCAGAGATGAGACTTACGTCCCTTGAACAGTGTGCTATGGATTGATTGAACGACCACCAGTATTGTTCGCTCCATCAAAGCATCTCCGCTTCAAAGCGTGCGGTTCGCGCTTGTGCGACAGTACAGTTGGTCACAGACATCAATTCCGCCAAGGTAATATTGGGGGTTTCTAACACTAAACGAATCAACTTCGCTTCTAACGGTTCAAGTTTGTCACTGTGCTTGGCGAGGCCCAATTCCAATTTGTTGATCACAAATCGCATCGGCTCGGGCGCTTCGACCTTGATATGATCATCAAAAGCTTTTATATGTCGCGCTTCACCCGAAATCTGCCAGTTCCTAGAACGCCTGATCCGTTTCAGTTCACACCCTTTCTCAGCCGCGATGGCTTTAGCTCGCTTAGCTTGCTCTCCCCCAACTCGATGAATAAAAGAAGGTAATAGAATCGTGATGCTTGTGTCTTTCATAGAGTTAAACCTCAACCACCGATACGTTCTCAGCTACCCATTTAAGAAGTTGCTTGGCGGCTTTTGACAGCACTTGGTTTTGGCGCACGATGTAGCCGAAATCGGTATTGGGGAAGCTAGGCAAAGGCGTCACTTCTCGTGAGAGTTTAAGCCTTGGATCGAGGGAAAAATCAGGCACAATCGCCGTACCAAAGCCCGCTTCTGCCCAGTCGATTTGTGCCTCTACACTGCCTACTTCCATCACTCTATGTTTTGGTAACTTTAGCTCTGGTAGTGATGCGTCAATCAATTCACGAGTTCGGGTATCATGGCCAAGCAAGATCAAAGTCTGGCTCTCTTCCTTGTTGTCTCGCCAATCGAAAATGTTATCGCCAAAAGCACACCAATGGATTTGCGTTAAAGGCGTAAAGTGCAGCGGTTGGCTCTCTTTCTGCGCCATCACAAAACCGATGTCAGCACGGGCACTTTTCACTAGCTCCACCGCCTGAGAAGATGTCGTATTGAAGAGTGCTAAGTCGATGCCCGGATATTCACTTTTAAACTGCTGAAAAGGCTTGATAAGTAATAGGCGTGAAACAATATCGCTCGCTGCAATTGAAAGCGTCCCTTGCATTAAGTCGTCAATGGCATTGAGATCAGATTGGCAGATTTGCAGCTCGTTCAACATGTGCTGCGCAGTGTCTAATAATCGCTTACCTGCCTGAGTCAGTTGTACTGGGTTACGCTCGATCAACTTAGTGCGAGTCGCTTGTTCAAGCTGCTTGATGTGAAGGCTCACATTAGGCTGCGTCATGTGCAGTTCGATCGCTGTTTTACCGAAATGCTTTACTTCCGCCAAGGTGACGAATGTACGCAACCAGTTCAAATCTAACATAGAAAATTGCCCGATATGATTTTCTTATCAAGTTAATGAGTATAATTAATTTCTCTTATTCACGCGAGCCCCCTAAGATTTTCCGGTCTGTTTTTGGAGAATGAGTTATGTCGTCTATCGTTGTTGTGGGTGCAAACTGGGGTGATGAAGGCAAAGGCCGCATCGTTGACTTTTTGGCAGAGCAAGCTTCTGCAAGCATTCGTTTCCAAGGTGGTAGCAACGCGGGTCACACCGTGATTAACGACCTAGGTACGTTCAAGCTGCACCAGCTACCAAGTGGCGTTTTCAACCCAGACTGTTTGGCAGTTTTAGGTCCGGGTATGGTTATCAGCCCTGCATCGCTGTCTCAGGAGATTGCGGAAGTTGAAGCAGCGGGCGTGAAAGTGAACATGTGCATCTCTGATCGCGCAACACTGTGTCTACCTCTACACGCACTAGAAGATACGCTAGAAGAACAACGCCTAGGCGACAAAGCATACGGTTCTACTCGTCAGGGCATTGCACCTGCATACGGCGACCGTGTGATGAAAAAAGGCATCCTTGTGGGTTGGCTACAGCAACCAGAAGTTCTTGTTGAACGTCTTAAATTCTGGATGGATTGGAAACTTCCACAGCTACGTGCTCTTTACCCAACGTTCGAGTTTGAACAAACCGCTGAAGAGATGGCGGACTGGTTGCTAGAAGTGTCTTCACCTTGGCGTGATGCTATCTGCAACGTAACGCTTCCACTAAAAGCGCTACAAGCAAAAGACCAAACGCTATTGTTTGAAGCACAGCTAGGTGCAGGCCGTGACCTTATTTACGGTGAGTACCCATGGACAACGTCTTCGAACGTCGTGTCTATGTACGCAGGTATCGGTAGTGGTCTTCCTGCTCTGCGCCCAGAGCGTGTTATCGCAGTAGCAAAAGCGTTCAGCTCATCAGTAGGTACAGGTACGCTGATCACAGCAATGGAAGAGCAAGATGCATTCCGTGAACTAGCAGGTGAATTCGGCGCAACAACGGGTCGTCCACGTGACATGGGTTACTTCGATGCAGTCGCAACGAAGAACGGTGTTGAGCTTCAAGCAGCGACTGAAATTGCACTGACAAAAGTAGACTGTCTGACTGGCCTTTTCGATCTAAAAATTTGTGTTGGTTACGAAGGCGAACACAGTGAGAACCCCATTTGGCCTCAAACGGCTGCACTAACACCAATCTATGAGAAGATGGAAAGCTGGAGCGAAGACATTTCTGGTTGTCGTAAATTCGAAGAGCTACCAGTCGCGGCACAAAAATACGTTCTACGTATTGAAGAACTAATGGGTGTACCAGTGAAGATGGTATCGGTTGGTCCTGGTCGTGAACAAATGATTAAGCGCTAAGGCGTGGAATAACACGTCTATACCCAAGTCACAGTAAGTGCTTGGTTATATTAGCAAGCGGCTTTATCTTTTCCGGGGTAACGCCGCTTTTTTTGTTTTTTCAGTCGATAGAACATTAACCCTATCTTCATTTCCTGTACTCCAATGCTTACAGATTCCGACTTCAGAGTGAGGTTACTTGGTTTTCAAAGCTATACTTTCGCAATAGTCTTCAAACTCATGGATATTTCAAAGTGCCAATTACCCAAATTGATAATAACACTGCACTCATCGCCATTGACTTGCAATATGGTATTGTCGAACTGGTCGACGCTAAAGATGCAAGTAAAGTCATTGAGCATACCAATCTGTTGTTAAACACTTTTCACTCTCTCAATTGGCCTGTGGTACTCGTGAATGTCTCCGGTCGTCCAGACGGGCGAGTAGATTCGCCCTCTCGCTCATCGCGTGAACTAAAGCCGAATTGGACGACGTTGATAGAAGAGTTGAACCATCACCGTACTGATATCGTTATCACTAAACAAACGTGGGGGGCATTCACCCACACGCAGCTTCACCAACGCCTACAAAGCTTAAATGTGACTCATGTCGTGATCACTGGTATCGCGACAAGCATGGGCGTTCTGTCAACAGCCATGCAAGCTTATGAACTAGGATATAACGTCACCATTTGCCATGATGCGGTCACCGACCCCTCGCTAGCCAATCATGCCTTTGCTCTATCGTCCGTTATTCCTAAGATTTCAGAGGTCGGCACGACTTTAGATTTTATTTCATTAGCAAAGTCCTTGTATTAATTCAGCCCACTCCCGCTCGTTCACTTTCTCTTCTATGGCAGTAATGAGAAAGTGGACTATGCTTTCTTTGCTTGCTTTAAGACAAGTCAAATAGGAGTGCCAATGAAACAGATCAAATTATTATCGTTTGTGTTATCTGCTCTTCCTCTCTTTTCTAGTTATTCCTTTGAGCTAAAAAGCACAGATATTATTGATAATCAATCACTTAAGAAATCACAAATTTTCAACCAATGGGGCTGCACCGGAGACAATAAGTCTCCAGAACTGAGTTGGAATAGCCCTCCTGAAGGTACAAAAAGCTTCGCAATTACCATGTATGACCCAGACGCGCCAACCGGTAGTGGTTGGTGGCATTGGTTAGTGGTCAATATTCCTGCTGATCAAACTGGTATGGCAGAAAATGCCGGTGAAAAAGGAGGGAAAAGCTTGCCTAAAGGCGCCAGCATGGTGACCAATGACTTTGGTTTCAAAGGATTTGGCGGTGCATGCCCTCCTCCAAACGCGAAACCACACAATTATCAAATTACCGTCTATGCCTTGGATACAGAAAAAATTGAGCTGCCCGACAATGCGTCAGGTGCGCTCGCCGGCTACAACATACTGCAACATGTTATTGATAAAGTGGTATTAACCGCACCAACCAATTTGAGATAGTCACAAAATGATTGGTTTCATTCATCCTACCCTTGCGTAGCGATTAAGAAGAGTTCAAGTTCGAGCTCTTCATTTTTGATTCAGCGTAAATCGATGCATCTCAAATAAGATTGAGAACACCTAGTGCCACTCATTAAATGTGCTGCCCTTCCCTGCTTGCTCATGCATTACCTTAAGAATCATTAAAAACACATTTCATGTTATTTTTTCTAATGGACCTATTGACAAGAAAATTACGGAAGCATATATTGCTTACACGAACTGCCAAATGGAGTTCATTGATGACTTAATTCGCCTTATTAAGGGAATACAAAAGTGATCACCACGGAACGAGCAGACTGTCCCATCAACAGGATGATCAAGATGCGACTTCCGATTATTAACCGTTGAACCGTATGTCTAAATTAGCTCTCAAGGGCTTAAGAGTATGAGTTCGATCTCAGCACTTTATGTGTTGAGAACTATTGCTTATTGAAAGGATAGTACTATGCGTAATGTAGATATTTCTCCCCTATACCGTCATGCCATCGGTTTCGATCGTCTGTTGAATCTTGTTGAGAACAACGCGAAGAAATCGTCTCAAAATGGTTACCCACCATATAACATCGAACAGAAAGATGAGCACAACTACCGCATTACTATGGCAGTTGCTGGTTTCTCTGAAGATGCGCTAACTCTCACTCAAAACGAAAACATGCTGATCGTTTCAGGCGAAATTAATGCCTCTGAAACCAAACCAACTTACATTTATCAAGGTATTGCCGAGCGCAACTTTGAGCGCAAGTTCCAACTGGCTGACTACGTCACTGTTACCGCAGCGAGTATGGAAAATGGATTGCTGCATATTGATCTCATCCGAGAAGTTCCGGAAGCAATGCAAGCGCGTAAGATTTCCATCAGCAAATAGTTTCAAGTTTTCGCTAAACATGGCTAACCACAGCATCACCTGTTTAGCGGTAATCACTGAAGCAATCTATTTGATTGAGACAAGGTATAACAGCCACAAAAATGCCTGTTATGCCCTTATAAAACAACATCGAATTTTAACAACTTTGCATTAATATAACTAATGCAAAGTGTAGAGGTAATTATTATGGGTAAAATCATTGGTATTGACTTAGGTACGACTAACTCATGTGTTGCTGTACTAGACGGCGACAAACCACGTGTCATTGAAAACGCAGAGGGTGAGCGCACC
>NZ_LIXE01000007.1:0-189757 GCF_003584965.1 Vibrio sp. PID23_8 | reverse complement strand
TCTTCCGATCCAAAAAAAAAATTAAACTAGGGCATGTTTGCATGACACCTGTGCCACCTAGCTTGTATCAGCCCAGGCCTAAATATCTCATGCAAAGTCTCATATTTTATGTAAATCGAAATGTAACACCCTGAATCTGTGTTTTTTAGATTTCTACAATGCTTGCAATCCGCACTTACGCCCCAATATTGCAAAAAATAAATTACGCAAACGCTAAGGGAACTTTCCCCACTTAGCAGTGACCAATATTCACAGTAAAAATCCTATGGATATCCGAGAGTCCAAAAAATGTACAAAACAAACTTCGAAACTCTTCAGCGCTACTTAGAGTCTCAGATCATTGGTCAGCATGATCTCGTTAAACAGCTCCTTATTGCTCTACTTGCCGATGGGCATATCTTGGTTGAAGGTCCTCCAGGCTTGGCTAAAACCCGTGCGGTGAAGTCTCTATCGGATTGCGTAGAAGGTGATTTCCACCGTATCCAATTCACACCCGACTTACTGCCAGCGGACTTAACCGGCACTGATATCTTCCGTCCAGAAACCGGCGAATTTACCTTCCAGTCAGGTCCAATTTTCAACTCACTGATCCTTGCCGATGAAATCAACCGTGCGCCTGCTAAAGTGCAAGCTGCAATGCTTGAAGCAATGGCTGAGAAGCAAGTGACGGCGGGAAGAAACACCTATGCGCTACCAGAGCTATTTTTGGTAATGGCGACACAAAACCCGATTGAACAAGAAGGTACTTACCCGCTTCCAGAAGCACAGCTCGACCGTTTCTTGTTGCACCTTAATGTAGATTACCCAGATGCAGAGCATGAACTGGCGATCCTACGCATCAACCGTGGTGAGGCAAAAGGCGAAGCGACGATTGAACGCCCAAGTTTGAGCCAAGAAGACATCTTCACTGCGCGCAAAGAAGTGCTCAATATTCACATGGCAGACGCGATTGAGCAATATATCGTACGTCTCGTGATGGCAACTCGTCAGCCAACGGAATACGACCATGAGTTAGCGCAATGGCTAGCCATGGGTGTCAGCCCACGTGCCACTATTGCCCTTGACCGCTGCGCTCGAGCACACGCATGGTTAGCGGGCCGTGACTTTGTCTCTCCAGAAGATGTTCAAGCCATGGCTTACCCTGTGCTACGCCACCGTCTACTGCTTAGCTACCATGCCCAAGCAGAAGGCATCATAGCAAATCAGATTATCGACAAGCTTCTTAATCTTGTAGGTAGCGCATAACGTAGGTAGGTGACATGTCTGCATCATATGCATTGCCACCTCATGCGAATGGGGTGACATTAACCCTTGAAGAGCTACTTCAATATCGCACTCAATCGGTTCGCTGGCTGCCACCAGCACAGAGTATTTGGTCGCAAATGAGCGGTAACCATACCAGCCGTCAAAAAGGTCGTGGTATGGACTTTATGGAAGTACGCCAATACCAAGCGGGTGATGATATTCGCAGCATCGACTGGCGAGTCACGGCTCGAACGGGTAAAGCGCATACCAAGCTGTTCTCAGAAGACAAAGAGCAAGCGGTTATTTTATACATAGACCTCAGCCCAAGTCTTCACTTCGGCTCACAGTATGTTCTTAAGTCGGTCCAACTGGCACACTTCGCTAGCGTCTTGATTTGGCTGACGTTAGCCAAGAAAGATCGCATTGGCGCGGTGATTGATGATGGTTCCCAGTGTATTGAGTTCCGCCCTTCTTCTCTACAAAAGCAAGGGCTGAGAATTCTTGACGCGATAGTGAATAGTCACAATCAATTGCTTACGAGTCAACAAGCTGACAGCACACGCACGCTGCCTTACATGAGCGCAATTGAAACGCTGCACAACCTTACGCCGAAAGGCAGTGAGCTCATTTTACTCAGCGACTTTGCACAAGTGGAAGAGAAAGAGCTGGTTCAACTGCGTCGATTAAAGCAACACAACAGCGTTCGTGCCGTGCAATTTTATGATCCTTTAGAGCGAGGTGAAACCGACTTCCGAGGCCAAGCGAAAGCATCTGATGGTCATCGAAGTCAGTGGTTTAACTTCGGTTCAAAGGGACAGCGCCAGGCGTTGGAATCTCACTTTGTTAAACATCAGCAAGCCATCAAACAGCAGTGTCATTCGATGGCGATTCCATTTAACAGTCTGTCGAGCGGATTACCTCTGGTTCAACAGTTAAGCTAACGAAAGCAACAACATACAAATCCTTCAAGCAGTAGTAATAATAATGACAACGAATAATCAAAGCCTAAACCTTGAACCTTTAATCCTACCGAATGCACCAGATTGGTTCCCACTTGCTTGGGGTTGGTGGGCAGCTCTGGGTTGTGTAATTTTTACCATCTTGATTGTTGTACTTTACTTAAGATGGCATTCAAAGCGTCTTGTTGCCAAGAAGACCGCATTGAAACTGTTGACCAATCCGATCACACCACACACACCGTCTTCTGCATTAGAGGTGCTTCGTCAAGCGGCTTTGAGTTACTTCCCTCGTGAAGAAATCGCGCCATTAACAGGCTCTGCTTGGTACGAGTTTCTTGATAGCTGCACCAAAGAGACTCGATTCGTCGATAAACAACAACAGTGGCAAGCGGCGCTGTATCAAAAATCCGGTCAAGAGCAACATCAAGATCTGATTGAGGATTGTGCTTTCTGGATTGCAACCGCATTGCCACCGAAGAAAAAAGGCAAAAACTCGTGACTGAGGCAACTCTCGTTTCGAGCCTCTCTCAGTGGTTGAATATTGAGTTTGTCTGGTGGTGGGCATTACTGTTACTGCCCCTACCTTGGCTGATTTATAAGTTCTTCCCTGAAGAGACTCAGCAAGCTGAAATTAAGCTGGCGTACTTGCCAGACAACAAACACAACAACAAACCAAAACAGATAGTGCAAAAAGTCCTGTCTGTTGGTGTGTGGACTCTGTTGGTTGTCGCTTGTGCTCGCCCAGTTTGGTATGGCGATCCGGTTGAGTTCCAACCGAAATACCGCGATATGATGTTAGTGGTCGACTTATCTGGTTCCATGCAGAAAGAAGACATGAACGACAATGGTGAATACATAGACCGTCTAACCGCTGTCAAAAGAGTCTTATCTGACTTCGTAGAAAAACGCCAAGGTGACCGCTTAGGTGTGGTGCTATTTGGTGATCACGCTTATCTACAAACGCCGCTAACCGCTGACCGTAAAACCGTGATGCAACAGATCAATCAAACCGTCATTGGCTTGGTTGGTCAGCGCACTGCGATTGGTGATGGTATCGGCTTAGGCACTAAAACCTTTGTAGACAGTGACGCACCACAACGTGTGATGATCTTGCTCAGTGATGGCAGCAATACTGCTGGTGTACTTGATCCGCTTGAAGCCGCTGAAATCGCTAAAAAATACAACGCAACCATCTACACCGTAGGTGTGGGCGCTGGTGAAATGATGGTCAAAGACTTCTTTATGACGCGCAAAGTCAATACCGCCTCAGACCTTGATGAGCAAACGCTGACCAAGATTGCAGAGATGACAGGTGGTAAATACTTCCGAGCGCGTGATGCCAAAGAACTTGAAACGATCTACGACACCATTAACCAGCTAGAGCCCGTTTCTACTGACACCCAAACTTGGCGTCCTCAGTCGGAATGGTTCCCTTACCCATTGGGCGCTGCACTGGTACTTTCCGTGTTCCTGTTTGTTCTGAGGAGAAAACATGGCTGAGTTTACTTTCTTAACCCCTTATTGGTTGTTGGGTTTGCTCGTCATTCCCGTTGTCCTTGCTGTTAACAGCCAATACAGAACCAAAAAGTCATCGTTGATTGCGCCTCATTTGGCAAAAATGCTTGGCTATTCAGTGAAAACTAAGCACTACTTCGCCATTTGGGGAATAGCATGGGCAATCGCTTGTATCGCTTTAGCAGGCCCAAGTTGGCAATCCAACACACGACCGAGCTTTGAACTAAACCAAAACCGAGTGTTAGTGCTGGATATGTCGCGCTCTATGTACGCAACGGATGTGAAACCAAATCGCCTGTCACAAACGCGTTATAAAGCGTTGGATTTATTGCCGAAATGGAAAGAAGGCTCAACAGGCTTGGTTGCGTACGCCGGTGATGCTTATACGCTTAGTCCGCTTACAACAGATTCCAGCACACTCGCTGGCATCATCGAAAACTTGTCTCCTGAGTTAATGCCTTATCAAGGTTCCAACTTACCATCAGCGATTGAAACCGCGCTTGGCCAGTTTACTCAGGCGGGCGTAAATCAAGGTGACATCGTCGTGCTGGCAGATGATTTGGATGACTCCGAATTATCTCGCTCATTAGCGTTATTAAACGGTAAAAACATTCGAGTATCAGTACTCGCTATCGGCACATCAACTGGCGCACCAATTGCTCTTCCGGATGGTTCTTTAATGAAGAGTCGACAAGGCAACACTGTGGTAGCGAAAACTAATCTGAAAAACTTACAGAAGCTAGCTAAAGAGACCGGCGGATTATTTGTGCCAATTCAACACAATAACCGTGACGTTGAGAACATTGCCGAGTTTACCAACAACGCGAGCAACAACCTTGCCGCCAAGCAAAGTGAATACGTGAAAACCGACTCTCGCTTGAACGGCGGTTTCTGGTTGCTACCTCTGCTCTTGTTCCCCACAGCCCTACTCTTCCGTCGAGGCATGATTTGGCTGCTGGTTGCGACGGTGTTACCGATGAGTTGGACGCCGAAAGCAGAAGCGAATGCGTTCTTGAATCAAAACCAACAAGGTGAGCAGCTTTATCAACAAGGTGAGTACGAAAAAGCCCAAAGAACCTTTACTGATCCTAATTGGAAAGGTGCAGCAAGTTACCAAGCTGGAGATTACGAAAGTGCGATAGAAGCATTCTCCAATAATCCAAGCCTTGATGGCCGCTACAACTTGGCAAACGCACTTGCTAAGAACGGACAACTTGAGGATGCAGCAGAGCTCTACAAGAACGTGATTCAAGAGAAACCAGACTTTGAAGCTGCGAAAAAGAACTTGTCGGTTGTAGAGGAGAAACTGAAGCAACAGCAGCAACAGCAGCAACAGCAGCAACAGCAGCAACAGCAGCAACAGCAGCAACAGCAGCAACAGCAGCAACAGCAGCAACAGCAGCAACAGCAGCAACAGCAGCAACAGCAGCAACAGCAGCAACAGCAGCAACAGCAGCAACAGCAGCAACAGCAGCAACAGCAGCAACAGCAGCAACAAAAGTCTCAAAATGACGCTAAAAAAGAGCAAGGACAGCAGTCACAAAACCAGAAAAAACTTGAAAATAAACAAGAAAAGCAAAACGCTGAGCAACAAAAAGAGACACAAGGCGAACCAACGCAGGCACAAGCTCAGCCAGGGGAAATGCATCAAGATGATCCCGAGTTTCGCCGCTTAGAAGCGGTAGAAAGTGCACGTGACCCTAGCTTCTTGATTCGAGCTCAAATGCAGCTTCAAGCGCAACAAAAACAACGCCCACAACAATCTAATAAGGAGTGGTAAGTCCATGATGAAAAAAGGCGCAAAACTGGTCTTTGTTCTAATGGCCAGCCTACTGACTAGCTTTTCGGTTTTCGCACAAAGCCTTCAAGCCAGTGTAAACAAAACTCAGGTGGCGAAGAACGAAGTGATCAATTTAAGGATCATGGCTGACACAGAACTAGGCTCTGGTGCGATTGATTTCAATGTCTTGAAGAAAGATTTCTTTTTAGGACAGCCTCGTTACGGCCGCTCAAGCAATAACATCAATGGCCACACATCGGTTCAAACGGAATGGAGCATCTCTATCGCACCAATGAAAGAGGGGGTGGTGACGATCCCAAGCTTTACCGTGGATGGCATGAAGACAGATTCAATTAAGTTACGTGTCACCAAGAATCAAGCCGAGCCGAACTTAAACGATTTATTTAACTTTGATATGAGCGTGGACAATCACACCTTGTATCCTCAACAATCAGCAACGCTTCGCATGCAGTTGGTGATTAAAGTGGATCCTCGCCGCTTAGATAACCCCCAAATTGTGCCACCAAGCATCGATGGGATGAAACTAGAGCCTACGAGCGACATGAAACAAGGTCAACGCGTGATTGATGGTCTTGAAGTCACTATCGTTGAACAAGCGTTCCGTATTACTGCAGAACAACCAGGCACCTACATGCTTAATGGTCCGAAACTGACAGGCTCTTACTTCTATGGTGACAGCCTAACGGGTTCAACCCAGATAATGCCGATCAATACCAAAGCAGAACAAATGCCTATTACCGTAAAGCCTATTCCTAAGGATTTTAAAGGTAACTGGCTACCAGCCTCTGCACTGGAAATGACACAAAGCTGGCAAGGTGAGCAAGGCAATCCATTGTCAGAAAATGCCGTCAGCACGGTAAAGCAAGGATCTTCGATTACTCGCACAATTCGTATCCGTGCTCGCGGTACGCAAGCAGAATATCTACCTCGTGCCGGTATTGTCTACCCTAGTACGATACGTGTTTATTCAGAACAGCCGCAGTTCGAAACCGCTCGCGACGGTACGGTGACTATGACGGTTAAACAAGTATTGATTCCAACTGAACCGGGAGAACTCACGCTACCTAGCTATACAGTTAACTGGTGGGACAGTAACCGAGACCAAACAAGACAAGCCGACATTTCGGCGCTAAAACTCAATGTCGAGAAAAGTGACAGTGGCTTAATTACGCTGCCAGAAAGCGCGTTACCAGCACAGCCGGCAACCACCTCTGAGCAAGCGACTCAAAGTGGTGTTGAATCTATATGGCAAACACTGTCCTTCGTATTTGGCGTGCTGTGGCTTGTCTCTTCGGCGATTGCATTGAGACTATGGAAGACACGTGCCGAACCACGCGTTGAGAAAACTACGAATACGAACAACAGTTCCTCGCTTCAAGAGCTAGAGTACATCATTAAACAAGGTGACTGTGCTAAGATTGAAAGAGCGGTTAATGACTACTTAAACACTCACCACTTCAACAATGATTCTGAAGCAGTGAAAGCAGTAAAAGAAGAACTGAACCTGATGAACCAATCTCGCTTTAGTGCAACTCAACAGGAGTGGATGGCAAATAATCTGATCGCCAAGATCAAACAACTGGCCAAAGAGAAGAAAAGCAAACCTAGCCACCAGCTAGAAAAGTTATAGTGATTACCAAAAAAGCCCCTCACTAGGAGGGGCAAGAGTACCATCGCTTATAGTTATTTGTGTATATGCCAGTAAATGTGTTGATTAACCGAAATCACCGTTTACATAGCCTTGGGTACGATCATCTTTCGGACTATTGAAGATCACTTGTGTGTCATTGTGTTCAACCAATTCTCCCATTAGGAAGAACGCAGTGCGGTCAGAAATTCGACGAGCCTGCTGCATAGAGTGCGTGACAATAACAATGGTGTAATTCTTCTTTAGTTCTTCCATCAGCACTTCAATTTTGTGCGTTGCTATCGGATCAAGCGCTGACGTTGGCTCGTCCATCAGAATCACATCTGGCTCCATCGCAATGGTACGTGCGATGCACAGACGTTGCTGTTGACCACCTGATAGGCCAAATGCGTGTGACTTAAGACGGTCTTTTACTTCGTCCCAAAGTGCTGCACCGCGCAGTGAGCCCTCAACCACTTCATCAATGTGTTTCTTATCTTTGATGCCTTGAGCACGCAGACCGTAAGCCACGTTCTCATAAATACTCATTGGGAACGGATTTGGCTTTTGGAATACCATACCCACCTTGATGCGAAGGTCAGCAACGTCGATGTTGCCGTAAATGTCTTCACCGTCCATTGACAGCTTACCAGTGATTTTTACGCCTTCGATAAGGTCATTCATGCGGTTCAAACAACGTAGTAGTGTTGATTTACCGCAACCAGATGGGCCGATCAGAGCCGTAACCTGACGGACTGGGATTGGCAGGTTGATTGATTTCAGTGCTTGGTTGTCACCGTAAAACAGATCTAGGTTTTCAATATCAAACTTGTTCATTTTCTTAATCTCTTAAATCTTGAATTCGTGTCTTTTAACGTGCGTTCTTAATTCGTTTCGTTAGTAAGTTGCGGTGTTAAAACGTCTGGCAATCAATTTTGTTAACATGTTGATCAGTAGAACAACAACAATCAGAACTGTCGCGGTACCGTAAGCCTGATTCCATTCTTCAATGGTAAACAGTTCGGTAGTCAGTTTGTATAAGTGCACGGTTAGCGTACGACCAGAATCCAATAGCGAATCCGGAATACGTGCAACCATACCTGCTGTCAGAAATACTGGAGCAGACTCACCAATGACACGACCAATACTTAGAATGATCGAGGTTAAGATACCTGGCATTGCGCTCGGAAGAATCAAACGCCAGATAGTGTAAATCTTAGATGCACCTAGGCCGTATGAGCCTTCACGGTACGTTTGTGGTACTGCCATCAACGCTTCTTCCGTGGTACGGATGATAACTGGCAGGATTAGGATACTTAGCGTCAGTGCCCCCGATAGAATCGAGAAGCCAAGGCCAAGAATCGCCACGAAGAACGTCATACCGAACAGGCCGAAGATGATCGACGGAATACCCGCCAATGACTCAGTGCAGAATCGGATGATTTTCACCAAACGACTGCCCACTTTTGCGTATTCGGTCAAGTAGATTGCCGTCATGATACCGAGTGGTGCTGCCACTGCGATAGATGCGACAACCATGTAAATGGTCGCCACAATCATTGGGAAGATACCGTGCTCTTCACCTGTGCGCGTGTAGTTATCAGTAATAAAGCTCCAATCTACGTGTTGTAGACCGTTTGATAGGATGTACCAGATAATCCAGAACAAGAAACCTACCGTCAGTGCCGCCGAGATCCAGACAAATGCGTTAAAGACATTATCTTTGAACTGGCGTGCTTTTTTCAGTTTTGCGCGATCCATAATAGTCACCTTTAACGAGCGATTACTTCGCTTTTTCTCGGTTTAGGTAAAGTAGTACAGCGTTCAACGACATGATGAAGACCAGAAGTACCACACCTGTAGCGTAAAGTGCGCTCGCGTGAACACCACTTGCGTAAGACATTTCAATTGCGATGTTTGCGGTTAGCGTACGTGCCGAATCAAGGATGCCTTCTGGCATTGCTGGCGCGTTACCCATTACCATAATGATCGCCATGGTCTCACCCAACGCACGGCCAATACCCAGAATCACACCTGTCATGATGCCTGAGCGAGCCGCTGGAACGAGCAATTTAAAGATGGTGTAAATTTTCGATGCGCCCAGTGCCAAAGAACCTTCTTTATAAGTACGAGGAACCGCACGGATAGACGTTTCAGATACCGTAATTACCGTTGGTAGAATCATCACACCAAGTACAATGATACCAGCCAGGATAGTGTTACCTGCTGGTACATCAAATACGTTCTGAATCAATGGAACGATAATAACCAGGCCGAAGAAACCGTATACCACTGAAGGAATACCTGCGAGTAGCTCAACCGCTGGGCGGATGATGTCAGCTAAACGCTTTGGTGCGATTTCTGCGATGAAGATAGCGGTCAAGACACCAACGGGAACACCCACTAGAACAGCACCTGCTGTCGATACGATAGAAGCAACAATCATAGTTGCAACACCGTACAGTGCTGGTGGTAACCAGTTTTGGCCTAGAACGATGCCCGAGATGCCGGCTTCTTGGAATGCAGGAATACTCTCTCGAACGATGAAGTATGCGATAACTGCTAATGATACGATGCCGATTACAGCACTCGTTAGGAACAAGCCGTGGAAGATGCGCTCTTTCCAGTCAACGCGTCGTTTTTCGCGTAGGCCTGGCTTGCTTATCGCTTTAGCGTCAGTACTCATAAGCTTTTCACTATTTGTTGCGATGGTCATAAAAATCTCACGGTTCTTAGCAATGCGTCGAACACAATGGATAGAAAAGGCTCAGCCCGAAACGTTGGGCTGAGCAAAATTAGAATCCCCATAGGATTAGTTAACTGAGATATAACCTTTTTGGTCAACAAGCGCTTGCGCTTCGTCAGTTAGCATCCAGTCTAGGAATTTTTGAGTTTCAGCAGATGGCTTGCCTTCTTTGTAAAGAACAAGGAATGGACGAGCAACTTTGTATGAACCATTCTTCACGTTGTCTACCGATGCTTCGATACCATCAATTGGAAGTGCGTTTACAGACGCATCAACGGTACCAAGAGAGATGTAACCGATTGCGTACGGGTTAGAAGCAACCATTGTCTTCAGTGCACCATTACCGTTAGCAACTTGAGCGCGTTGAGAGATGGCAGAAACTTTCTTACCAGAAATCTTCATTTTTAGAGACATGATGTCTTCGAATGCGCCACGAGTACCAGAAGCCGTATCACGAGTGATTGCAACGATTGGCTTGTCTGCACCACCAACGTCTTTCCAGTTTGTTACTTCACCTTTGTAGATCGCAGTAACTTGCTCAGCTGTTAGGCCCGATAGTTTGTTTTTTGGGTTAACAACCACTGCGATCCCATCTAGAGCAACGGTCTCTTCTTTCAGAGTAGGCTCTTTCTCAGAGTCCTTCAGGTTACGAGAAGACATACCTAGGTCAGCAGAGCCATTCTTTGCAGCTTTAACACCCGCAGATGAGCCAGGGCCTTGAACTTCGATAAATACGTTCGGGTTTGTCTTCATGTATGTTTCAGAGAAAACTTCCATCAGTGGAGTTACGCTGCTAGAACCCACAGCAGAGATAGTTTCTTTAGCAGAAACAGGAGTCACTGCCATTGCACCTAGAAGTGCGATTGCACCGATTACTGTCTTTTTCATCACAATTTCCTTTAAGTGGCTTTATTACCGTCGTGTTTCACTTGAACGATTCTCACTTTAGAACCCCAATGTGACAGTTGTGTTTCACTTAATTGAAGCCTCTATGACACTTTGCCGTTTTCCTGATACAAAAAATCCGAGTGACAGCACTCGGATTTTTAATATCTATATAATATTCAGTAAAGATTAATCTTCTGAACTAGGCTCTGCTGGCTTCTTCTTAGGGATGAAGACGTTATCCCCCACAGCCACATGTTGATAGAAGCTTTTATCGCGTTTAACTGGCTTCTTCGCGACTTTCTTCGCCTGCGGACGCGCTTGCTTAACGGTCGCCTTCTTATTACGGAAATCTTTCTTAGCGGGTTTAAGACCTTTGAATTTACCTTTTAGATCTTCAAACACTGAGAAGCTCAGATCTTGCTGTAGGTATGCTTCAACACGCTTAAAGCTGTCCCAATCTTTAGGACCAACCAGAGATACGGCATCCCCTTTATTACCAGCACGACCAGTACGACCAACACGGTGAACGTACTCTTCTGTATGCTTAGGCATATCGAAGTTAATCACGTGTGTTACCGTCGCGATATCTAGGCCACGAGAAGCCACGTCCGTTGTTACTAAGATTTTAAATACTGCGCGCTCAAACTGACTCATGATGGTGTTGCGTTGAGTCTGGTTTAGGTTACCACTTAATGCAACCGCCTTTAGTTTCTGCTCATTCAACTTTGCAGTCAGGCGTTCAGTGTCATCACGAGTTGCAGTAAATATGATAACTTGACGGTATTCCGCTTCAGAAAG
This sequence comes from Vibrio sp. PID23_8, assembly GCF_003584965.1. NCBI lineage: Bacteria > Pseudomonadati > Pseudomonadota > Gammaproteobacteria > Vibrionales > Vibrionaceae > Vibrio > Vibrio sp. PID23_8. The sequence goes on along the minus strand of NZ_LIXE01000007.1, from coordinate 178,178 downwards.
CACTCGCTCCAGAATCGCTTCTTTATGATCTAAGTGATCACACAAGTAGAATCTCTGCGTGATATCTTTGTGCTCTTCGTTCGACACACCAACAGCGATACGCTTTGGCGCGTTTAACATCTCAGAAGCGATATCATTGACTTCAGCATGGTCCAAAGTCGCAGAGAACATCAGTGTCTGACGACGGCGGTGCTTTGCCGCGTTATGAATGCGACGAAGTTCTGGTGCAAAGCCCAGATCCAACATACGGTCCGCTTCATCTAGGATAAGAGTTTCCAAGCCATCAAGGTGCAGTGAACGGTGTTCCAGGTGATCCGCTAAACGCCCTGGCGTTGCGACAATGAATTTCGGATAACGGCGAAGTGCTTTCACTTGGTCATTAAAGTTCTCACCGCCTAAGATCAAAGTGGCCTCGTAAGTCAAGCCCGCTAACATAGAACGAAGCTCACCGTATACCTGTTTCGCTAGCTCACGCGTTGGCGCAAGGATAACCGCTCGAGGGTCTTTGGCAGAAAACGACTTCGTCTTTAGAGACTTATGAAGCATTGGCAATACAAATGCCAAAGTCTTACCCGAACCAGTTTTAGAAGATGCCAATAGATCCTTGCCTGCAATCGCTACAGGAATTGCCTGTTTTTGAATGTCAGTCGCTTTTTTAAAATCGTAATGTTTTAGGTTCTTCAACAATCGGTTGTCTAGGCCTAGATCTTTAAATTGCAAAGTATTCTCCAATAAATCAGTAAACGTCCGAGCGTTTTTCAGTGTCGTTTCCGCTCTAACGCAGCAAAAAATAAAAGCCTGCTATAATACCGCAAATCATAAGAGTATAGATAGAGATCACACAAACTAATTCCACAAGAAAGAATAAAGTTTCCTCTAAGAAACTTTCATTTGCGTCAATATCGTCTAAATTATTGATATCAGGAACGTAGCAAAAATGACCTGCATCGAACCTGTTTAGAGGCTGTAAGACGTAGTGAATGCTAACTTTTGTCAAACTAAAGTTAGCATTCTTAGCGGGTACCCCATGAAATTCTTGGATTTTTTTGACTTTTGCTACATCATGTACTGATAGAATGTGTCCACATTAATCCCCGCTGGCACATGAAACAACACTCATTAGGCGGGACTTTCACTATAAGCAAGGAGTTCTTACATGAACAAAACGTTGATCGCAGCTGCAGCAGCTTCAGTACTTCTACTAGCTGGTTGTGCTTCTTCTGATGACGCAGCAATGGCAAATGCAGAAAAACTAGACCAACTAAGCAACCAAGTTAGCCAACTAAGCCAAGACGTTCAGTCTCTACAATCTGACGTTCAAGCAGCAGGCGGCGCAGCTATGGCAGCACAAGAAGAAGCTGCACGTGCAAATGAGCGTATCGACAACATCGCTCAGTCTTACACTAAGTAAGATTAATTACCGCGCTTTAACAGCCGTTAAGGCGCGGTAATTTCTACAGGAACCCCATTCTGAGCAGCAATCGTTGCTTTCGCTTTCACATCCGTCATACCAAACTCATCTAGCCACCAACCGAGCTCTTTCGGATACTCTAAATGCTCTTTTTCACCATTACTGCGAGTTAAAGGCTCATGCGCTTCAATAAACACGCTTCGGTCTGGCTCTAATGTTACTTTCACGGGCTGATTAATAACGCGCACTTTTTCGCCACGCTGCACTTGCTCAAATAACCACTCAATATCTTTAGGGTCCATACGAATACAGCCAGCACTGACGCGCATACCAATACCAAAATCTTTGTTAGTACCGTGAATCAGGTACTCACCATTACCATAAGCCAAACGGAGAGCAAACAAACCTAGTGGATTATCCGGCCCAGCAGGAACGACCGCAGGTAAGCTGATGCCTTTTGCTTTGTATTCAGCACGAATAGAAGCTGGGGGCGTCCAGGTTGGGTTGGGACGCTTTTGGCTGATGCTAGTGCTCATCACTGGCGTATCTCTGCCAATACGGCCAATACCCACAGGGAAAACATGCACAACATTTTCGTTTGCTGGGAAATAGTAAAGACGCAATTCAGCCAAGTTAATAACAATGCCCTTGTGAGGAACATCAGGTAGGATTAACTGAGTAGGAATAGTGAGCACATGCCCCTCTTTAGGGAGAAAAGGGTCAACACCTTTATTAGCTGCCATTAACGCAAGTATGCCAACGTCATAATACTTAGCAATATTGGCCATGGTTTCACCATGTTCAACCACATGATTTTCCATGCGACCTATCACACGAGCCCCATCATCTGGTAATGCGTACATCTTAGCGAATGATATCCCACTCACTAATGACAACGATACTGATAACAGGGTTCGTTTCGCGATACTCATTGGACGCTTCTTGCTAGGCATCTCTTTATTCCTTGGCGCTTTTGAAGAGCCGTAAGGTTATCTCTCTTTCTGCCTTGTGATCAACCATTGGCTTGTGATATTCCAGTAAAGAAAAACCATGCCATTTCCAAGGGTTGTGTATGAACTTATTAGGCACAGGATTTATTTCCGGAATCCAGTGGCGAACAAAACGGCCATCGGGATCAAATTTCTCTCCCTGAGTAACAGGGTTAAAGACTCGAAAGTAAGGCTGTCCATCGCAGCCTGTCGATGCACACCATTGCCAGCCCCCATTGTTTGCTGCGAAATCCCCATCTACCAATTTGCTCATGAAGTATGCTTCTCCCCAACGCCAATCAATGTGCAAATCTTTTGTCAGGAAACTGGCGACAATCATCCGTAAGCGGTTGTGCATCCAGCCTGTAGTATTAAGTTGTCGCATTGCTGCATCAACAATTGGGTAACCAGTAGTGCCCGTTTTCCAGCGCTCAAATGCTTGCTCATCATAGGACCATTGAATTTTCTCTTCCCATGGAGTAAAGCCTTTCCCTTTCACCAACTTTGGCTCAAATACCAATAAGTGTTGGTAAAACTCGCGCCAAATGATTTCACTCAACCAAGTGGCTTTCCCTTCACTCAAATCAGGTAATGGATTCTCCGCGTATAGCCTCGCGATACATTGCCTTGGCGATAATGCGCCAATAGCAAGATAAGGAGATAATTGACTCGTACCATCGATCGCAGGGATATCTCTTTCCGCATGATAGGCATCACTGTGCTCTCGGACAAACTCTCTTAGCTGTTCAACTATATCAGTGGTTGAGGCATACCAATGCTCACTAGATTCGCGTGGATAAGAAAAAGGGACATCTGGATGATAGCGTTCGGCTTCAACCAATTGGATCGCTTCTTTAGGTAGCTCTGCCTGTGGTTCTGGTTTTGACACCATGGGCATTTGGAATTTCCTCATCCAAGCACGTTTGAATGGCGTGAATACCTTGAAGTACTCACTTTGCTTGTTTAATACCGTTGTTGGCGCATGAACACACTTATCGTGGAAAGCTTCAAACGTAATTGCTCTCTGATACAAGGCATCCATCACTTCTCTATCAAGCGCTTGCTCGTTGACTTCGTAGTGAATGTTTGCCATGACACTTTTTGCACCCAAAGATGTTGCCCATGCTTGAATCACTTCGGTCACATCGTCAAACTTCGGCACTTCTTTATATAGAAGCGGAATGTTTAGGTCGGTGAGTTCTTCAGCGAGGTGCGCCAAACGTCGTGCAATAAGATCCGCCTGCATAGGAGCCATGTGATGCTCTTGCCACTGGCTCGGAGTTGCAACATAACAAGCAACAGCAGGCTCGCCACTTTCTAACGCAGCCTGCAGTGCCATGTGGTCTAACGTTCTTAAATCACGTCGAAACCAAACCAGAATCATGTCGTCTCCTTACGAAGATTTAACTATTTTTGAGGTGAAGCTTTTCAATCACTTCAGAAAATTGAACTTGTTCAGGATTCAGAGCTTTCATCGTTCGCAGCGCATCTACTTGTTTTATTTGCAGCGCTTTGTTGGAAAAAAAGTGGAGGTATTGGTATCGGTGCAGCACATCATGATCAATCAACCCCGATACATCATCCACTTTATCAATTAGCGTAATATGCAAACCTTGTTCGCAAAGCTTTGCCGCTTGAACCCAGCTCTCAGCCTCTCTAGCCTGTTCAAAACTCACCAATAGACACTTTCCTTTCGATGCGGTTTTGTTCTCAGAATCCACGACCACGGCAAGTCGGGTAATCAAACAAGTTTGGAACAAGCCCAACTGTAGTGAACGTAGCGATACTTTCACCAAGTCTAACGCTTCAAACACTGGGTTAATCAGTTGCTCGATGACTAAGTTCAATGGGTACTCTTTCAGAGCATTAGATAACAACGTTTCTGTTTTGCCACGATTTAGCTCTGACAAGGCTTTCAACATGGCTTGGACTCCTTCTAAGCGCTGGATGTCTGTCGCCACAACAATATCTGACTTTTGACCAAGCAATCCTTTCACTTTGCCGATAGCAACACCTTTGGATAACCATCCTTGTATTTCACGAATAGTATCGAGATCTTGTTGTCGGAATAAGCGGTGCCCTTTTTCTGTCCTTTTCGGTTGAACGAGGTTATAGCGCCTTTGCCAAGCTCGGAGAGTGACGGGCTTAACACCCGTTAGCTCTGAAACTTCTCGAATTGCGTATAGTTTTACTTCTTGGCTACAAACCATAACGTAATCTCATCTCCTGTGGATGTGGGTCTATATACTTCTGTTTTTGTAAGTACTCATCTGGGTATGCATTAAGGTAATGTTTAATTAATGTCAGAGGGGCAAGCAGTGGCAACAAACCAGATCGATAATTGCTGATGACTTCTGCTAACTCTGCTTTCTCTCCGGCGTTCAGGGATCGCTTAAAATATCCTTGCAAATGCATCAGAACGTTGGTGTTATTCTTGCGGCTCGCGCGGTTTTGTAGCGCCTTCATCAAACCCAGACGATATTCATTGTAGAAGCCTTCGATTTCATAGTTCGCTACATCTGCCACCAATCGGCCAAGAGAACGGTACGACTCAGGATGATGCGCCATTAGCGTGAGCTTGTAACGCGAGTGAAATTCGATAATTTTGCCACGGGTTGGCTCTCCATCCATCGACTCATAAAAATCATTCAAACAGTAAACGCGAGTGATGAAGTTCTCTTTTAATACAGGATCGTTCAGGCGACCATCTTCCTCGACTGGCAACCACGGCATTTTTTCCATTAACGTTTTGGTGTACAAGCCAACGCCTTCTTTTGCCGCATTATTTTTGCTGTACACCTTTACACGTTCCATACCACAAGTCGGTGATTTAGCGCAGACAATATACCCACAAAGTTGCTCGCCTTGCAGTTCATTCACTTTATTTTCTGAATAGGCAAGCATGTTGTCTGTGTGGTCGTTGTCTGGATTTTTTGTCTCGACCAATGCAATACGTTCTTCATTACTGACCAAGCGGATAGTCGGACGCGGCACAGACATGCCTACACCAACTTCTGGACACACAGGCACGAAACTGAAGTATCCATCTAACTCTTTAGTGACGAAGTTGCTGATTTTATGGCCCGAATCGAAACGTACTCGTTCTCCAAGTACACAAGAACTGATACCGACTTTGATTGAAGATTCCATAACGAAGCGTCCTATACAAAATGTTTTGTTGTATAACTTATAGTAAGTCAATTCAAATTGTACAAGAAAATAAATTGTACAATTTAACCGTTTTACTCATTCAGACAGGATTTAGATCAGACGATTTGAAAAAAAATTTAGCGCGATATAGGGATTTTGTGCATGCAATCGACAAACTGCTCAAAAGCAAATCGATTGCCTTTTGGCTTTCAACAGATTTAGTTATTAAAAGATTATTTAGACACTAGAACCGACCATTTTGTGACTTAACACTCAAGCCCCCTTGCCCTGCGCCAATATTATGGCCTCAACGAAAACGAACAAGTTCAACAGAATTGGTAATAGCACCTATAATTGATGCGTTTTACCTGAACAAAACTTTGGAGAGCACTTATGGCAACCCCACACATTAACGCACAATCAGGTGATTTCGCTGAAACCGTTCTAATGCCAGGCGACCCGTTGCGCGCTAAATACATCGCAGAAACGTTCCTAGAAGATGTGAAACAAGTTTGTGACGTGCGCAACATGTTCGGCTTTACTGGCACTTACAAAGGCAAAAAAGTTTCTGTAATGGGCCACGGTATGGGTATCCCATCTTGCTGTATCTACGTACACGAGCTAATCGCTGAATACGGCGTAAAAAACGTTATCCGTGTAGGTAGCTGTGGTGCAGTACGTGACGATGTTAAACTGATGGACGTTGTTATCGGCATGGGTGCATCTACAGACTCAAAAGTTAACCGTATCCGTTTCAACAACCACGACTTCGCAGCAATCGCTGACTACGGTCTTCTAGAAGAAGCAGTAAACCAAGCGCGTGCTCAAAATGTACCTGTAAAAGTTGGTAACGTATTCTCTGCAGATCTGTTCTACACACCAGAAGCTGACATCTTTGAGAAGATGGAAAAACTCGGCATCCTAGGTGTAGACATGGAAGCGGCTGGTATCTACGGCGTAGCTGCAGACCTAGGTGCGAAAGCGCTAACTATCCTAACGGTTTCTGACCACATCATCCGTGGTGAAAAACTAAGCTCAGAAGAGCGTCAAAAGTCGTTCAACGACATGATGAAAGTTGCACTAGAAACAGCAATCAACATCTAAGAAACACCTAAGTAATAAATTGCAGCCGGAGCCTGAACGGCTGCACGTATGATCCCGAGGGGGCGATTGTGTCTAACGGCGAACTGCCAAAATCGCCGCACTGGATCACACCTCTTATGATGATGTGTCACGTTTTGTTTCAGAAAAATTTACGCCATAAGCAAGTGAAGCGCCGCCCAAGCCATTGGAAAATCTGCGTGAGCGGATCGATCAAAAAAATCAGACCATGCTAGCGCGAGCGAATGTTGAAGCTCCATTGAATAACCTCTTTGTTTTTCATTACCCATCGAAAGGCGCATTAGTTCGTCCTCCGTATACGTCTTATGCCAACTATTTACACGTGATTGATATGTGCAATCCTGAGAAACGAGTCACTATTTATATGCCTCAAGACTATTTACTTCGTTCGACCGCACTGAGTGTCTGTTTATAGAGGATTAAACAGGGCAACATCGATCTAATGTATGTAGAAGAAGATGCCAATTAGGACATGGCTGCGCCATTTGGCAAGATTGATATCGTCTACATGAGTTGGTGGCGAGATCGTTGGGCAATTTCTAGCCAAGGAAATAATCACAAAGGTATTTGTTACTTAGCCGGGGATAAAAACAAGTCTGAAGAATGGTTCAATGTTGGCACGACCCGTCACGTTCAATTCTACCAAAATCGCTTTCAGCTCCTTTTTGAGAGTTTCATCAACGAGCCACGTCGCAAATTACGACCTGCAGGTATTTTACCCCTGTTAGATATATTCAGAGCTTGGCATAATTTGTGCTATCAAGATAAGTAAGGGCTTACCGCAGCTCAGAGGCTGAAAGTAAAGTCACGTATGCACCTCTGACGATTAAACCATTGCTGTCATGACTATCTAACACTTCTCTAATTAATATGTGGTAAATAGGTAGTGAACAATGTATATATTACGGTACTCAATACCTTATTGTGTGTGGCATTGACACCATACACAAAGTGAGATGCGCATCACATTTAGACGCCATTACCACATCGTTAGTTATGGATATCAACGTTGGACAAAAGCCAATTTCAGCTAGAGACCGAGCTCAATAAAGTTAAAGGGCAAATTAAAGCCGACCCTGAACGGGCTTTCCGTATCGCAGAACAGTGCCTTATTCGCGCTGAGCAAATCCTGTTTATTGACGGTGAAATAAAAGCACTGATCATTATGGCGCATAGCTGCTGGTGTCAAATGGATTACCGACAGGGGCTTAAACTCGTCAAAGGTGCCCATCGCAAACAGACTCATTTAGACAACGATGATCACCTGCCTGAAATTCTCCACCTGTTTGCTTTGCAGTACTGGGGACTAGCAAAATATTATTCCGCTCAGCAATATTGGATCAATGCACTAGAAAAATCCGCACTTGTTGATGATATTGAGACCCAAATTGAAGCCTTAATTGGATTAGGCAATGTCTGGCGGATCACCAATGAACATCAGCTTGCGGCTTCCACACATGAGCTTGCGGTCAAAGTCGCAAACAATGTCCGTATTGCATGGCTGGAAGGGAAAGCTCGTATACTGCTAGCATGGGATTACTATTTACTGAACAACTTCGCTGAAATGCTGACGGTCTTGGACGGTGCAACAGAAACCCTAAAAGATCATACCGACTGTACTTGGCAAGCCGAAATTTGGGATTTTAGAGGCCTAGCCTTACTTGGGTTAGGGCGACTAGATGCGGCCGAAGAAGCAACAGAAAAAGCTCACCAGCTGGCGATTGAGCAAAACCTATCTTGGATGAAAGCACACTCATCCATTAGCCGAGCGCGACTTGAACTCCTACGTAAAAACACCCAAGGAGCGGTAAAACTATTGGAAGCGGCTGAAGAGTCAGCCCTAAGCTTCGACAACGGTGAGTTGCTTAGCCAAATATTTTTTCAACAATCTCGAGTAGCAGAAGAGCAAGGCGAATACGAGGTTGCATTCAAAGCTTTTCAAAAATACCGTCAACACGCCATCAAAATGCTCAAAGAGCAAGCGCATCGTGAGACCATGGATAAAGCCCATGGCTCAAAGCGCCAGTTAGAACTGCGAGCCAAGAAACAGATTAACCGTATTCGCGTCCAACATGAATACGATCCGGAGAAACAATTTTCTAACGTGGTTTCTGAGACCTATTGGTGGGAACAATTGGTTCTATTTAAAACAGAACTTAAGCATTCAAATCACGCCGTGATCATGATCCAACACCATAACCCTGCGGTCCTAGATGCCTGTACTGAACTGGTACACTCTTTGGCCATGCCAAGCGACTTAATTTCCCGTATTAGCAGTACCCGACTTGCTTTGCTCATTGCCGAAAAAGGCCAAGCCGCCCAGGAGCTATATCGCACGGTTTGTTCCATGATGGACATCTACCCTTGGAAGCGGCGTGGTTTTGTCACTGTAAAACCCACCCTCTATCTACAAGACATCCTAACCTTCCCGTTCACTCTTGAGCAGTTGGAAGAAAGCCACATTGAGGTAATGAAGAATGGAACGACTGCTCAGTAAAATCACCGATGCAGGAATGGATCCCTCTTCTGTTGCAGGCGAAGAGGCGCTCATTTTTTGGGAGTATATTCGTAACCACGTCGCTGTAACCAACCAAGAGAAAGCACATTGCCATATTATCAGTGCTGAATACCGCCATAAACTTCAACAACTCAATGAAAGCATTGAAGAGCTGAGGCATGCCGCCACCTTTCTCGAATTACCACAAGACGTTGAAGATATCTTGCTACTCAAAGCCAGCCTCAGTGAACGTTTGGTAGAGAGGGGCGATTACAATGACGCTCTCACGGAATACGCGCTATCGACCAATATGGCCGTTGAATACGGTTATATAGATCATTATGTCCTCGCTCTCATCGGTATGGGGAACCTTTGTGATACCTATGGCGACCATAACCGTGCACTGCGTTTCTACCAGAAGATTGATGCTATCGACCATGCCATTGGCAGTCGCTCTCTTCGATTGCGGTACAAACTCTGCATGCTAGCCTGCTATATCACACTGCAGCGAATCGGTGTCGCCGCCGACCTAATACACGAATGTGAAGAACTGAGTATCCTCGTAAGTGATAAAGACCTAGCCAATCAAATCCACTTATATCGTGCTAAATTCCATCGTCTCCAAAAAGAATACCACCAAGCACTTGCTGCCATCTCACGCATTCAATATGGACCGAGAAAGGCCTACTCACAATGGTTTTCCACCATGGTCAAAATTGAAGCAGCCTATTGCTTAAATGGTGTTGGCCGTCAGTCACTGGCAAACTTATTACTCGATTCAAGAGACAAACGAATCAATAAACACACCTCGCCGCTGATCGCTTATCGCTTTTACGATGCGGTAAGCCAAGTGTGTGCCTCTCAAGGACAGTTTAAAAAAGCGCTTAGCTACGAAAGAAAGGCGTTCCGAATAGAATCAGATTTGGTCAAACACATTCCAATCAGTGAACTTGGTTCTGCTCAGATTAAACGCCTTTCTCGCTTTGAATTACAGCTCAAATTAATCCTATCTGAGATTGAAAATAAAGAGCTCAAAGAGACCACCAAACAGCACAAACACACCGTTGCTCAGTTGCAGCAAGACGTATTCACCGATCCGCTGACTTCCCTGCATAACCGTCGTTGGCTAGAAGTAAAGTTGAAAGATCTGCTGCTCTACGATACGCCATTTGCCTTAATGGTTATTGATATTGACCACTTCAAGTCAATCAACGATGAGCTCAGCCACCTAGTTGGAGACAAAGCCATTCAAAATGTCGCTAAAGAATTGACAAGCTACTTTAAGATCCACGGCGCATCCTGTGTTCGCTTTGGCGGTGAAGAATTCTTAGCGATATTGGAAAATACAGAATTAGCGCGTGCTGAAATGCATGCAGAAAACTACCGCGAGCGCATCTATCAATACAGCTGGCATGAAATTCTTGGCGAGCGAGGACTGACCGTTTCCATTGGCATTACGCTTCATCGAGATGGCGAAAATACCCAACGTACTTTCTACCGAGCTGACAAAGCACTCTACCGAGCCAAAGCCAATGGCCGAAATCAAATTTGTACCGAACTATAACAAATGCCCCGACTTTCTATTGAAAAACGGGGCGCTTTCTTTGCAATCGTTTTACAAAAAGAACAAAGAAATACCCGCCAATGCGAATAAGGTGCCAAGTATACTTTTTAGGCTGATCTTCTCTCCTCTCATCGCGCAAATAATCAAAATAAATAACGGGCTCGTAGCAATCAGCGTCTGAGCAATAGCTGGATTGGCATACTTTACGGCAACCTGCTGCAGCCACAACGCTAAGAACGTGCCGACAAAAATCGCTAGCAGCAACCAACTCATCGCTTTGCTTCCCATTTCTGCAATGTATTGTTTGACGGTACTAAAGGGAGCTGGCTCTACCATTTTGATCACCATACATACCGCCAACACGCCAATGCTCAATCGAATCAACGCACCAAGTAGCGGCGGTAAATCACCTGCAACCAGTGCATAGTGGGAAATCACTACACCTGAAGCCTGACAAACACTGGCAAGTAAGCCAAAGAGAATACCACTCCGATTGATTGCCCGCCCTGAAGAGGATGGCTGAAACACCACGAAGGTCACGGCGACAATCGTAGCCATAATCCCTAACCAACTTTGCGCGCTCAATTCAGAGCCAAGAAACGCTAAAGCAAGCACTCCAGAAAGCGGCGGTGCAAGGGATTCCAACAATAGCGTTTTATTGGGGCCAATCCGTTTTAATGCCGCAAAATATGCAGAGTCCCCAATCGCAATACCAATCACTCCCGAAAGTGCGAGCACGACCAGATAAAGAGGTTCAATCTGAGTCGTTGGTAAGCCTTGGGGTAAAAACGGCATTACCGCTAACATCATTATGGATGCGATAACACCTTTAACAATGTTCAACTGCATTGCAGAAAATCGATGGCTAAATTGGCTATATATCAATGTGGCGACAGCCCAAACTATCGCAGCACAAAGTGCGGCAATTTCACCAAAATATTGCACTGTGTTACTCCTTCGTATTCCACGTAGCACCGATCATTTACAGTAAGATAACCTATAAAACTCTTGATTCATCGATATTTTTATCAAATACTCAAACAGTTAATTTACGTAAGTTTTATTTTTAGCAACAATACAGGGAAGTAAGATGTTTCTAGACTATTTTGCACTTGGGTTACTCATTTTCGTTGCTTTAGTTATCTTCTACGGGATCATCGTCATTCACGACATTCCTTACGAAATAGCAAAAGAGCGTGAGCACCCACACCAAGACGCGATTCACTACGCTGGCTGGGTAAGCTTATTCACACTTCATGCACTTTGGCCTTTTCTATGGATTTGGGCAACATTATGGCGAAAAGAGCGTGGATGGGGCTTCAAACAACTCGAGCGAGAAACCCATGATATACACCATCGTCTCGAAGAACTGGTTGATGAGGTTAATGAGCTGAAAAACGAAGTCACTAGATTAAAACAGAAAAAACCATCACAAGCTGTCTCATCACAACAAGAACAAGGTAAGGAGGATCAATAATGGATTTACTACTGGTTCTAACTTACGCCGCGCTTTGTATCGCAATTTTCAAAATATTCAATATCCCGCTCAATAAGTGGACAGTGCCTACCGCTGTACTTGGTGGTGTGGTGTTAATCGGCACACTGATACTATTAATGAACTATAACCACCCCTTCACCCAAGTCGGTAACCAAGTATTTTCGACGACGCCCGTCGTATCAGGGGTGCGTGGTCGAGTGATTGATGTCCCGGTTCAACCAAACCAACCTCTTCAAAAAGGGGATATTCTGTTTAGGATCGATCCTATTCCTTTTCAAGCCGAAGTAGACCGACTACGCGCTAAGGTAAAAGAAGCCAGTCAAGGTGCGTTAGGGTTAGAATCGAGTGTGCAAGAAGCGGATGCTGCGGTACTACAAGCGCTCGCTGAACGCGATAAAGCACAACGTGAATTTGACCGATACCAACGTGGTTTTGACCGTGGTGCGTTTACCGAACAACAATTGGATACTCGTCGTCAAGCCTTCAAGGCAGCGCAAGCCGCACTTGAAGTGGCCCAATCTAAACAAGATCAAGCACAAATCGCGTTAAACTCTGAAGTCGGCGGTGAAAATACCCAAGTGGCAGCATTATTAGCCGAGCTGAGAAAAGCGGAATTCAACCTAGATCAAACTGTAGTGACGGCACCAACCGACGGTTATGTAACTCAATTAGCGTTACGTCCAGGCGTCATGGCCGTACCTCTTCCCCTTGCTCCGGTCATGACCTTTGTTCATACAGAAGAAAAGATCTACGCCGCCGCATTTCGTCAAAACTCACTGCAACGCCTAGAGTCAGGTTTCGACGCGGAGTTCATATTCCGAGCGCTACCGGGAAAAGTTTTCAAAGGCAAAGTGATGGAAGTACTACCCGCTATTGGTGAAAGCCAAATCCAAGCGCGTGGTAATTTACTTGACACCAATGCACTACGCACAAGTGGACGAGTATTTGTTAAATTAGAAATCACTGACGATCTAGAACCGTACCATTTGCCTATGGGTACAGCGGTAGAGGTCGCGGTTTACTCTGACAGCTTCACCCACGTATCTATCATGCGCAAGGTACTCATCCGGATGAAAAGCTGGCAAAACTATCTCTACCTAGATCACTAATTTATCGGTAAAAAAAAGTGTAATCAGGGGCTGACAGTTAGCCCCTGATTTCATTTTAGCCATCCAGACAGATAGCATTCCCTATTTTTTTATTATTCTGTATAATTCGCGCCTTATTTTTGATGCTTGCTAAAAACTAAGCCAGTCAAAGGCGTGTGTGAAGCAAATGACACACCCCCTAAAGAAATTAGAACAAACAATGAACCAAACGCTTCTAAAATAAAGCAAGTGAACGTTCTTTAAAATCGACAATGAACTGAGGTTATCTATGAATCTTTCTGCTAAAACCGTGGTGGTTATTGCAATCGGTGCTGCCCTTTATGGTATCGGTGGTCTGCCAATGTTTGGTATTCCAGTCTTTGCAAACACGACGCTAAAACCAGCAATGGCGGTGTTGGCACTGTTCTCAGTCTTATTCGGCCCTCTTGTTGGCTTCTTGGTCGGCTTTATCGGCCACTGGGTAACCGATCTATTTGCAGGTTGGGGCGTATGGTTAACTTGGGTGCTTGGTTCAGGTATTGTCGGTTTGATCATCGGTCTTTTCCCTTCTCTGACACGTAACCGTCTAGAGAAAGGAGATTTCAATATGAAGGACTTTATGTTGTTCGTCGTACTTGCTCTATTGGGCAATGTGTTTGGTTATGGCTGCTCAGCTTTCCTAGATACCATTTTGTACGCAGAACCGTTCACTAAGGTATTCACTCAGCTGTCAATCATCGCGCTGGGCAACACTATTCTTATTGCAATTGTTGGCTTCTTCATTCTTAAATCTGTCGCCAAACGTAACAAGCAAAGCCGCAACTTAACAGAGGCTTAATATCGAATGACAATCGAATTTTCTAACTTCTCTTTTAGGTATGAGTCGCTGGATAAACCGACGCTAAAAAATATCAATCTAAGGATAGAGAAAGGAGAGAAAATCGTCATCATCGGTCCAAGTGGTAGTGGCAAATCTACCCTTGGCCAATGTCTTAACGGGCTGATTCCACATGCAATCAAAGGGGAAGTCACAGGCACGTTGACCATCAACGGCCTCGATACTGCTCCTTTTGATATGCACCAATATACCGAGCAAGTTGGCACCGTATTACAAGATACCGATAGTCAGTTTGTTGGTTTAAGTATTGGTGAAGACATTGCTTTCGCGCTGGAAAACCAGCTTATGTCTAACATCGATATGTACCCGTTGGTCAAAGCCACGGCAAAAATGGTCGATTTAGACCTGATGTTAAAACGCTCTCCACACGATCTTTCGGGTGGACAAAAACAGCGCGTTTCTTTGGCTGGTATTCTGGTGGATGACGTCGACATTTTGTTGTTCGATGAACCACTTGCTGCGCTCGACCCGAAAACCGGTAAAAAAACCATCGAGATCATCGATGAACTGCATCGCGAAACGAGCAAAACAATAGTCATGATCGAGCACCGTCTTGAGGATGTGTTACACCGCTCAGTTGATCGCATCATCCTAATGGAAAGCGGTGAGATTATCGCGGATAGCAGCCCAGATGAGCTCTTAGCCTCGCTTCTGCTAGAGGAATACGGCATTCGTGAGCCGTTATACCTCTCTGCCTTAAAGCAAGCGGAATGCACTATCCAAAGTAACGCAAAGCCATCACACTTAAATACGCTGCCGCTCGCTCAGTATAAGTCTGCCGTCACAGGATGGTTTGATGAAGCAAAAACGCCAGCAACAGAGCCAGAAACAGAGACAATATTAAGCGTACGTAATCTGACGTACTCCTACGATGGTGAGAAAAACGCCCTGGAAAACGTCAGTTTCGATATTCAACGTGGTGAGTTCGTATCGGTATTGGGTAAAAATGGTTCTGGAAAATCCACCATTACTAAGCTTGTGATGGGCGTGATTGAGCCAGACAACGGCTCGATGACATTGAACGGTCAAGATCTTAGTGAACTGACGATTTTTGAGCGCAGCCAAAAGGTTGGCGTAGTCATGCAAAACCCGAATCATATGATTTCTCATCACATGATTTTCGATGAGGTCGCATTCGGACTGCGTAATCGTGGTATCGAAGAGAAGCTCGTTGAAGCTAAAGTCCTTGAAGTGCTTGATCTGTGTGGTTTGAGCAAATACCGCCACTGGCCAATTGAAGCGTTAAGCTACGGTCAGAAGAAGCGCGTGACGATTGCGTCTATTCTTGCGCTGGAACCTGAGTTACTTATTTTGGATGAGCTAACCGCCGGTCAGGATTACCGTAACTACACCTCTATGCTTAGTTTTATCGAGAAGCTTAACCGTGAGTTAGGTATCACTGTGATGATCATATCGCATGACATGCACTTGGTATTGGAATACACCACACGCTCTATCGTGATTGCAGACAGCAAACTGATTGCCGATGCGCCAATGACTCAGGTATTTAGTAACCCAGAGTTATTAGATCAAGCTAACCTAACCACAACTAGCTTGTACGAACTGGCCATTGAATTAGGTATCGAAGACACAAACGGCTTTATGCAACATTTTATTGATGCAGAGAAAACCAACCGAGCAAAAACAACGCTGCCTATCAAAGGCGTTGAGAATGAAAACATTGAGAACGTAGTGGCATGAAAGACAACAAGATGAAGTTTGGTATCAACTACATTGATACCCAATCACCACTGCATCAACTGAATGGCATTACTAAGTTTTTGATGTTCATTGCTTGGGTTACGGTGGTACTCACCACCTTTGATTTACGCATCATTGCGGTGTTAATCATTACTGGCCTTTGGTTATTAAAAATGACCAAGGTTCCATTTCATGTATACAAGCCGCTATTGATCGGTACAGCCAGTGTCTTGATGATGAACGCCTTGTTTATGTTTGCATTGGCACCACAGCAAGGCTCTGAATACATGGGCTCAACTACGGTACTACTGTCGTTGCCAGGTCACTACTCGCTAACCCAAGAAACCTTGTTCTATCTTGTGACTGTCACCTTAAAATACTTCAGCATGTTCCCGATCGCTTTGGTGTTTGTGTTCACTACGCATCCTACCGAATTTGCAGCAAGCTTGAACCGTTTAGGCGTGCCGTACAAAATCGCCTATGCGGTCAGTTTGACACTGCGCTATTTGCCAGAAGTGAAAAAGGACTTTGTTAACATTATGCATGCTCAACAAGCACGCGGCGTTGAGCTAAGTAAGAAAGCACCATTGTTCACTCGTATTAAGAACGTCGCGAAGATTCTTGGCCCTTTGATCTTCTCAAGCCTAGATCGCGCGGATCAAATCTCTAATGCGATGACGTTACGCGGTTTTGGTCGTCATTCATCTCGTACATGGTACAGCCTGAAGCCGCTGACCAAAGCCGACATGATATGTATGGCTGGTATTGTGGTGATTGTTGTTGCAGCGATCAGTAAACGGGTTATGGATACTCACCTTTTCTGGTATCCGTACTGAATCTAATGCAACACAAACAAAAATGGGATGGCAATGCATCCCATTTTTATATCACTCAATAAAGTCTTACCTTAGCTCCATCTCAACACGCGAGTCTGAATCCTACATCTGATTTCACTTAGGCATAGCACTTACTTTTGCATGCTGTTGCGATCGCCCTTCAAGTCACAAAACCACAAATACTACATTTTTTTAACACAAACTATTACTTACCTCTCACTTTTCCCTACCACTGACTGAATCAATGGCCAGTTTGTTGAAACACTATTTCATACTAATTAGAATTATCACTCTACTTGATACTTAAGATCTTAGTACTAAGTATTGATGTGCATAAAACCTTCTCAGTCTAGGTAAAAAATAATAATGAGTGATAAGATGACAAGCGCTAAAGAATGTAATGCGCCTCATTCACACAAAAATGCACCGGAACGTCAGGCAACAACGTTAAACAGCACAGATGCAATGGCTATGGTCGAGCACGGCAGCGAAGTCACTCTCAATGTGACGACACCAGTAGGAACTAAATGTATCACCACCAGTACTTTTGTAGGCTGCCACTCGAATAAAACAGCACTGATTGAAATTCCGAATATTTCTGAAGAAGATTTAAAATACTATTTTCAGGCGGGATTTTGGATCAATGTAAAAGCCTTTTCACATCGGGGGGAAGGTGCAATTATTCCGTTCAGGGCACAACTGCAACATCGTCTCAGTGAGCCATACCCACTATTGGTACTGAGTTTGCCAAGTAGCATGCAGGTGTATCAACTACGAAAAGAAGTGCGCTATGAGGTAAATTTACGCTCACGTGTTCAGCTGAAAGAGTACCGTAGTGAATGTGAGATACGTGATTTATCCCGTAGTGGTTGTCGCTTTGTTACCTCGCCGATGAGCCGCCTACTACACGTCGGGGAACAAGTTTCATTAGATTTAGTCCTCCCAGGAAATGGACGCATGTTGCCTTCTCTCAAGGGACGCATCTGTAACTTACAAAAATCTACTCACTATGCACGCTATGGGGTCGAATTTGACGATATAGGAAAAGCCAATGCGAAAAACTTACTGAGTCAGCTTAAATTTGACGGTATTAAACTCAAACTTAAACAACAAAGCCGAGCACAATAGATAATAATAAAGGCTCAGCTTGAATGGAATAACAAGATACCGATACATTTTACTATAAAGCAAAGGCACCCAGAGGTGCCTTTTGTTATTTATAGCTTAAAGAACACTTAGCTGTTCTTTTTGCTTTTCTGCCAGCAGTGACAGCTCTGTGCTCGCACTCGCACTTTGGCTAATACCCACTAGATTCTGATTTCCGAGTTCAGACATGTTTACCACATTACGGTTGATGTCCTGTGTCACTCGAGATTGCTCTTTCGCAACGGTGGCGACCTGAGTATTTGAATCATTAATGTTCGCAACTGATTCCGTTATGCCAATCAAGGCGTCATTCGCTTGTTGAGTTAGCTCATTATTGCGGCACAACATTTCAAGGCTGACTTGCAATGAATAGGTTTGATCATCAATTTTCGCCAGAATGTCTTTATAAAACAGCAATAAGTTCATGGAATTAGGCGAAAATATTTTGTCATATCAACAATATATTGTCGCCACAACCGCTAGTGTAAGATCACATCGATTCAACACTGTCTTACTTTCGCAAAGCGTTGAGCTTGGCTTGCGCCAATCCGAAGGTGGTATCAATTGGATAGGTACCTTCATCTGTCGCTTCTCCTGCGGCTTTGCCAGTAAAAAGTTCTATTGCTTCAGTAACATGATCGATCGCCCAAATGTGGAAATCGCCTTTTTCTACTGCTTTCACAATATCCTGGCGAAGCATCAGATTGTGTGCATTGGAGCGCGGAATAATCACCCCTTGCCCTGGGTGACGCCCTTTTATCACGCAAACGTCATAGAAGCCTTCAATTTTTTCATTCACTCCTCCAATTGGTTGCGCTTCACCAAACTGGTTCATAGAGCCGGTAATCGCAATATCCTGACGGTTAGGTTGTTTAGAAAATGCCGACACCACGGCGCATAGTTCCGCCATACTTGCGCTGTCACCATCAACGCCACCATAAGACTGCTCAAACGTGATCGTAGTAGTTAGCGGTACACGTGCCGTTTTTCCAAACACTGATAACAAGTAGGCAGACAAAATCATGACGCCTTTGGAGTGAATACTGCCCCCTAAATCAACGCTGCGTTCAATATCAATTACACCACCATCGCCATAACAGGTTGTAGCGGTAATTCGATTGGGTGCGCCAAACATATGATCCGTTGTACTCAGTACCGATAAAGCGTTCACTTGCCCAATTGCCGTGCCTTCGGTACGGATCAAAGTGGTGCCATTGACAAACGTCTCGATTACGCTGTCTTGCAGCCGACTTACGCGCATTTCCTGATTCTTAAGCGCTTCTTCTACATGACCGATGCGAATCATATTGGAGTTCGCTTGACGCGCAACGTAGTTTGATTCTCGCAACACGTTTGCAATGTTGGCCGAATGAAGAGATAACTTGGTTTGGTCCCCAGACAAGCGAGAACTATACTCGATAACCCTCGCTATCGCTTTCTTATCACAATGCAGCATGTTGTTATCGTTTACCACGCTGGAAATAAAGCGCGCATACTGCAATTCAGAATCGGGTGTGCGCTTCATCTCATCTTCAAAGTCCGCAGTCACACGGAACAACTCTCCAAATTCTTGATCGTAATGCTGAAGGAGCTGATAAGTACGATAATCACCAAACAAGATAATTTTAATACTCAGTGGGATCGGCTCAGGATCTAATGACACCGCCCCCGTGAGGGTGACCTCTTTTTCTAACGATGTAAAACTCAATTGGCGAGAACGCAAGGCACGCTTTAAACCATCCCACACATAAGGTTGCTCCAGTACCTTTTGCGCATCAATGAGTAATACGCCACCATTCGCTTTATGTAAACTACCAGCGCGGATCAATGAAAAATCAGTAAATACCGTGCCTTTGAACGTTGCCGTCTCAATCGAACCAAACAGCGTATGATAATTTGGGTTCTCTTCTACAACGATAGGGAAATCACAATCAGCACGGTTTACCAATACATTCACTTTGTAACGACGTGGTAGCTTCTTGTCTAATGATGCGGTCGCTATCTCACCTTGCTCCCCATCTTGATCTAGGAAAATCTCGGCATTTTCGACAATGTCTCTCTGAAGTTCCGTCAGATAGTTTTTGATTTCTGAGTAACCCGCATAGTCTACTTTGAGCTGTTTGATGAAGTGAGTGATCACATCCAACGTGACTTCATCATTGAGTTTTTTGATTTTCTCGCTAAAGTTTTCTTCCCACTCCGTCAGTTCACGTATCATACCGCGCAAACTGACCTCTAGCTCATCGATACTGTTAGCGAAATACTCTTGATCTTTTTTACTCAAAGCATCAAATGACTCTTCGGTATGAAGCTCGTCGCCATTCATCGCAACAAACTGATAATCGCCCTGAGTGGTGATCGTTAAGCTAACACCCTTTTCCTTGGCTTCTTTGCTGATGCCGTCCAATTCAAGTTGCTGTTTATCAGCAAGTTGATTCTTCAAGCGATCGGCGCGGCTATAATACATTTCGTTGTCGAAAGCGAGTGGCATCGCATTCATTAACTTGCTCATGAGCTTTTCGATATCGGCGCGTAGCTTGCTACCGATACCACAGGGTAACTTAAGTACTTTTGGCGTTCGCGTGTCTTCAAAATTAGCCACATAACACCAATCAAATAACTCTACCGCATCGTGTTTATGACGATTCAAATAGCGCAAAATCATGGTGCGCTTACCTAGGCCATTCTGCCCAATAGCGTAAATATTGTACCCTTTCTCCTTGATAGACATCGCGAACTCAACCGCTTTTTGCGCGCGTTCTTGGCCGACGATTTCATCAATCGGAGGCAGTTCCTTGGTCGACTTACATGGCATATTCTCTAGATTAGCTACAGAATACAGCTGTTTTGGTTCCAATCTTTGTATGGCCATATCCGTCTCCTTTTTTCTTATTGTCATTAACTCAGTGTAGAGATTATTTGCTTAAGTTTAAGTGATTTATCTTCCACCCCAGTTCAATTGAATGCTTTTTGAGCAACTAAACCATAAACAAAATCACGTCACTTTATTCAATTTCACATGGATACTGACAAACAAAGAGATTAGATAAGACAGGCTTTTCAATTATACCAATCACAATAAGTAAGTGATCAGACATAGCGTAGGAAAAATGCCGCGAATAAATTGCGGCGTTTTTTAGTGTGAAAGCACTGCGGTGCGAACTACAGAGCTTTAATTCCCATGTTATAAAGAGTAAAGGCGTACATGTCGGTGGTGAGGTCAATTTGCTTGCTAAGTGGCATTCCTGCACCATGACCTGCGTTGACATCGATACGAATCAACACCGGGTTATCACCTTGGTATTTATCCTGAAGTTCAGCAATAAACTTATAGGAGTGAGCTGGTACTACGCGATCGTCGTGATCAGCGGTTGTTACAAGCGTTGCAGGATAGTCCACGCCTGGCTTCACATTGTGGGTTGGAGAATAACCAAGCAAGTAGTGGAACATTTCAGCACTCTGCTCAGATGTGCCAAAGTCATACTTCCAGCCTTCACCAGAGGTAAATGTGTGATAGCGCAGCATATCGAGTACGCCCACCGCAGGCAGCGCGACTTTAAACAACTCCGGCCGCTGTGTCATGCACGCACCAACAAGTAGACCACCATTCGATCCACCGCGAATTGCAAGACGCTCAGAACTGGTATAATCATACTCAATCAAGTATTCCGCAGCAGCGATAAAATCATCAAATACGTTCTGTTTTAATTGCTGCGTACCGGCAATATGCCAAGCCTTGCCGTATTCACCGCCGCCACGCATATTAGCTACGGCATAGATGCCACCAAGCTCTAGCCAGTTTGCGACGTTTTCTGAGAATATCGGCGTTAAACTGATATTAAAACCACCGTAACCATACAGTATCGTTGGAGCAGTACCATCAAGCTTAGTCCCCTTTTTGTAAGAAATGATCATCGGCACTTTGGTGCCATCTTTCGAGCGATAGAACACCTGCTTAGACTCATACCCGTTACGATCAAATTGCGCTTTCGACTCTTGATAGAGTGTGGATTCACCACTTTCGACGTCAAAAGAGAAAATGGTTGGTGGTGTAGTGTAGTTCGTGAAGGTGTAATAAAGTGTTTTGTCTTCTGCTTTGCCGGCCAGTCCATATGCGGTGCCTTCCCCTGGTAAAGCCAGGTCACGGATCAGCTCTCCTTGGTAACTAAACTGTTGCATTTTGGACAACACATCGACCATGTAAGTCGCGAACAAATAGCCGCCACCTTTGCTTACATCCAGTGGCTGCGCTTGCTCAGCAATGACCTCTGCCCATTGCTTCGTCTGACAGTGGTAGCTCATTACTTTGCCATTTGGTGCATCGAGGTTGGTGTAGAAAAGCAGCGTATCATCTTGGTTATCAATTAGGTAAGTATCGCCTTGGGTGGTGTCACGAAGTGTCACAACCTCTTGAGACTCGGAATCCAAATCAACATAAAACAGACGATTGCCCGATGTCGACTCCGCACCTGAAATGATCAAGAAACGATCATCTTTGGTTGTTGTACCCGTTACATAACGATGAATCTGTGACTCAAACTCACCAAAAATGACCTCATCTTCTGACTGAGGTGTACCTAACTCATGGTAGTAGAGCTTGTGTTGCTCAGTGCGGGCAGACAGTTCACTGCCTTCTGGCTTGTCATAGCTTGAATAGTAAAAACCTTTATTGCCTAACCAAGAAATCGCAGTGAACTTGGCATCGACAATTTCAGGCTCAAGCTGCTGCTTGGTTTCAACGTCAATCACGAAGATCTTACGCCAGTCACTGCCACCTTCTGAAATCGAATACGCGACTAAGCGGTTGTCTTGAGAAAAACTCACTTCACCCAGAGAAGTGCTCCCCTCTTTAGAAAAAGTATTTGGATCAAGGAATACTTCTGCTTCCTCCACTCCTTTGCGGCGATAAAGTACATTTTGGTTTTGCAAACCGTCATTTTTGTAGAAGTAAGTGTAATCACCATGCACAAATGGCTGAGAATACTTTTCGTAGTTTTGGCTGTCTGCAACTAAGTCACGAATTTGCTGGCGATATGGTATTTGACCAAGGAAATCGAAAGTGACGGCGTTTTGCCCAGACACCCACTCTGCGGTTTCTTGACTGCGATCGTCTTCTAACCAGCGATATGGGTCTGCAATGTCGTGTCCAAAATAGGTATCCACGACAGAATCTTTACGTGTTTTTGGGTAATCCATAACGTCCATGTGGCTCCGTTTGAAGTTTCATTATTTTAGTTTTTATTGAGATGTATTCTCAATATCTACCTTAAGGTGTAGGCATCTAATTTCAACCAAAACATTGAAACATTTATTGAATTTATGAAGCGTCTAGAAATAATGTGCTATCGCGAGGTAGCGTTCGCGCATGTGCTCTATCAACAATTTTACTTTGTTTGGTGACTGACGAGTAAAAGGGGAAACCGCATAAACACCAAGCTTCTTACCAACCAAATCCGGAAAGATGTCCACCAACTGACCGCTGTGAATATCATGATAAACCAAGCAACGTGGCACATAAGCGATACCATGCCCGCCCAATGCGGCTTTTCTTAATGCCGTTTCGTTGTCTGTTAAGAAGTAACCCGATACTTCCACGATATAATCCCCTTCTTGTTCCTTAAACTGCCAATCCGTTGCTCCTGTGGTTTGATAGGCATATTGCAGGCAATTATGACTGGTGAGGTCGATAGGAACGATAGGCTTGCCGTTTTTTGTGATGTAGGAATAAAGGATTTCATTATTTCCCTATATTAATAAAAAGCAAAGAGGTAAATTCACATTAATTTAACAAGGTATCACATAAAAATCGTTTTCTGTTGCGCGTAAACCTTGAGCAAGAACGCTATGCATAGCGAGCATCTACCTCTTGCGAAGTAGGCAACGATAGAACCATTGCTAGGACTATCCCATTATGATTATCTCTGCTTCTACTGATTACCGTGCAGCCGCAAAAGCCAAGCTGCCTCCTTTTCTCTTTCATTATATTGATGGGGGCTCGTACGATGAACGAACACTAAAGCGCAATACCGATGACTTAGGTGATGTCGCACTGCGCCAACGGGTACTGCGTGACATGAGCGACCTAAGCCTAGAGACGACTATCTTTGGAGAAAAACTGGCGATGCCGATCGCCCTCGCTCCGGTAGGCCTAACGGGTATGTACGCTCGACGCGGTGAAGTACAAGCGGCGCAAGCAGCCGAAAAAAAAGGTATTCCATTTACTATGTCTACCGTCTCGGTTTGTCCTATCGAAGAAGTTGCGCCAGCAATTCAACGCCCAATGTGGTTCCAGCTTTATGTGCTTAAAGACCGTGGCTTTATGAAAAATGCCCTTGAACGTGCCAAAACGGCAGGCGTTACAACATTGGTATTTACCGTAGATATGCCCGTACCAGGAGCTCGTTACCGTGACATGCACTCGGGTATGAGCGGCCCCAATGCCGCTATTCGTCGTGTATTCCAAGCAATGCGTCATCCTAGTTGGGCACTTGATGTTGGCTTATTAGGTAAACCTCACGACTTGGGCAACATTTCCACGTACCGTGGTGAGCCGACCAAGCTGGGTGATTACATCGGTTGGTTAGGCGCGAATTTTGATCCTTCAATCTCATGGAAAGATCTAGAGTGGATACGAGACTTTTGGGATGGCCCGATGATCATCAAAGGCATTCTTGATGAAGAAGACGCAAAAGACGCGGTTCGATTCGGTGCTGATGGCATTGTGGTTTCTAACCATGGCGGTCGCCAACTTGATGGCGTGCTCTCAACAACAAAAGCGCTACCCAGTATTGCTAATGCAGTGAAAGGGGATCTCAAGATCTTCGTCGACTCGGGCATTCGAACGGGCTTGGATGTGGTTCGAATGTTAGCACTCGGTGCAGATTGCACGCTACTTGGCCGTTCATTCGTGTACGCGCTGGCTGCTCAAGGGGCGGAAGGCGTAGAAAATTTGCTCGATCTGTACAACAAAGAGATGCGCGTAGCAATGACACTTACGGGCGCGAAGAGCATTGGTGATCTGTCACAAAACTCCTTGGTAAGGATGCCATAACCAGCATAACTGACTTAAACATAAGGCGCCGAATACCATTCGTACTTGGCGCTCGGATTTGCTCTAAACTGGATCAGCCAATTTTGTGTTCATACTCAATAACGACTTGGCTGCCTTCAATGAATACATTGCGTATGTCCCCATCGACTGTCACTCGGTTTTGTAAATAAACCGAACCTGAAGTGGAAAATTCACGCTCAGTGAAAGACGGAATAACCTGATTTGGACGCACGTGCAGTTGTTCACAAAGCTGATTAACAAAACTTAGCGTTAGTGGCGTATTTCCACGTAATAAGGCGGTAAATTCGTGCAATCCCAAACCCATACGTTTCGCCATCTCCATTTGAGTCATATGCATTTTTGCTTTTTGCGACATCCAAATGTCATAGAGCGCGTTTCTATCTAGCTCTGTAAATTCCATGATCCACCTCCCCTATTCAAAGTGGCCCTACGGTCTCATATTTGAGTGTGATAAATGTTAGGGATGAGTCAGAGAATAAACAATTCATCCATTGAATCTCTTGACAGTCATCTCGCCCAAAAAAACGTCGATGGCTACCTAAACACTTTCATTGAGCCCGCTAGAACAATGATTCCACTAGGGTAAAGACGCAGACTTTGTTACCTTTTAGCCATTGCTATTTAGAAAGAAACAACACCTATGTCACCTTGGCTTACTGAACTACAAAACGATATCATGGTCCACCATCAAGAATGGATCAGCAGTGTATTATTCATCACTATTGCAAGCTTTTTCACGTGGATTGCATGGCGGGTATTACACTCTCGCTAATCTATTCTTGTAGAGAAAATCCCTTTCCATTGGGTTGATTTGCTTTTAGAAGCATTAACCCCCCCATCAGCACGCTAATTTGGTGCTGGCCTGCAACCGTCTCGTTGGGCATCGTTTTGCACAGCGAACTAGGCAATCAATTCAACTGGCTAAGCACGAGTCAGAACGTGCGTGGAGAGAGCTTGAGAAAGCAAAAGAGAGCTGAACACTATAAGTAAACTTTGAGGATGGACAATAAACCCAAACTTTTCATCAAGTGATACAAAAGTACCTCATACTGTATGAGGCACTTTTTATTACTATTTCGCTGTCTAAGGGACAAAAATAGGACATTTTAGGGCGTTAAATAGGGCTATTTTTGCCATTCACATGTTCGGATAACCAGTGCTTGGGTAACAGCAACAAGCCTATCTAACCTTGTACTACCCGACTCCCAATCAAGGATAACTTTGCCAGATTAGATTGCCCGCTACGCACAACGTCGAAGCCTTCTTGGAAGTCATCAATCTTGTAGTGGTGCGTGATGATTGGCGTTAGATCGAGGCCTGATGGGATCAGTGAAGCCATCTTGTACCAAGTTTCGAACATGTTAGGAATAACAGTCTAAATACCTTTAATTATCAAAAATTTACAATAATCTATGGGACAGATTTGGGGCAAATCAATGCGCTTTTGTATTTTTGATATAAGAAAAGGGAAAGCTGCTACGTATTATAGCAACCTTTCCCTTCTCCGACATTACCACTCCGACACTAAAAGTCGGCTTTTGATGCCTCTGACTTGCAACCCCATTGCTTCAAACACTTCTTCAAAATCGCTGCACTGAGTTGATATATTAGGCAATGAAAGCATTGCCTCTGTGAAGAACCGCTCTTGGTTGTGTGTTCTGTTCTCGCTTTATCGATAGGTCAAATCAGTTCTGCATCGGTTTTGATTTCTACCAGTGCGGGACCATCGAAGGCAAGGGCTTTTCGGATCGCTTCATCCAGTTGGTCTTTCGTGTCGACGCGGATGCCAAGCCCGCCGCAGGAATTAGCGAATTCGGCAAAATCCGGATTGTGCAGGGATGTCTGCCAAACCTGCCAGTTGCCCGCACGCTGTTCCTTGGAAATCTTACCCAGTTCGCTGTTGTTGAGCAGGATATGGGTCAGGTTCATGCCGTATTTGACGGCGGTGGTAAACTCCGCCAGATACTGGCCGAAGCCGCCGTCTCCACTGATTGAGATCACCGGCCTTCCCTTGTGCGCCTCGACCGTCTGGGTGGCGGCCCAGGCACCCATGGCAGCGGGGAAACCGAAGCCGATAGAACCCAAGTAGCCGGACATCAGCACTGTCTGATTGGTACATTCGAAATAGCGGCCAAAAGAGTAGGTGTTGTTGCCCACGTCTACCGCGATGACGGCATCCTCCGGGCAGGCCGCTGAGAGTGCGTCAAAGACGGTGGCGGAATTGAGCCCGTGGTCGTTATTGCGAGCCGCGCGGCGCGTTTTTTCCTCACGCCATGCGTCCCAGCGCCCAGCCACTTCGGCTCGCTGGTCGACGGTCGAATGCATTGCCGGCAGGTCGTTCAGCAGGCGCCGGGCCGTGACGCCGACCTCGCCCCAGACCGGCACATCGACGGGGTGGAACTTACCCAAAGCCATTTGTTCGAAATCGACTTGGATAATGGGTTTGTGTTCGGTGATCCCGGTGTGATTGGCAAATGACGCACCGAACACGATCAGGAGATCGGCTTCGTTCATGCAGCCGCTGGCGATGGGGGTGCCGCTGCGGCCAAGTACCCCTGCGGCCAATGGATGTCGGTCACTGACCTGACCCTTGGCCTTGAAGGTGGTCAGAACGGGGGCACTGAGTCGCTCCGCCAGCGCGAGTACGTCCGCCATGGCCTCCCTTGCACCGTAGCCAACGATGATAGCCGGACGCTGTGATGCCGCAATTTTCTCTAGCGCCATGCCTAGCGAGTCGTTGGCCGGTGAAATTTGCTGCGCTGCCAGGCGTCCATCGGGCGATGAACTCTGCGCATCGTTCGCCGCCGCAAAGACCTGGACCTCGTCTGGGAAGATCAAGTGCGCCACATCCCGTTCGACGATGGCATGCTTGAGCGCCAACGTCATCAGTTCCGCGTGTCGGCTGCCCGGCAGCACAGTCTGACTGAAGCGGCTGACCGCCTGAAAGGCCGAGGCCAGATCGATTTCCTGGAAAGCGCCCGGGCCGAACACCTGGGTGTTGACCTGACCGGTCAACGCGAGTACGGGTGCGCGATCGACCTTGGCATCCCACAGGCCGGTCATCAAATTGGTCGCGCCGGGACCGGCGATCGACAGGCAGGCGGCAGGTTTTCCGGATAGCTTGGCGAAGCCTGAGCAGGCAAAAGACGCGGCGCCCTCGTGGCGAATACCAATGTAGGTGAGATTCCCAGCATCTTCCTGTTCGCGAATCGCGTCCGCCAAGCCCAGATTGGAATGCCCTACCATGCCGAAGACATGAGTGACACCCCAGTTCACCATGGTTTCCACCATGACGTCGGAGATGGTGCGGGTACGTTCCCGATGCTCCTTGACCTGGACATAGACTCCGTCATCGCGCACTTCGACTGGGTAGGTATCCACTCCATCCCCGAATCCACCGGGGGATTTACCGCTCAACGGATGGAAGTCCCAGCCATGCCAGGGGCAGCGCAGCCAGCATTCGCCGCTCTCGTCGCATTCGATGCCGCCCTCGCCGAGTGGGCCACCCTGGTGGGGACAAGCATTGTCCAGTGCCCCGTACTGGCTCTGATGGAAGGTCAGGGCGATGGTTTTCGAGCCGGCCTGTACCGAACGGACCTCGTCATCCTTGAGCTCATCCAGCCCGGCCACTTTGTACCAAATCGTATCGAGTCCCTGGTCGGCGTCGAGTTCCTCCTGGGTAATGGCGTTATGGCTGCCGTCACAGAAGGGGGGATTGGCCGAGCGTTTGCATTGACACAGAAATGCCTTGCCATCCTGCTGTGCGGTGAACGCCTGTGGCTCGAATCCACTGCCTGCATGAGAACCGTCACAGAAGGGCTGGTTGGATGAAAGACCACAGGTGCACCAGTAATATTTTTTATCTTTCTCTAGCTCAACGGCGATGGGTTTAGTGTCAGCGATTTTCGGTTTGTTCATGATGTATCTTCCCCTCCCAGTTTTCGGGACAGCAGTTGCACAACTGCGCCTTACTCATTACGAAATTGGCCTTCGCGGATGTCACGGACAGTCTCTTCGATTTGCACGATGTCGAGCCCGGCCAATTCATGTTGCAGGCTGGTGCTATCCATCATCATATCGATGTTGGGCGGTCCGCCGGTCTTGTATTCGAGTTGTCGCGGCGTGTAGGCTTCTAGCAGCATATTATAGACAGTATACAAAAGAAGCTTCATTTGGCGAATATTGTCCCAAGGCTAGCGCATTTCAATCGCAGATTCTAAAAGCACTGAGCGGTATTCATCGTTCATGGCTGCGTTCTTTTTCTTCCGTGCCATACTTATCTTCTTCGTCGTATCGAACTTAAATAAGTTGAGAGCGATCTTCCTTAGCGCATTGAAAGCAAAGGCTCCATTTCCTTTCCGAATGCGGCACTCATCTTCTCTGAAAGTCATATCTAGCATCCAATGCATACTCTCTACTTGCCAGTGTCCTCGGACGGCTTTAAGTACTTGCTCTGCATCTAAATCCAATGAACTCGTATACCAACGAGTCTCTTTGCTCACCTTTCCTGTCATTGAATGTTCAACCTCAGAAGTGACTTTAATAATGCTTCTTAGACCACCCCATTGATATGGTTTACACATCCACCATTAATCTCCTTTCAAGAACAAAACGACTAAAGTGTTGTTAAGCTGATTAATGTGCTATTTAAGGCTGCATAATGAAAAATATTGATGAAATTCCAACTCTACTAATTGAGCAACGAAAGAAGCTTAAGTTAGAGCAAAAAGATATGTATATGCGTATTGGAATGAAGCAGCAACAATACCAGCGTATTGAAAGTGGTGCTGACGTACGACTATCAACATTACTTCGGTGCTTGAAGGGCTAGGACTCGAAATGACGATCTCACCAAAGGCTAACCGTCAGGAAGCGGATAATGTTTCTAGCACTGCTAAACTCGAACCACAATTGTCAGATCTAAAAGATGATAATGATGATCTTGAATTTTGGTTTGGAAATGAAAGCTGAGCATAAATCTGCATTAATGCTTCACTGGAGAGAATTACACGATGATTTTAAAATAGTCACCTAGTATATTTTATCTACTAAGTATGCCCCAATTTGCCCCAGTAAATGTGGGCAGTTTTGGGGCAAATTTGGGGCATTTCGAAGTGAAAAATGGGGCTGTTTTTACCATTCACCTGTTCGGATAACCTGTTTTCAAGCAAACAATAAAAGCCCTTATTCACCTGACTTCACCCTACTCCCAATCTAGGATAACTTTGCCAGAAGCCCCGCTACGCATAACGTCGAAGCCTTCTTGGAAGTCTTCAATCTTGTAGTGGTGAGTGATGATTGGCGTGAGATCGAGGCCTGATTGGATCAGTGAAGCCATCTTGTACCAAGTTTCGAACATTTCACGACCATAGATACCTTTGATGATCAGGCCTTTGAAGATCACTTGGTTCCAGTCGATACCCATGTCTGATGGTGGAATACCTAGTAGCGCAATACGGCCACCGTGGTTCATGGTTTTCAGCATTGAGTTGAATGCTGAAGGGTTGCCAGACATTTCTAGACCTACGTCAAAGCCTTCTGTCATGCCTAGCTCAGACATTACGTCTTCTAGTTTCTCTTCAGCGACGTTTACCGCGCGCGTTACGCCCATCTTACGAGCAAGATCTAAACGGTATTCGTTTACGTCAGTGATCACTACGTGGCGAGCACCAACATGTTTCGCTACTGCTGCTGCCATGATACCGATTGGGCCTGCGCCTGTGATCAACACGTCTTCGCCAACGAGGTCGAAAGACAGCGCTGTATGTACAGCGTTACCAAACGGGTCAAAGATAGACGCTAGATCGTCAGAGATCCCTTCAGGGATCTTGAACGCGTTGAACGCTGGGATCACTAGATATTCTGCAAATGCACCTTCGCGGTTTACACCTACACCGATTGTGTTGCGACATAGGTGAGTGCGACCGCCACGACAGTTACGGCAGTGACCACAAGTGATGTGACCTTCGCCAGATACGCGGTCACCGATTTCAAAGCCACGAACTTCCTGACCAATTGCAACCACTTCACCCACATATTCATGGCCGACAACCATAGGTACTGGAATGGTCTTTTGCGACCATTCGTCCCAGTTGTAGATGTGTACGTCTGTACCACAGATAGCCGTTTTCTTAATTTTGATCAGAATGTCGTTGTGGCCGACTTCAGGCTTGTCAACCTCAGTCATCCAAATGCCTTCTTCAGGCTTTAGCTTTGATAGTGCTTTAATTTTCATAATATAACCTTAACTAAAGATCCTTGGTCCTAGAATCTTAGATGATGCCCATGTCCTGACCAACTTGGATAAACGCATCAATTGCACGGTCTAGTTGCTCACGAGAGTGCGCAGCTGACATTTGAGTACGGATACGTGCTTGACCTTTTGGTACCACTGGGAATGAGAAACCGATAACGTAGATGCCTTTTTCTAGGGCACGTTCAGCAAACTCGGCAGCAACTTTTGCATCACCTAGCATGATAGGAATAATCGCGTGGTCTGCGCCACCCATCGTGAAGCCTGCACCTTCCATACGTGCGCGGAAGTGTGCTGCGTTTTCCCATAAGCGATCACGCAGATCGCCGCTTTCTTCTAGTAGGTCTAAAACGCGGATAGAAGCGCTTACGATTGCAGGAGCAACAGAGTTAGAAAATAGGTATGGACGAGAGCGCTGACGTAACCAGTCTATCACTTCTGCTTTACCAGAAGTGTAACCGCCTGATGCGCCGCCCATTGCTTTACCCAGCGTACCAGTGATGATATCGATACGATCCATCACATCATGGTATTCATGCGTTCCTGCACCATTCTTACCCATGAAGCCGACGGCATGTGAGTCATCCACCATGACTAGCGCACTATACTTGTCTGCAAGGTCGCAGATAGCAGGAAGGTTAGCGACTACACCGTCCATAGAGAACACGCCATCCGTTACGATTAGCGTATGGCGAGCGCCCGCTTCTTTCGCAGCGATCAATTGTTGCTCTAACTCTTCCATGTTGTTGTTTGAGTAGCGGAAACGCATGGCTTTACACAGACGTACACCGTCGATGATTGACGCGTGGTTCAGTGCATCAGAGATAATTGCGTCTTCTTTATCAAGAATCGTCTCGAACAGACCGGTGTTCGCATCAAAACAAGAAGTGTAAAGAATAGTATCTTCTTTACCGAGGAACTTAGATAACTTTTGCTCTAGCGCTTTGTGGATGTCTTGCGTACCACAAATGAAACGAACCGAAGCCATACCGAAACCATGCTCGTCCATACCCTCTTTCGCCGCTTCGATAAGCGCAGGGTGGTTAGCTAGACCTAAGTAGTTGTTCGCACAGAAGTTAAGTACTTCTTCACCGCTGGCAATTTTAACTTCAGCCTTCTGTTGGGACGTGATAATACGCTCTGCTTTGTAAAGGCCTTCCGCCTTCACTTCTTCAATTTGCTGCTGAATCTGTTGGTAAAATGCAGAAGACATTCGGCAATTCCTTCCTGTTTAATTTGTCGAGTTTTTACTCGATTAGAATGAGAGCGAGCCTTTGAATGACGGGGGGTCACAGGCGTTCACTTGTCAATTAAGTGTAGTGTAATTCAAGCAGGAAAAAACGATTATCCCTTAAGGTGGAAAAGCATTAATGAATTTGAGGAACAAATTAGATTAATGCTTTCCTATCAGGCTGTAATAAAAGGAGTTATGACCAAGTTGGTCGTTTGAGAAGTGCTTCAAACTCCTCTGCAGGCACTGGTCGGCTATAGTGGAAACCTTGGCCAAACTCACAGTTTAAGTTTTTCAAATAGTCCACATGACGCTGCTCTTCAATGCCTTCGGCAACAATCTTCAGATTCAGCGCTTTCGCCATTGCAATGATCACGTTGACTAATTCACGATCGGAGTCATTTTCAAACATATTTTGCAGAAAACTGCGGTCAATCTTAAGGCGATCAAACGGAAACTTCTGTAAATAACTTAAAGCCGAGTAACCCGTACCAAAGTCATCAATGGTGAGTTTCGCCCCCAGCGCTCTGAGGTTATCAAGCAAATCAATGAGCTCCTGACTGTGGTTGAACAACAAACTTTCGGTCACTTCCACATCAAATTTCTCGGCAGGTAATCCGGACTCCTCTAGGTGCTGTTTGATCTGCTCGAACAAACGATCACAATATCGGAATTGCACGCTAGAGAAATTCACCGAGACTACGACAGGTGAAATCGTTTGCCACTGTGCGGCTTGATGGCACGCCTCGCGAATAGCAAATTCACCTAATTGATGAATCAAGCCGTTTTTCTCAGCGATAGCGATGAACTCTTCAGGGCTCACAAAACCATATTGTTCATCATTCCATCGCATCAATGCTTCAGCCCCCACTATTGCGCCTTTTTCCAAGTCGATAATTGGCTGGTAATAAAGATCTAATAAATCATGTGATATGGCGTGACGTAAACGACTCTCTAAATCGAGGAAACGCTGTAAATCATGGTTCATGTTGTGGTCATAAAAACAGAACGCATTCCGTCCATCCTGTTTGACACGATACATCGCCATATCAGCACAAGCGAGCAATTGTTCAGCATTGTCACCATCTTTCGGAAAAACCGACATGCCCACACTCGCCGTCAGGAAGAACTCATGATGTTGCCAACTAAACGGCTCATTAAACACAGACAACACCGTTGTCGCAAAACGCTTAGCGCTGTCGGTGTCTTTTAGATCCGGAATAACCAACAAGAACTCATCGCCCCCGTTACGTGCGAGTAGATCCGTTTTACGCACAGCTTGCTGGAGTCTTTCTGAGGCTAACTTTAGAATCTCGTCACCAACAAAATGTCCCATGGAGTCATTGATCTGCTTAAAATGGTCAAGGTCAATGAACATCACTAATACATTGGAATCACTGCGCTGCGCTCGAGAAAGCTCAAGTTCCAAACGATCCGCACCAGACGTTCGATTCGGTAGCCCCGTGAGCACATCATGCTTCGCTTGATAAGCCAGTTCTAACTCTGAAGATTTACGACGTTCAATTTCACTCGTCAAACGTTGATTTTTCTGCGCAAGAATATCTTGGCGCTTTTTCTCTTCTTCGAGTTTTATATTCAACTCAACACGAGTGTTATTAAGATTAAACGCATACAACAAACCAATGACAATCAAGATCGCTAATACACTTAACCCTGAAATAAACATTTTCGAAGTATATAACTCACGTTCAGTCAGAGATTCAAACCAGGCCATGAGCTTGAAGTCGCGGTGGCTACCAACAGGAATTTCAAAATAGATTTTCTCTTGTAACTCTTGTAAGTTCTCATTACTGTCACTGGTATCACCTTCCCTCAACTTTTGGTTCAGAGAATCCCACACATCCATGTCGAGATCATTGATTCTCAGCACCATTCGGCCATAACTATGCTCGTGCTCTTGGTTTGTCAGCTGATCAATAACCACGTTTTCATTAATATCTGCAATTAGATAACCTACCGTCTTGGTGGATAGGATTACGGGCTTAATAACTTGTATTAGTATTTTACCATTGTCTCTGGTCGCGACGATATTGTCCGCACACTGATGATTGTCAAGAAGGTGAACGCTATAAACATTCCGGTTAAAATCTGGCCCAGAAGCCACGATGACTTTCCCATCTAGGCCAACCAGTTTTAACTGTGTATAAATCGGTAGACCATTAATCGCTTTGGCTGCCGTCTTTTTGTTCAGTTTACGTTCCAAATTAACTAAGCTTGCCCCCAAACCATATTCCATCGACATGCCGGATGCTAAGTTTGCAAAAAACGTTTGTACTGTTTTGTCTGTCGACAAATTATCAATATCTTCACTCGCTATCGTAAATAGATTATTAAGCGTTCCTGCATAACTCTTTACTTTTAGTTCTAATTCTCTATGCTGGGATTCTCTTAACTTATTTTGCCCCAAGCTCGTTACCGTAATAATCATGCCTAAATAGAGCGATACCAGTATCGCACTGATTGTGATTATTTTATTACTTGATAATATATTTCCAGACTTAATCATATGCCTTACTTATTACCTCCTAAGAAGTAGTCATTATAGAAATAATAAATCGATGGGTAATATTTTTCGACCAAAGCTTGGTACGATCCATCTCTCTTCATAGAGATTAAATATTGGTTAAAAGCTTCTTTTAATTCTGACGAATCTTTACGAAATGCTACCGCCATTTTCTGCTTTTCCGAAATCGGGCCAATCACTTTGATTTCTCCAGGCCACTTCTCTAAAGCAATGAGCGTATCCGCGACATCGAGTAATGTACTCTCAGCGTCGTTTTTCATTATTGCCGGGACCATTTCGTTTAAAAGTCGCGCTCCATCAGGCAGAATCACTTTTGCGCCAGTGTCATACAAATCATATAAGTTAGGATCGAGGCAAGAGTGCTCCATTGCCAGCACTTCACGACCTGAAATCATCTCTCTAACAGCAGTGACATCACGTTCGATTTTACCTGTTGGCTTGATTGGTGTTAAAGAAGAGTCCGTTCGCGCCACAAGCCATACGCCTGATGGAAAGTAATCGTATGAGTAATCGATTACTTCAGTGCGCCAATCTAAAATCGTAACGCCATTCGCAATGAGATCACCTTCAATTGGCACCTGTTCCCCCTCCACCAACTGCTTATCCTTATAATGCACTTGGCGACCAGTTAGCTTACCAATCATGTTATTCCACTGAGCCGGAACATATTCATAGCTCACGCCTAAAGAGTCAGCAAAGCCCTTGATGATTTCAACGTCTAAACCAGTCAGTGTCTTCATTTCACCTTGGTTAATGTAAGACACAAAATTGGCATAAGGCACTCCTATATGGCGCAATACACCACTCTCTTTGATCGCTTGTAGCTCATTCGCGTAAGCGGGAGGTGAAGCCAATGCGACCATTGCCATCGCAGCCAAGCTACGTTTGCGTGTATTACCTAACATAAATGAATACCTTTTCATTTACAAAGCGCCCAATTAAGGGCGCAGAATACCAACCTAAGATGGAATTAGAAAGAGTAGTAAAGATCTGCAATCGCTTTTACCAGACCTTCAACATCGCTCTCATCATGGAACAAGTGGGTCGAGATACGCAGTGCGTGCGTTTCGTATGCGTCCTCTTTGTATAATTTGAAGCTTGTCGTGCGGATGATGTAGCCATATTCTTCACGAAGACGGTCGCGGAACAGAGTCAGTCGCTCATTATCTGTCACATCGTTTAATGGGTTAAACGTTGTTAGACCACTGGTTAAGCCTTCCACATTTGGCGAATACATCTGAGCATGTGGTAACGCTTCGTTAAGCAGCCTCTTACATAAAGCGCTCAACTCTAGTACACGCGCTTGGATGCGGTCACGACCAATTTCATCCCACATTTGACAACTATCCGCAAGCGCTTGTTTTGCTGGGTAGTTATCATTACCAACGTATTGCATTTGTAACTGCTTACCTAAGTAATCTGAGTGAGAAAGAGAAGAGTTGATCAACCACAATGGATTTTCACGATCGCTCCAGTACTCATTCAAACGGTTGCCGTTATCACGTACATACAAGATACCTGTTGCGCCCGGACCACACTGCCACTTATGACCAGATCCTGTATAGAAGTCACAATCCATATCGTGGAAGTCTAAGTCAAACATACCAACAGTGTGAGCACCATCAACTAAAGTTGGAATACGGTATTCTTTCGCTAAAGAACAGATCGCTTTAGCAGGCAGAGTCGTACCCGTTTTATAAGTGATATGAGAAAAAACCATCAAGCGTACATTTTGGTGCGCTTCAATCGCATCACGGAAAGCTTGAACGTAATCTTCTTCAGTCACACTCTCTGTACCTGTAAAGACAGGAAGTTGAACCTCGACCACGTCCACACCAAAGCGGTGTTTCGCCACATTCATTGGAGATGTCGCAGCAATATGCTCATGGTGAGTGGTCAGAATAACATCACCTGGCTCGAAATGTAGGCCGTTAATAATCGAACATAAACCATCGGTGGTATTGCGGCATAGTACCATTTCATTCGCATTCGCACCAAAGCCCGGTGCAATGTCGGCAATCATATCTGATACATAAGGAAAACCGCCAAATTCACCTTTCATGTCCCAAGGGTATTTCGCAACCAACATATTATTGTGCTCGTAACCTTCTAAAACATGCTTTGGCATCGACCCTGTGGTACCGATATTCATGTAAGTCGTTCGTTTATCTAAAACAAACTGCTTTTGTACTTTATTCCAAAAGTGCTTATCATTTTTTTTGCCTAGTGTGCCGCTGTTCCAATCAATTTTCGGTTCCGCTGCTTGAACAGCGCCAGAAAATGCGGAAGCACTGACGCCAGCTACAACTGCGCCAGTTGCGCCTTTAAGAAAATTGCGTCGGCTGTAATTAGTCTGAATAGATTCCTTGTCGCTCATTTTTCGGTCCTTGTCGGAAATTTAGCCATATTATTAATTATGAGACCGTAACTATCTGTTACCAATACATTATTACCTATTCACCCAATGAATTAGGTATTTTCACTGCAATTAAGTGACCTCGGTTCCACTTTTCACTAATAATGGCGAGATAAGCAGCAATTTTCCCCTTAATAAATAAACAACTAAACACATATAAAATAAACAACTAAACACACATTAAAATACTCCCACAAACACCCATCGAATAATATATCGAACAATAATTTAACAATCCGTAAACAACAGCTTAAATTGAATTTTGTTAACTCAAAGTGGCAACATCGACACCAAAGTTAATTATTCAGTGTGTCACATTAAATATGTGATGATATGCATTTTATTTAGACCCATCCTTTGTGTTGTTTTAATGCAATTTAT
The DNA here is from genome assembly GCF_003584965.1 of Vibrio sp. PID23_8. Classification (NCBI taxonomy): domain Bacteria; kingdom Pseudomonadati; phylum Pseudomonadota; class Gammaproteobacteria; order Vibrionales; family Vibrionaceae; genus Vibrio; species Vibrio sp. PID23_8. Next base: position 140,380 of record NZ_LIXE01000007.1, on the reverse strand, counting down.
TAATGTTTTTTACACGTTAACAACATGGGAAAGAAAGCTACCTGTCGTTATACCCAAACGACATCAATATGTAGAGAGCTGATCTGTCACTGAATCACGCAGCCAGAGATTACTTAGAGATTCACCACCAACATCATAACGATCTAAGGATGAACTGTTGCTAACAGGTAGATTTGATTGTACTCGTTACTAAATAGCTATGGTGTAGCATCAATATCGATTGGACAATTTTCGTTCCAATGCCCAATGAACCTGTGGGAGCACTTTTCTCGATATGATTGGTAAAAGTGAAATAAATTCGTGACTCACTCTCAATTAAGTGAGCTTGGTAATGCACCTCTGTTCCGATTGGGCTGTGACGCAACGCATTTCCAATAGGTTAATAGTTAAGCGCTCCACTAAACCTTTATCACAGACCGTTTGAATCCCTTTGTCGGCATCAATTTTCAACACCACTCCTTAATGTGAAAACTGGCATTACATCGTCTTGGTACACTCAGCCATCAACGTACCAAGCTTCACTGGGCGATATTCATAACTCGTCATAGGGGCTTCTTTGTCCGTGACTCGTGTAGGTTAAGTATTACGCTTCGAACATTTTGCGTTCTTGACTCTAAGAATGACGATCAAATCTATCAGCAACTTCATCAAATTCTCACAAGTTCTATCGAATATCTGAGCCAGTAATGTCATAGTGCGACTCAGCTATTTACTCTAAGTGCTAATCCCTCCTAAAATGCGTGATTCACGGTTCTCATGACGGCTCTCACAATGATTCATCACGTGCTTTCTGCCTACTATGGCGAAGTTTATGGCATCGCATTTTTCAATCACTACTTAAATAACTACTCATGCGCCAAGCGAGATGAACTTTGGGAAACCTTGATGAAGGTAGAAGAACTGACCGCAGAGAAGCTCAAACCCATTCTGACCACCAGAGGAATGGACATCGAGAGTCGGCATAAAGAGATGCTTGAAAAAGGCCTCGCAGATGCAGAAAAGTGGATCGCGTTACCATGGGACGAACTGGTTTCAACCTTACTCACTTGGGTCGAACCTTATGAAGTGAAATACCGTCGCTGGTATGAACAAGTTGAGGTACAGACCAGCACAACAGAAGAGTCCACCACTTTGAAAGCCGCACTTGAGTTAATCGCTGATCACGAGACCGCGATTTATCGTTGCTGGCAGCAATACCATTTTGGTGAATCAGGTTTGCCGATCCTAACGGCTTTTCTAATAAAATATCGCTAATGCGAGACGGCGACACTTGAACCAAGCTACGTTGCGCCAGACAATATCGTCATTTCGCTACGCAAAACTGAATCATTATGGTTAACCCAAAGCTCATTGCTCTACTTCCTGATCTTGCTTCGTTTATCTTAGTAGTAAACGAAGGCAGCTTTACTGCCGCAGCCAAAAAGCTCGGTGTAACGCCCTCTGCTTTAAGTAAGCTGATCACACGATTAGAGCAAGCCCTTTCAGTAAAACTGTTTGAACGCACCACGCGTAAACTGCTCATCACCCAAGCTGGCCAAAAAGTGTATGCCCAGAGCATTGCTATGGTGAACGCAGCGCAGCAAGCAGTGGAGCTCTCTGCAGAAGAACATACTGAGCCAGCAGGTGCTCTCACCGTCGCAGCACCAGAAGCGTTTCTTAATTCGGTGCTTCAGCCGTTTGTTTTACCTTTTTTGCAGCGTTACCCAAATGTTCAGCTGAAGTTACGCGCCGCAGATGGTGAGATTGACCTGTTCCGCCAAGGTATTGATGTGGCGTTCAAACTCACGGATAAGCCGGACGAAAACTTGGTTTTAAAAGAGATCAGCAAGACCAATCTAGTTTTGTGTGCTTCTCCAGATTATCTCGCCAAACACGGTATGCCAGGGCATCCAACTGAGCTTGAACAGCACGACTGTATTTACCTTGCAGAGAACGACAAAGACAACATCTGGTCATTCTTCAAAGAGGAAGCGTTTCACTCGATTGCCGTCAGTGGTCGCTATGCCGTTAATCATTCTCAAATGCGTTTAAACGGCGTAAAGGCAGGGTTGGGGATTGGCATCTTCCACGATTTTGTAATTAAAGAGGCACTTGCGTGTGGCGAAGTGGTTGAAGTGCTGTCGGATTGGATGATTAAGAGTAACTACCACGGCGCTATTGCGATGCAGTACGCGCAAACCAAATACATGCCAGCCCGCCTACGCGTGTTTATCGATTTTATGAAGGAACACTTGAGGTCGAAGGAACTGCGTCATGTTTAATGCCATTCACCACATCGCGATCATTTGCAGTGATTACCCAACTTCGAAACGCTTTTACACCCAAGTGTTGGGGCTAAAAGTCATTGCTGAAAATTATCGCAAAGCCAGAGACTCCTATAAGCTTGACCTTGCTCTGCCTAACGGTGTTCAAATCGAACTGTTTAGCTTACTCTGTGTATGAACTCAAAAACAAGGTTAATAAGTGACTGCTATCTCACAGGTTTTGTTGGCTAACCGCTGAATAAAACAAGGGGAAAACACTACGGTACGTGCGCCCCAGTAGAAAACAAAAAGCCTCGGCGCACCGAGGCTTTGTTTTACGACTATGCGCTAATTACTTTGCTGGCATAGGAAGAATTTCAAACATCCCATCAAAATCGTCCAATGTGTTAGCTAGCTGGGTAATAAGGATTGCATTTCCCGTTAACTTCGCTTTACCGGATTTCACAAGTTCATCCAACGTTGCTTGTCCTAGTACCATCGCAGTCATATCCGCTTTACTGATTTGCAGCGTGACATCTGTGGTTGGCAGCTTATCAACTTGGATGTTCGCCATATTGGAGTTAGACACTTCCCCAAAGTAAGACTCATTTAAGTCTGGGTGGTGAATACCAAAGTTAAAATCGAGGCCTGCTTGCTCTGCTTTCTCCGCATTTAATCGAACTGCAAGGAAGTCCAAGAACATGCCAGTTGGCGTATTCGCAATGACATCTGGAGATGCCAGTTTAATCGATGGCTGAATGTCTCCAGTACGAAGCTCAACGGCGCCTTGCAGGTAAGAGTTACGCCAAGCCATGGTTTCAGACTGGTAGCCTTGTTGCTCAAAGCTATCCGCTAACGCAAAACGGTAGTCGATATTGCTTGGCTCACACTGAACAAGGTCATTAAACAGTTGTGATGCCTCTTGGTACTCACCCTTTTTGAAATGCGCTTGTCCTGCATTGAATAAGGTATCCGCACCTGCGGCTTCAACATAAACACACGACTTCGCTTTGGTTTGCAGTGGATTGGTGTTCACTGGGTTCATGTCATGGTAACCAAGGTACAGGTTCACAACTGCTCGTGCATTATGACTGTATGAGCCATGATAGCCGTTTGTGTGCCAAGTGTCTTTTTGAGATTGAGGAACGATTTTTTCAATCTCACGCCCAACATCATGGATGGTGACACCATGGTTCGCTAAACGCATCGCTTGGTTATGGATAAAGCCATAGTTATCACGTTGGAGCGTCATGTAATCCGCAATTTCGTTGGTTTCTGTCTTGCCATCATTCCACACTGGTGCAGAGTGATCGGCATGAATGTTATCAACCAAGCCACTATCAACGTAGCATAACTTCAGCTCTGTCAGATACTTGGTCCAAACTAGTGCATCACGCACTTTCGCACCACGGAAAGTATAGATATTGTGCATACCGTCATAGGTTAATTCCGCAGTATTCAACGAGCGGTATTCGGGAATATAAAGAACGATTTCTGCAGGCGCCTCAGCCCCCGGCATATTGATCGCGTGGAACTCTAACCCGTCAATGGTGACGACTTTTTCGCGTTCTTCAATTTCTTGTGTCGGAGTAACCAAGGTGACTTCACCACGAGAAGTGCCGAGACCAAGCGCATTATCAACGATGCCCTGAGTATTGTTATCCAACGTGGTTCCGTATTGGTAATTGGCACGACGCCCCATTGCAGCACCTGCAATCACGTTTTCGTCCGCTAGCTCTTTGATAAAGTCATTTGGTGCATAGATTGGTGCGCCTTCAACAAAGTCACCCGACTCAAAAATACCGCGTGAACCACCAAAATGATCTGCGTGCATGTGCGAGTAAATCATGCCCGTAATTTTGTGTTCGCCATTAATCTTTGGCAGATGCAATTTGGCAAATGCCCATGACGCCGCTGCCGCTTCTTTCGATAGCAAAGGATCGTGAATCACATAGCCATTATCAGTGCGATAGATGGTCATGTTAGACAAGTCTGCACCGCGAATCTGATACACCCCATCCGTCACTTTATACAAACCACCAGCGGCGTAGTTCAACATTCCCTGGCGCCAAATCGATGGGTTAACCGATGCAGGTAATTGCTCCACACTCATGTCTGACATGTATTCAAAGCGGTTCTTTAGCTCGCCCGCTTCATGAGTGCCAAACTCGGCAATGAGCCCTTTCTTCGTACGATCAAATGCACTGACGTCTTGCCAAGGTAGATCTTTCGCCAACGTCGCATTTGCACGCTGAGTATGTTCCGTCGCTGGCTTACCTTGGTAAGTATCTAAGCTGGCGTAATCCGCCATCGCAGAAAAAGAAACGAGTAGTGCAAGTGAAATCGCTGAAGGTGCAAAACGGTTAGTCATAGTGAGCCTCGTGGTGTCTCGTTTTTCGATATGAGGCTACTTTAATTCGTTGACACATCAAAATACATGCATGAAACTTTATTTAAAACATCACATATTGTTATGTTTTAAGAGGAGGAGCTTGTGCAACGATCCAATATCGACCTGAATTTACTTCACGTGTTTATTGCGGTTTATCAGCACCGTTCAATCACGGTTGCAGCGGACATCATGGGTTTAACTCAGCCCGGAGTCAGTGGGGTGCTGAAACGACTTCAACAGCAGCTAAGCGTACAACTTTTCGTTCGCTCAGGACGAGGCATTGAGCCTACGCATCAGGCTCACGAGTTAGCCCGTCAAGTTGAACCCGCACTCAATCAAATCCGAAATGCGTTGGAAGGAATAGACAGTTTCTCCACAGAGAACTCACGTCGTTTTGTGGTTTATACCACTGAACCCGTAATGTTAATGCTACTGCCGAAGATAGAGGCCGATACTCGCCTAGGACAGGTTGAGATTGAGTTACACCCTACGCTTTCTAGTGAAGAAAAACTGATCCATAACCTCAATCAACAAAAAGCCGACTTGGCGATCGACTTCGCGAATTACTCCGCACCTTCTTTTTTCTCTGAGTTTTTTTTAAATGATGAGATTTGCGTCATTGCTCGAAAAGCGCACCCGAGAATACAAAACTCACTGACGCTTGAGCAGTTTTATGCTGAAAAGCACGTCACCTTAAAACTGCGAAGAGAGGACGCTTATCTTGCTGACTATTTTACTAAAGAGTCGATTGGGGAGCGCAAAGTCGCTGCCGAATGTGATTCATTGGTGTCTCAAATGACGATGGTCTCAAACTGTGATTACTTAGTAGCGACGGTAAGAAGTATCGCTGACCAATTTGCAGAGCGACTCGATCTGCAAGTGCTTGATGCTCCTTTCACCAACATTCCTGTGAAATATCGGCTACTCACCCATAACCGGATGAAACACAGTCCTGCCAATATCTGGCTAAGAGACAAGCTCAGGTCATATTTCTCTACCGAGTCATCGACTTAGTAACGAGAGAAGTTGGCGATAACCGCACAATAGTATTGAGAGTGATTTAGGGGAGGAAGCAAGAGCTGGACGTCGAAGAAACAAAAAGCCCACCAAATGGCAGGCTGATTTTTGTATTCATTTAAATATTGCCTGAGCGCTCAGCCGAACAGCTTGCTCCAGATACTTGGGTTACGCTTGTCGTGATACTCTTCACGTAACCCATCAATTTCACGCAATTGCTCTTTCGCTTCAGTTAGCTTACCTGCGTCGAGGTCTGATTCAATATTATCTAACGTGACAGACAGTTTATTAAAACCTTCTAGGTAAAGGTCAAACTTTTCTGGTGGGTAGTTACCACGTTTAGATTCTTCGACGATTGCTTGCAAGCTATCAATGGCAGACTTCATGGTTTCGACATCCGATGCTCCCGCTGCCTGTTTAAAATCCATTTTCATCTGCTTCATATTTTGTTTTAAATCGACGGCTTCTGCCATTGCGTATGTTGAGCCTAACGCAACCACACACCCTAAAACTACAGGACGTAACATTTTTACTTCTCCATTGTGTGCCGTATTCTGAGTCAGCTTTTTATACCCATAACCAAGGTTACTCAAGTATTGGAGTCGCAGTGTAAAGCAATCTATTCGCTGGTGCACAGGCAAAAATGTAATCAGGTTTATGCAGTGCGAATCTCGTCAAATTCTACGATAGGATTACGGCCACGTCGTTCTAGAAATGACAAAAACTGATCAGTCGAGTGAGTGATCACCTTAGAGCTGTCAATGCCAACACCATCCATCAACTCACTGACTAAACTTAAATTACCGACATCATGACAGAAATGTGCGTCACTGCCCGTGGTAAAGTACACACCGAGTTCTTTCCCGATTTTCGCAATCTCATAACAACGCTCCACACTACCAACGCGGCTGTTGCCTTTCAGTGTGGTGTTATTGATTTCAATCGCCACATTATACTGTTTTGCACACGTTAATACGGCGTCAAAATCAAAGTCAAAATTCGGGTTGCCCAAATGCCCAAGCGCATCTACACGACCATTTTTAATCACATTAATCAAGGCTTCGGTATGAATGGCTCTATTTGCGGGAATAAAGACGGGTTCGTGAAAGCTCGCAATCACCCAATCAAGGTTGAGATCAACACTAAACGGGATATCAATATCCCCTTCTGTATTCAGAATGTTTGATTCCACACCGCGAATAATCGCCACTCCATCTAAAAAGCGAGGAAGCGTTTTTTGGTTTGAGAAGAACCAGTAGTGAGGCGCACCCGGCATTGATTCCGCGTGGTCAGTGGTACAAAACATATCCAGACCATTCACTTTTGCCAATTTAGCGTTTTCAATCAACGTACTGTATGCATGGCCACTCGCATAGGTATGTGTATGAGTATCAACTTTTAATTCCATCATTCATTCTCTTGAGTGCACAGTTGCAACCATTGTATACCCAAATGAGTTTAAGGTGCAGGATGACGTGGGGTTACAGGAGCAAGCACAAGAAAAACAGCGAGGCGTAATAGTAAGCGCTTTCCAAGTGGTTTGACGATGAAATGCACTAATTTTGCGAATGTATACACAGAGAATCATTTGTTTGACCAAATTGAATCCAAAATTAGTATAAAGTACAACATATACACTAAGCTCCAAGGAAAGGTCTTATGAAACTTATCAATGTCTTACTCGGTACCGTATGCTTACTCGTTCCCACACTCGCTACAGCCGTTCAAAATGCCACGGAGCGCAACCCGGGGGTTTCAGCCTTTATTATCGGTGGACAGCCAGCCGCAAAGAATCAACTCCCATTTTTCGCCCGTATCATTCTCCATCGTTCTGGTGAAAAACAGTTCTCGAACCTTTGTGGCGGTTCAATTATCAACGACCGCTATATCATGACTGCCGCTCACTGTGTGACGTCAGATGTCTTTACTGACCGGTGGACTATCGACGACCTTCGTGTCTTGGTTAAGAACCCCACAATGGACAACGTATATATTGAAGAATTTAAAGACGTCCGGACAATTACCATTCACCCAGACTACAATGCCAGTGATTTATGGCTCAACGATATTGCGATTTTGGAGCTTAGTCACCCAATCACCGACAATGTCGAGTCCATTACTCTACCTCAAGACTTTGGTGATTACAGCAGCCAATCTAAATATCAGATATTCGGTTTAGGTCAAACGTCGACAAATGATGAAACCGGACCAAACGCCTTACTCTGGGCAGAAGTCAAACCTCTCACTGACACTCAATGCGCCTCATTAGTGTCTGGCTATAATGCTCAGGAAAGCTTATGTGCCAATGGGTTCCCAAACCAAACCTATACCAGTATCTGTCGTGGTGATTCTGGCGGCCCATTAACTTACCAAGATGCTAACGGAACTTACCAACAAATCGGGATTGTTAGCTACGGCTCGAGCATCTGTGAATCACCTGACATTCCAAGTGTCTTTACCGAAATACTTAATTATACGTCTTGGATTGAAGCACAAACGAGTGCGGGTAATAAGACCAGTTATGATGCCTCACTAGCAAAGACCGAAGACTACCACAGTCAAGGTGATTCCGGTTTTGAACCAAAAGACACGATCAGCAATAGCGATCAAAACAGCAGTGGCGGTTCGACAAGTTGGTTAGTGCTATTGCTTACTATTTCTCTCCTAGTCAAACGAAACGTCAGTCAAACACGTTAGAAATAGCAGGCTATTTCATAGCATTGCTCCCTTGGACTCGAATCAATGACAACGATCTGAATCCTGCATCTTGAAGTCACTTGGGTATATAGGCAGACGAGCTCCGAGAAATGAAATGACTAACACTTTTAAAATCAAACACGTGGTGGATGCTGTAAAATTTAACATTGCGATCTTCACCAGTGTAATGATCGCTTTTGCACTGTCTTCGTTTTTCGTCATCGCATATGATACTTATCAAGTTATTTCGTTTGTTAGCGCCATCTTAGTGGTTTGCTTTTTCCGCTACGATAGTAAAGCATTAGCCCCCACTTTTCTGGGACTTCTTGTCTATTACTTATACACCAATAGAGCCTTTGACACCTCAGCTGTCATTGCTGCCACAACGATTCTCATACATTTCATCTGCTGCAAACTGTTTAAGCTACTACTAAATAAACAAGAGCATTCAACGGTATTTTCGGCGATGAAGTTATATTTCATCGTTTTCGGCTGCATGCTACCCATCCTAGGGGCGATAACCTTCTCATTACTTAAGTACTGGTTTAATGATGCACCAACCAGCAGCACGTTTTTCGTCTATTCTGCGTTAGGGCTGTATCTTACCCAACTGTTAGTCACTCCACTTCTGCATGTCGCACTGAACGCCTTACTAAAAGATCGCACTAACGGGATAACTCAATTGGATGACAACTTGCGCGTCTCATCAAGCCGAGAACTAGGCTACATCGCTTGGCTTGGCATGTGCGTGGTCATTATGGCCGTGGCGGTTTCTCATTCAAGCCCACTGCTTGCCAATATACTCTGTTTTCTATTGTTGATCGTCATTGTATCGGGCTTTGGCAGACACGGATTAATCCGCCCTCTTTTGCTCGGTTCTGTTGCCATTCTCACTATCATCCAAAATGAGATACATCGGGTAAATCTCAACTACGGGCACTATGCTAACTTCTTAGAATGGATCGTGATTGCCGCCGTAACAACGACGTTGGCGTACCTGTTAGGCAGTCAATCCATTCGTCGCTACGAGCTTGCTCAGAAGCAGATCCAGTACGAGCGAATCGACCCATACACTGGCCTGTACAACATTGCACAGCTAAAAGAAGACTTAGAGCTCCACGGTTCATTGGTATTAGTGTACTTAGATTTAGCGCCAACGATTTCGAAAATATCTGACTTGGACCATGAAGGGAAGACCCAGCTTATTCAACAACTTCATGATTACTTATGTAAAGGCATTACCAGCTTACCACATTGCTTCCGTCCACCTTTCTCTATCGGTATTCTTGGTTACGCTTTGCGCGATAGCCGCATCAACTCTAATTTAAACCGTCTCACTAAATACCTTGATGAATTCCAGTTTTATTGGCAAGGCACATCGATATCGCTGGTGCTGCCAACATTGCACTGTACTCATGCTTCACTGGACGATGACATAGAGAAAACCGTGTCTGCACTTTGCGATCAGCAACCGAGTTACGGCCAGTCAATACGCTGGTTAGATGCGCATCACGTACCAGTGAGAGGATTAGACAAACTAAGCTTTATTCAACAAGTGTTTAAAAAAGGCATGTTCGAACTTTATTGCCAACCTTATGCTAAGTTAAATGGCAAACAGGACAACGCATGCAGTTTCGAAGTGTTGTTGAGGATAAAAAACATCGATGGCACTTACCTTTCCCCAGCAGAGATTTTTCCTCTTATCAATCAGTTCGGCTTAGAAGTTGAGCTTGACCACTGGGTTATTGATAACACATTTAAAATGCTGAGCGGGTCTGTTCGCGATTGGAGCCACATTGAAAAATGCGCGATTAACTTAACCGCAAAAACGCTTGGGGTTGAACACTTAGCGGATAGCATTATCAACCAAGCTAAAGCGTTTAACATCCCACTTTCCCGTATCTGTTTTGAAATTACTGAATCTGCCGCATTCCAGAATGAGCAACAGGCGATTGATACGTTAGTCGCGATGAGAACGGCGGGCTGTAAAATCGCGATTGATGATTTCGGCACCGGGTATGCGAGTTTCGCTTATCTGCGCAAACTGCCATTAGACATATTGAAAATTGATGGTGCATTTGTCATCGATCTACCAAATAGCGAAACCGACCGATTGATCGTGAACTCCATTTGTAATGTCGCCGATGACATGCATTTAGAGACTGTTGCTGAGTTTGTGGAAACTGAAAAACATATAGAGATATTGAAAAACCTAGGTATCACCTACGCGCAAGGCTACGGTGTGGCGAAACCTAGACCACTACTTACATTTTTAAACACATTTTGAGCCTGAAAAGAAGCTAGAGATTAGATGAAATTTAAATGAACATAAAAGGGCGTTTATAACGTTCTTCGCTTTAGCCGCGAGTTAATAATATCTTCAATCAGTTTTTGTTCTTTTTTGGCTTTCTCGTAATTCTGCTTTTGGCGCCAGCGTTCAAGCACTTTTTCCAGTCCCTTAATGCGAGCATGCTTGTTCTCTAGTGTATTTTGTACCGAGGCGCATTCTGCTTGCATCAGCGCTTCCTCTTGCTCATGGTGACGGAGCATCTTTTGCAGCAAGTGATCGACACGATTAAGGTTCATTAATGTGGCGCTATTGAGTGTCGGCGTCGTCAATGCGGAATGCCCTGCATGCGCTTTCAGTTCCGATAACTGCGCCAACTGTAGCGATAAATGAGCGTGTCGCTGCCGCATGACATCCAACTTCTGACCTACTCTATCGCGCTGCTTTTCTTCCATTTGTTGCAGTTTGCCGACGGCTTTTAACTTGGCTTCCATGCACTATTGCCCACTTTGAAACATCTGTGCCAACGCGGTTAAACTGGTTGGATAGTCTACCGCTTCATTCGCTGATTGCTGCAAATAAGCACGCAATTTCGGGTACATCGAAACGGCCTGATCCAACTCCGGATCTTGCCCCGGCTGATATCCTCCCAACGGCAATAACTCTTTCACCTGCAGATAATTGGAATAGTACTGACGGAAATTGTTCGCAATAGCGCTGTGCGCTTCATGAGTACATGCGTTCATACAGCGGCTGATCGATGCATTGATATCAATAGCGGGATAATGCCCCTGCTCTGCCAATTGACGAGAAAGAACAACGTGACCATCTAATATTGCCCGAGCTGAGTCCACCACTGGATCTTGTTGGTCGTCCCCTTCAGCTAATACTGTATAAATTGCGGTTAAACTGCCGTGAGGGTTTTCACTGTTCCCTGCGCGCTCTAAAAGTTGCGGTAATACACTGAATACCGAGGGCGGATAACCACGCGATGCTGGCGGCTCGCCAAGTGACAACGCGATTTCTCGTTGCGCCATGGCATAGCGAGTAAGCGAGTCCATCAACAATAAAACGTCTTTGCCCTGATCACGAAAGTATTCTGCTACGCGATGGCAAAGTAACGTCGCTCGCAAACGCATTAATGGTGATTCATCGGCGGGTGCCGCAATAATGACCGCTTTTTGGCGTGCTTCTGGGGTTAAATTTCGTTCGATAAATTCTCGAACTTCTCGCCCTCGCTCACCAATCAAACCAACGACGATCACATCCGCTTCGGTGTTTTTCGTGATCATGCCCATTAAAACACTTTTACCAACACCACTGCCGGCCATCAGACCAATGCGCTGGCCTTTACCGACAGTCAGTAGCCCATTAATAGTACGGACACCAACGTCTAGCGGCGTATCAACTGGCCTACGCTTAAGCGGGTTGATCGGTTTTGGCTCAAGTGAAACTCTATCACCGCCCTTAAGTGGCGCACCATCATCAAATGGTTCGCCTAACCCATTAACCACACGCCCTAGCCACTGCGAACTAAGTTGTACGGTGCTGTCGCCATCCAGTGGGATCACTTTTGCGCCAGCAAATAACCCGCCTAAACGTCGTATTGGCATCAAATAAGCAACCGTATGTTCAAAGCCCACCACTTGCGCTTCAATCATATCGCCTTCCGCTGTTTCGACTAGACAGCGTTGTTCTAGTTTGAATCGGCACCCCACTGCTTGTAGCATCAGCCCATTCACCTTGATTAGGCGACCGGTAACTCGGGCGACAGGGATCGAATCGAGCGATGCTAATGCATCGCTCAAACGTTCATTCAATAGTTCGTGGCTTAAGGTGCTACTCATTTTCTACTTCAACCGAAGGGAGAGGAACTTCGTCCAGCAAATGCTGCTTTACGTTATCCATACAAATTTGTAATCGAGAATCACAACTCGCATCAGCCTCTGCATCATCCGTCACCAAGTGACAACCACCTACCGGCAATTCGCTGTTCGCAACCAACTTCCATGACGCTGACAACTCTTTATTGATTTGCGTGATCCGTTCAAGATCTTGCGGATTCAAATGCACCGTCACCGTTTCTGCTTTGCCCGGCATAGCCGATAAGGTTTCATCCACCAACGCCAAAATCTGCTGAGGCATGAGTGTGAGTTCCGCTCGAATCACTTGTTGCGCGACTTTCTGAACAAGTTCACAGATCATTTGACGCTGCTGTTGCTCTTTCTCACTTTGCCAACGAGACAAGGCTTGATAAAGTTCGTTGACCGGTTTTGCTGCCTCTAAAAAGCTTTGTTTACCCGATTGCTCTCCAGATACGAAACCTTTCTGAAAACCTTCTTTCTGCCCTTCTAGAAGGCCTTTCTGCTTACCTTGCTCAATGCCTTGACGTAGACCTTCCTCGTGACCTTGCTGCAAGCCTTGTTGAAAACCAACTTCTAATTGCTGCTGAATATCAACTTGAGTCTCTTGCCAGTTCTGGCTTTCCGATACAAAATCATCTTCAATCGTAACTGGCTTAGCTAACGGAGGGAATCGATGTAAACGATAACCATTCGGAGGTAAACGCATGATAGTGGATCTTCTCTCTGCCATTGTGTTATTCCACCGTTTTCTCTTCATAAAGAACCAGCTGGATTTCACCTGCATCATCCAGTTCGCGAACCATCTGCATGATGTCGTTACGTGCACGATGAACGCGGCTTAATGCCACCGCACCACGTGACTCCATCTCATCTTCTAGTGCTTTTACCATGCGCTGTGGCATAGAGCGTTTGATCGCTTGCAGCAACGTAATCTCAGATCCTTTTAGCGCCACTGCCCACATTTCGAGTGGAATTTGTTGCACAAGAATATCCATCGTTTCTTCGCGCTGACGGCCGAGAACCATGAAGTCAAACATGTTCTGTTCGATCTCATTGACAACATCGGCATCGTGAAGTTTAAGCATTTCCATCAACGACGCTCGATCACCTTCAAAACGGTTAATGATGTCGGCCGCCTGTTTGACGCCCGACAGGGGTACGCTCTGATTAGCGGACACTTTCTCAATGCAACGTTCCACCAATTCGTGCAGATCATTCGCTACTTGATGGTCAATGTCTTGTAGTTGTGCAATGCGGAATAAGATCTCATCATGATAATCTTGAGGCAGATGCTTCAATACCACAGAAGAGCTATCCGCGGGTAGGTAAGCCAGGAAAATCGCCTGCATCTGCGGATGCTCATTGACGATAAACCGCGCCAATGTTTCCGCTTCAACCCATTGCAAACGTTTCATATTGTTGCGAATTTCATCACCGTATAGGTTATTAAGTAAGCCTTTCGCTAAATCATTACCCAACGCTTTGCGCAGCGTATTCGACAAGTACTCTTTTGAAGCACCGCGAATACCACTGTGATCACTAAAGTCTTCAAAGAAGTTCTGAATCACCGTACGAGCAGACTCACTTTTGATGCCGTTGAGTTTCGCCATTGCACGAGTAACACACTGTGTTTCGTCTCGACTAAAATGTTGCAACACCTTCGCCGCCGCGTCCTCACCCATGCCGAGCAGCACCAGTGCGGTTTGTTCTACATAACTAAGCGTCTGCTTCGACGTTGACTGTGCTGTGTTCATTGATGTTTACCCATTGTTTCAATATCTCGGCTACACGCTCTGGCTCTTCATTTGCAATAAGCTGTAGGTGTTTAAGTTGGATCTCTAGTGGTGATCCTGGCGGTGGCAACATATCGCTGTTGACATCCAGTCCAGAAGACAGAGCTATACCTTTCTCGGATAGGCGACGATTAAGTACATCTTCATACTCGTACTCTTCACGAGTCTGTAAATTATCATAGCTTGGTTCATCTTGCGGCGGGGCGAACTCCAACTCAGAAGAACGCTTGTCTGCGCCAGTTAGGTGCATGATCAGTGGACGAAGAACGAACATAATCATCGCCAGACCCAACATGCCACCAATAACGTAACGTAAGGGCTGCTGAACTGTTGGATCTTGCCACCAAGGCAGTGCTGGCGGCGCGTCGATCACAATTGGGGTGAAGTTAAAGCTCATCAAACTCAAGCTGTCACCACGTGCATTCGAGATACCCACCGCGTCCATGATCATGGTTGAGATTTGCGATTTATCCGCTTCACTCCATGCGACACCATCCGGTGCGGCTTGCGAGTTAAGCAGAACTGACACGCTGAGCTTTTCAACTTGACCTTGTTGGTACTGAGTTCGACGCACACTGCTGCCTACCGCATATTGGCGATTAACTTCTGAACGTGCATTGGTGTTCTGGCTATCGTTGGTTGGCGTTTCACCGGTTACAGGTGGTTGATTGCTCAAAGAGCCCGGAATACCTAATGCAATTTGGTCAACGGAGTTGTTTTGGATAGTGTGTTCATTACGAACGACCGGTGCGTTATCGAGGATCTCTTGTGTCTCTTCGACTTGGCTAAAGTTCATATCCGCCGCAACTTGTACGCGGAAGTTACTTGGCCCCACGATCGGCGTCAGCATGTCAGCCGCGCGCTGGATGATTTGCTTCTCAACACTCTTTTGGTATTCAAGGTATTTCGCATTCACTTTGCCCGCTTCAGCAGAAGCCACATCCGCACTCAGTAGTCGACCGTATTGGTCAATCACCGAGACAAATTCAGGCTTCATTGCTGTCACGCTGCCAACCACTAGGTTGATGATGGCTTCGACCTGCTCAGGCTTCAGATCTTCCCCCGGCTTAAGCTCTAACATCACAGAAGCCGAAGGGTTTTCCGTGTTTTGGCGCACAAACAAGGTTTGACGAGGAACCGCAAGGTGGACACGTGCATTCGCTACTGCATTTAGCGACATGATAGTGCGCACTAACTCACCTTCTAAACCGTGGCGATAACGTGCCGTTTCCATAAACTGGCTGGTACCTAGCGAGCTGTCTTCTTTTAATGAATCCAGACCCGTTGGCAATTTCGCTTTCACCCCCTTCGAAGCAAGCAGCATGCGGATGCGGGCAACTTCACCCTCCGACACCAACACTTGGCCGTTTTGTTCTTGCATGCGGTAGCTAATGCCTTCGCTTTCAAGCACTGAGATGATTTCACCGATATCGAAACGCTCTTGCTGACTATATAGCGGTCGGAAGCTCTGAGAAGAACTCCACAACGCGACCACAATAATCGCGGCAACAATGGCTGCCAATACGGCGGACAACACAAGGTTACGCTGGCTGCTTGACCACAACTGTCTGATTTTATATTTCACATCATCCATCCCTTTTGAAGAGGATAGCGTTTGTGTTGAACTCATAGGCATTGCCGTGTTTCCGGCAACTTGGGGAGTAATTTCTGACATAGATTACACCGGCATTTTCATAATATCGTCAAAAGAGGCCACAACCTTGTTGCGTACCTGCATCAGTGCATTGAAAGACAAGCTCGCTTTTTGACTTGCCACCATTGCTCCAACCAAGTCATCACTTTTTCCCGTTTCTACCGCTGTCATTTTCTGACTGGCCACCGATTGGTGCTGGTTCACCGAATCCAACACACTGGTCATTGCTTGAGAAAACGATAACGGTGCATTCAGAGATTGCTTGTCGATCGGGTTAGCACTTACGACAAATTCTGGCTGCTGAACCTGAGTTCTCATGATCTCCATTTTCGACAGCATTAATTGCTCTGCCGAGATCGCATTGGTAGGTTGACTTGCCATTTACTGTTTCTCCTTTTAGGCAGCCGAGCCTAGCGCCGACTGTAAATCAATACCGTGTTCACGCATTGCTGCGAGCTTGTAACGCAACGCTCGGGTAGATACGCCCAAAGCATTTGCGGTTTTGGTTCGGTTTCCACCAAACTGACGTAATTTTTCCAAGACAAATTGATACTCCGCCTGCTTCTTTGCCTCAACGTGACCAAAACTTGAGGTTGGCTCCGCAGAAGGCACGCGAACGAGAAAATCAATCGGTAGCATCAGATCATGGGCAGTGATGTAGTCACCGTGACGCATCACTAACGCACGTTGAATGACATTTTCGAGTTCACGAATGTTCCCTGGCCAGTGATACTGACACAGCGCAGAGATCGCATCCTGAGACAAACGACAACGGCTGCTGTCTTGGTATTTTTCGATAAAGAATTGACTGATAGGTAGAATGTCCTCTTTACGCTCGCGCAACGGAGGCCAGTGCAAAGGTAAAACATCAAGACGGTAGTAGAGGTCCTCACGGAATGTGCCTTTTTGCACTTCTTCACGTAGGTCTTTGTTTGTCGCAGTAATCACGCGAATATCCAATTGAATCGCTTTATGGCTGCCGACACGCTCAACTTCGCGCTCTTGTAAAACACGCAATAGTTTGGCCTGCACTGCTGGAGACATTTCACCGATTTCATCGAGCAATATCGTGCCACCATTGGCCTCTTCAAATTTTCCGCTTTGGGAGCCAGTCGCGCCAGTAAATGCCCCTTTCACATGACCAAACAACACCGCTTCAAGCATAGATTCTGGGATAGCCGCACAGTTCACTGCAACAAAAGGACCATCCAAACGCGGAGAGTGCTCGTGCACATAACGTGCGAGCACTTCTTTCCCGGTGCCTGACTCACCCGTTATCAATACACTCGCGTTCGTACAGGCAGCGCGATGTGCCAATTGAAGTACCTGCTTACTACGCCAAGACTCGGCCACTATATTAGCCAATGGTTTACCCAGTGCTTCAACACGTTTCAGTAAATTCAGTAGTTGATTGGTTTCAAATGGACGCAATAGATAGTCAGTCGCCCCTGAATTCATGATTTCTGCCGCGAGAAGGCCTTGTTCTTGATCGACAATCGCAATCACAACACCTACGTTTCGTTGCCTCTGGTGACACACTACAAACTCACGAACACACATATCCGGTAGTGTTGAACTGACCAAGGTAATGCTTGCTCTCTCTTCTAATAGTGCACTTCGGCCTGTACGAGAATGTCGAGCGGAATAACCCGCACTCTCAAGTACATCCAATACGGGTTGAGCAAGACTTTCATTGGGCTCTACCAACAAAATATCCGTTTTCGTCATCATTGAACCTTGACCTTCTTTTGTTGAGTGTGTTGTTTCAATTCTTTATGGTTTTTAGCAATAACGCGCTCGTTGTCTCGAACAAGGCGCAACGTCACCCGACGATTTTTCATTTGTCCTGCACTGGTGTTATTACTAGCAATCGGATAGCGAGAACCATGCGCTCTCACTTCAATGAGGTTGGCATCGATTCCCTTGCCGACAAGGGCTTTGGCAACTTGTTCAGCGCGTTGACGAGATATAGTGAGGTTAACTACATCGGAACCAACGTTGTCTGTGTGCCCATCTACAAGGATTTTAGTGACTCGGTTATCAGCAGACACATAACTGTATAACGCAGCAATCGTTTCTAACTGAGATGGGGTCAGTGTTTTTTGCCCAAATTGGAAAGGCAGGACCAGATCACGTGCTTGCGAAAAAGACAATTTAGGTAACCGCTCACGACACGCTTTAAATGACGCTAAAGCAGGTTGAATTTGAATGGTTGGCAACGTCAGCTCGGAAAGCGAGGAAGCATCACCCCCCATAAGTGACAGTGTAACCCAGCTTCCTTTAGTAATACCATCAAGAAGTAACTCACTTCCTTTTACGAATTCAAATCGACGCGTTGCTTCTGGAGCAGTTTGTGACGCTAATAAATTCGTTATCAGCTCACCATTCCATGGGGCACTTTGAGTTTGAAGAGAAGCGCTATTCCATTTTTCATCGCCATCTTTTACTTCTGAAATAAAAAAAAGGCGATTATCAGTTTCCGCCCGGAAGTAAAACTTCCCATATGGAATGTCCGTATGAATTAATCTGCATTCAAGTTGATTTCCTTTATAATCCCAACTCGATAGATCCATAGGAACAATGATACTTTCACCTGCCAAGGTTAATTTTGACCATGTCATAATCATGACAAATATAAGTTTTGATATTTTTGTTAAAACGTATTTCTTACATAACCTTGACTTAGTTAGATTTCTCAAATATGCCATCATATTAGGGTGTCTGGCATAGTTAATCATATTGATTCCCTATTCTAAAACATTGAAAGTGGTCAATAAGCGTACAAAGAACGAATTTCCACTCGTACCTATAAATGAATGGCTTCATGATCAGAAAGTAACGCATGATGTTTGTGTTCAAGAATTGCTGTGAATTTAACCGATCATTCCAGATAATTAACACATGAACTTATATTCTTATCTTGAATTTATAGGACAAAAATAACTCTTTTTATTTTTTATGAAAAGTGCCTCATTGCCTCCGCAAATCAACATATGAACTAAAGTCACATTATTTAAAGTTGAAACTAAAGGTTAGTAAAAAACTCTGTGTAGACTACACGCTATTAAGTTAAAACAACTTCGAATGTTAAGGCACGGTAAAATATAAATGGAAAGCAGAGACAACGAGCCTATTTCCGACATCAAACTTCTTGATGTAGAATTATTAGGCAAACCTATTCATATCATTCGAGAAAAGCTCGAAAGTTTGATTTCAGAATCTTGTTCTAGCCTAACCAATGAATTACAAAATTGGCTCAGCACCAACAAAATCGAAGCAAACTTAGTTTCAGTAGAGCTACACAGATTTTCACCAACTTTCTTGGATAAAGACCAAACCTCCATTTATCAGCATCAAGATGGCGGCATGGTGTATATCCACGGAGACGCACAAGCATTAATCAAGCTTGCTGACCGTTTTTACGGTGCGGCAACAGAGCGCGCCTCTACAAGCTTGACTGCGAGTGACTTGCGCCTTCAAGAGCGTATTAGTCGAATCATCATCAACTGGCTAGCACCTCAAGAAATGTGGCAAGCCTGCGAGTACGAAACGCCAAGAGGCATCGGACTGCATGCCGAGCTTTCTATCGCGTTCGATGACTGCCAAGGTGCGGTTCATCTCAAATTGGATAGTCAGTTGATTCAAACCTTAATAGATCAATTGAAATTACAATCCGATGTCGACCTGTATCAGCCATTTTGCCGTTCTCTGGCGTCAACGCCTGTTCGACTCAATGTCGTACTCAGTAAAAAAAATATGGCATTGAGTGATGTTATCGGACTGAAGCCGAATGATATTTTACCGATAGAGTTACTCAATACTGTGCCAGTCAGTATTGGCAATCAGTCACTTTTCACTGGTCGTATTGCCGAGCAAGACGATCAACTTGTTTTGATTTTTAACCCAGATAAGGAATCGCAGCGATGAGCGAAGCCCAAGCAACCACAGCATTCGACGCCGATGATTTGAACTTTGACGATTTTCAGCTAGAAGACTTTGCCCCAGAGCAACCATTCCAAGCAGAACCGGTAACAGAACGCGATTTGAGCTTTTTTAAAAGCATTCCTGTTACCGTTACCTTAGAAGTCGCGAGTAAAGAAATCCCACTAGGCGATTTGATGAAAGCGGGTGAAGGCACAGTGATTGAACTGGACAAACTCAATGGCGAACCTCTTGATGTGAAAGTAAATGGTTCTCTGATGGGACAAGCAGAAGTCGTGGTCATTAACGACAAATATGGCCTACGCCTGATCGATGTCCATGACTCTGCGCTTAGCGGCGTTGGCCGATAAATTCAGGTGGGTTGCGCGATGAATGTTCTGAGTGACAGTCAGTGTCGGTTGCCTTTACTGGTGATTACATTACTTGGTTTACTGTTGTTTACGCTGCCAACCATGGCGGCAGACAATGGCTTAACCATCTTATCCGTTTCCGACGGTGACACGCAGCAAGAATACAGTGTTAAGCTACAGATCCTCTTGCTAATGACGGCACTCAGCTTCTTGCCGGCCTTCATCTTGATGGCCACAAGCTTTACACGCATTATCGTAGTATTAGCCATATTGCGTCAGGCGTTAGGCTTGCAGCAGAGTCCGCCAAACCGAGTTTTGGTCGGCATTGCACTAACGTTGACGCTGCTTATCATGCGCCCTGTCTGGACCGATATTTACGACAACGCCTTCAAGCCGTATGACAAGGGTGAAATTACCTTGATGCAAGCGTTTTCGGTGGCAGAAAAACCTGTTCGTCACTTTATGTTGGCACAAACCCACCAAAGCTCGTTGGAGCAAATGCTGCGTATTGCCAACGAGCCTATCGACCAAAACGTCGAAGATATTTCATTTGCTGTCGTGTTGCCTGCTTTCGTCATCAGTGAGCTGAAAACCGCATTTCAAATCGGCTTCATGTTGTTTATCCCGTTTCTGATCATCGACCTTGTCGTTGCCAGTGTATTGATGGCAATGGGTATGATGATGCTGTCACCACTGATCATCTCGCTGCCATTCAAGCTTGTCGTGTTTGTTCTGGTGGATGGCTGGGCGATGACTGTCGGCACACTATCCGCCAGCTTTGGGTAATGGGAGCGCAATATGACACCAGAACTCACCGTTACACTATTTTCTGACGCCGTCTGGCTGATCATCTTGATGGTAGCCGTCTTGGTTTTGCCGGGGTTGATTGTTGGTCTTTGCATTGCGGTATTTCAGGCTGCCACGCAAATTAACGAGCAAACCCTCAGCTTCCTGCCACGTTTGTTAGTCACGCTGCTGATGGTGATTTTTGCGGGTCACTGGATGCTACGTAAAATCATGGAATTGTTTGATTTCTTGTTCCACAATATTCCAGGGATGATCGGCTAATGGCGATCACGTTTGCGGAACTGTCCGTGATTCTAGGTCAGCTGTGGTGGCCATTTTTTCGCATCGGTGCCGTATTCATTTCCATGCCATTTTTTGGTGACGCGCTGATTCCAGTCTGGGTTCGCAGCTTGCTTGCGCTCTCGATTGTGGTGATCACCGCACCACTTATGCCACCAATGCCAGAAGTCGAACTGTTCTCGATGACCTCGCTTTTCTTAGCCTTCGAACAGGCGATATGGGGCCTGATGTTCGGCTTAATCCTGCATATGTTGTTCAATGTATTCACCATGCTCGGCCAGACTATCTCGTTACAAATGGGCTTGGGTATGGCGATGATGAACGATCCGGTTAATGGTTTGTCTGTGGCGATTCTAGGCCGCATGTTCCTTATCTTCTCGACCTTGTTGTTTCTTGCACTTGAAGGGCATTTATTGGTTATCGATATCGTCATTCAAAGCTTTGTCATTTGGCCTGTGGGATCGGGTATCTCCGCCCTTTCCTTGCAAGGCGTTGTGAACATCTTTGGGTGGATGTTTGCTTCTGCGCTTGCCTTAGCGTTACCAGCGATCGTTTCTATGCTGCTCGCCAACATCAGCTTTGGTGTGATGAACCGAGCAGCGCCATCACTCAACGTTTATGCGTTGGGCTTTCCCATGACCATGCTCTTAGGTTTGTTCAGCGTGTTGATCTCTGTCTCTGGCGTGCCTAGTCGCTATACCGCGTTAGTTCACGACACCATTCGTTTCTTGAATAACTTTATGTTGGGGGGCGCATGAGCGAACAGTCGTCTCAAGACAAAACCGAGAAAGCCTCGCCCCAGAAGGTCAAAAAAGCCCGTCAGGAAGGGCAAATTCCGCGCGCAAAAGAGTTCACTACCGCCGTTATCTTCCTAGCCGTTGCGATGTTTTTTTATTCCCAACTCAACAGTATTTGGGAATGCATGTCTGGCGTATTCCGTTACAACATGACCCTAACCAAAGCCGACTTGGAAAACCCAAAGCAATTGGTGGAACACCTTGGTCAGAGCTTGGCGGTGATCATTGAGATGCTATTGCCCCTCTTCTCAGTAATCATCATTGTCACCTTTGGCAGCAGCATGGTGCTGGGTGGGTGGATGTTCCGCCTTGCGAACGTCATGCCAAAACTCAGCAAACTGAACCCTATCTCTGGCATTAAACGTATTTTCTCTACTCGCTCACTTGTGGAATTGGTCAAATCGACTTTTAAAGTACTCGTCATCTTCGGCATTCTTTATGGCTACCTAGACAACCATCTACAGCCGCTACTTGGCATGCAAAACTTACCACTCAGCCAAGGCTTCTCACTGATCATGTCGATTTTGTTTGAAGGTCTGCTGCTGATGGGGTTCGCCCTATTGCTGTTTGGGGTACTTGATATTCCTTACCAACGCTGGGAGCACCTCAAAGAGCTGCGCATGACCAAACAAGAACTCAAAGAGGAGTTCAAGAACAACGAAGGTCGACCAGAAGTTAAACAACGCATTCGCCAAATTCAGCAGCAGTTTGCTCGCCGTAAAATCGACAAAATGGTGCCAACCGCAGACGTGGTGATCACCAACCCGACCCACTACGCCGTGGCATTGAAGTACGAGCCGTCGCTGTCCGATGCACCATTTGTGGTGGCAAAAGGCGTCGATGAAACCGCGATGCACATTCAACGCATCGCCCGCGAGAACAAAGTCGAGATCATCAACTCGCCGCCGCTGACTCGTTCGATTTATCACACCACAGCGATTGAGCAGGCCATTCCGAGCCAACTCTATATCGCAGTGGCCCATATTTTAACTTACGTTTTGCAGTTGAAAGCCTTTCGTAAAGGGGACGGAAAGGAACCGACGCCTTTGCCTCATTTTTCAATTCCAAAGCATTTGCAACACTGATTAACCCGCGTTTACCCAAGGACACAGAGTATGTTTAACCGGTTAAAACACCTTCAAACTTCCACTAAAGGCTACATTGGTATTCCAATCGTCTTGTTGATGGTATTGGCAATGGTCATCTTGCCTTTACCACCATTGCTATTGGACGCGCTGTTCACCTTCAATATCGTGTTAGCGATCTTGGTATTACTGGTCAGCACGACAGCGAAGCGACCTCTCGATTTTTCGATTTTCCCAACCATTTTGCTGGTCGCGACCTTACTTCGCCTCACTCTAAACGTGGCTTCAACGCGTATCGTATTGCTTGAAGGTCACAACGGCAGCGATGCTGCTGGTAAGGTAATTCAAGCCTTCGGTGAAGTGGTGATCGGCGGTAACTACGTGGTCGGTATGGTGGTGTTCATCATCTTGATGATCATTAACTTTGTTGTGATCACCAAAGGTGGTGAGCGTATTTCCGAAGTCTCGGCACGCTTTACCTTGGATGCTCTACCAGGCAAACAAATGGCCATCGATGCCGATTTAAACGCAGGCTTAATTGACCAAGAAACCGCCCGTCAGCGCCGTAAAGAAGTCGCGAACGAAGCCGACTTCCATGGCTCAATGGATGGTGCGTCTAAATTTGTTCGTGGTGATGCGGTTGCGGGTCTGCTTATCCTGTTCATCAATATCATCGGTGGTATCAGCATTGGTGTGTTCGAGCACGGATTACCAGCGTCAGAAGCCTTCAAGACTTATGCCCTGTTGACTATCGGTGATGGTTTAGTTGCTCAAATTCCATCACTATTGCTAGCAACCGCGGCCGCCATTATCGTGACGCGCATTAACGACAGCGATGACGGCATGTCGGAAACCATGCATAAGCAGTTGCTCGCGACATCAGCAACCTTGTATACCGTTGCGGCCATCATGGCAATCATTGGAATGGTCCCGGGTATGCCTCATCTTGCGTTCTTCACCTTTGCCGCCGTGTTGGCATTTGCAGGGTGGCGACAAAGCAAAAAGCCGGTGCAAGATACCCAAATCGACCAAGTGGAGGCGCTCTCTCATGCGATGCAGGTAGAAGAAACTGCACTCACTTGGGACGATATTCCTCATGTCCACACGCTGTCTCTTGCGTTGGGCTATCGTTTGGTTCACTTGGTCAACAAAGAACAAGGTGCGCCTTTAGCACAGCGTATTCGTGGCGTGCGCCGTAACCTCTCTGAGCAAGTGGGCTTCTTGCTACCAGAAGTGCGTATTCGCGATAACCTAAGTTTAAAACCAAACCAATACACCATTGCGTTGAACGGTGAAGTTATTGAACAAGGCTTTATCGAGCCAGAACGTCTCATGGCGATTGCCGTTGGTGAAACCTATGGCGAAGTCGATGGTATTCTTGGCAGCGATCCTGCCTACCAGTTGCCTGCCGTTTGGATTGAACATCAAGACAAAGCCAAAGCGCTCAACATGGGCTATCAGGTGGTTGACGATGGTACTGTGATCGCGACACACATCAGCAAAATCATGAAAACCAATTTGGCTGAGTTGTTCACCCATGACGACGTTGAAGCCATGACTCAACGTTTGACTGCGCAAGCACCCAAATTGGCCGAAGCCTTAGCCGCTGCACTGACCCCAGCACAGCAACTTAAGGTCTACCGTCAGCTTCTGCTTGACCAAGTTCCACTGAAAGACATTCGTACCATCGCTAATACCATGTTGGAGTCTTCTGAAAATACCAAAGAGCCAATTTTGCTTGCGGCGGATGTACGCTGCGCGCTGAAACGCACTCTGGTGAACTTAGTCGCAGGACAAAAAAACGAACTGAATGTCTACGCTTTATCGGATGAACTTGAGAAAATGCTGATGGCTTCTCTACAACAAGCCCAAACAGCAGGCGCTGTCATGCTCGATAGCTTCCCAATAGAGCCAAACATCCTTAGTCAGTTCCAACAGAACTTGCCTTTGATTCGTCAGCAACTTAAACAACAAGGCTTGCCACCCATCTTACTGGTGATGCCCCAATTGCGACCACTGCTGGCGCGTTACGCACGTACCTTTACCCAAGGATTGGCGGTACTGTCTTACAATGAAATTCCAGAAAATAAACAGATCAACGTGGTAGGAAACCTTGGCTAATCTCATATCAACAACAGCGATGTACGATTATTTATGCGGCCTCGCACTGCAACATATTGTCACGGACGACGACCAACTGGTGTTTGATGCGCTCAAACACAATGACATTCAACACGCCTGTCAAGCCATCCGTAAAACCAAAACCGGTGAGGTGGCATACCAACACCTCACCCTGCGCTTTGGTGTACGTGGCGAGCAGAGTGTTTATCAGTTTGAATTGTCTGAGCAAATGCAATATTGCTTAGATTTATACAGCTTGTATTTAGCCCTGCGCCAAACTCAGTTCCAGCTCGATACCTTTCATCCGGATCTTATCAGCAATGTCGTTGTGCCTATTCGGATCGACGCCTTATTATGGCAAGCAGGCCGCCATTTTTTGAATCAGATGATTCAATTCCACAAGGCAGCATTTCAACATGTCGTGCCCTCTTTACAAGCCGATGAATCCCTTTGCCTGCACGAGCAAGTCACCACTTTGGTTGAGCTGTTAAAAGACAACGCGTATGCGTTATGGTTTGAAATCGCGACCAGACAAGTGCACTTCGAACGCATAGCAGAGTTTAAACCTGATATGATTAAGCTATCCGTGACAATGGAAAACAAACAAGATCAGCACGCGTTTCTGCCTATCGCGCGCTTTCTTCGTCACAATCAATTTCCTTGGGTAGCAGGGAGAGTCGCCAGCCAAAATGAACTCAATCGCTACCGCTTACTCGGTGCGAATTATTACTTTGGCTATTTCAGTGATATTCCCACCTCATTGTCGTTTAAATCGTTCGACGATGAATAAATAGGGTAACGATAAAGGGCGAGTTCAGAAATAAGAACTCGCCCTTTTTTATGTCTGAACAGCCTTAAAATACGAGTTTTCTGGAATAGATATCACCAAAAACCATCAAAATTGGCGATTTTGGCAAAATTTTTAAATTTCCAATTAATCATTAAAGCCAACCGACCGCCTCTAGTTAGTGAGCGGGGCGATAGTCCCACATTGAACAATCAAGGAGAACAGATTATGGCTCTATCAATGCACACTAACTACGCTTCGCTGGTTACTCAAAACACGCTAAGCAACACTAGTAACCTACTGAACACAGCAATGGAGCGTTTGAGCACGGGTTACCGTATTAACTCTGCAGCAGACGATGCAGCTGGCCTACAGATCTCTAACCGTTTAGAAGCTCAAACTCGCGGTATGAGCGTTGCGATGCGTAATGCACAAGACGGTATGTCTATGCTACAAACAGCGGAAGGTGCTTTCGATGAAGCAACTAACATTCTGTACCGCATGAACGACCTAGCAACTCAGTCTGCAAACGGCACAAACACGGCTAAAGACCAAGGTGCTCTTCAAAAAGAGTTTGCAGAACTAGGTACTGAGCTACAAAACATCATGACTAATACTAAGTATGCTGGTGACCCACTTATAACCGCAAACGGTATTAAAGCAGGCGGCCTTACTCTACAAATCGGCTCTTCTTCTGCAGAAACTCTAGACTTAGCTACAACAGTAGATACTGATGTTGCTGCGGCACATACCGCTCTCAGCGCAACCGTTCCTGGCCTAGACATCAGTACTGGCGCAGGTGCAACCGCAGCAATGGATGCGCTAGTTTTAGCGATTGATGAAGTAGGTGCAGCACGTTCTGGTTTGGGTGCAACAATCAACCGCCTAGACCACACTGTAGTAAACCTAAGCAACATGGTTGAAAACACATCGGCAGCGAAAGGCCGTATCACAGACGCTGATTTTGCCGTTGAATCTTCAAACATGACGAAGAACCAAATGCTAATGCAAGCAGGTACAACGGTTCTTTCTCAAACTAACCAGCTACCAGGTATGGCAATGTCGCTACTGCGTTAATAGAGACTCACTATTCGCTAATAACGCGCAAAATTTAATTCGTCCAAAAAATCAAAGCCTCCTCGTATCCGGGAGGCTTTTTCGTTGTTAGCGAGAAGAAACTTGTTGAACAGTTCCAGTTCGACAGATTCCACACCTCGATGTGGCTCATACGCTTTGAGCTCTGGAAATCGAGAAAGCGTCTCTACACGGATGCTCACCAGCTCTTCGGCATTAATGTTCTGTTTACTGAGCAGTTTGGTACCGATGAAAGCCTCATATGCACGAGCACACTTCATCAGTCGTAAAACAAAGTCATTCATTATTGTCATTCTTTTTTAGTCGAATTAGGGGGGGGGGGAATAGCCAGCCGCTAGCAACCACAAAAATTGCAGGGGCATAAGATAGCAAACCTTTGCATTCAAACAGGATCAGAAAAATCTGAATCCCTTAGCAGTAAACGCCTAAATTTGCGCATTATGCATTTCGCTCATGCCTCGCTTTTCTTCCCTCCATTGGATTAAATCTTTCACCACTTTTGGTCGCCTTTTTTATTTGGGAACCCCATTAGCTATCAAGGGGAAAGCGGAACCAGCAAGGTGGAAAAGTCGCTTCCTCCCAACACACAGAATAGCCCGTAAGATACTGTTTTATATAGACATAGATATCAGGCACACATCTTGCGATTGAGTATTTATTACTGGCATAGAAAAGCCAAATACAGATGAGAGAGGGAGCGACCTCATGAGTTCGTTAGATCCAATTACCATGGCAACCCAGTTCGCCACGTTAGACGTTCAGCCATTTCAGCAACGTTACCAATTGCAAGCCGATCGCTACCAAACACAGTTGGCTGCTCTAGGTAAAGTCGAAAGTGCGCTGCGTGACTTCCGATCTGCGGTTAACGAGATGAACAGCAGCACAAACAGCATCATCAAAAATACCGCAACGACCTCTCAAGACGGCTTTTTCACCGCGAGTGCCGATGCCAACGCATTAGTCGGTAACTACCAGATTTTCGTTGAGCAAGTGGCTACTTCACATCAGATTTCTACCGGTATGCCTGCAGACTTGGAGGCCACTACCGAGGTCCCAACTACCGGTACGTTAGAGTTCACCATCAATGGTGAAACCATGACGTTAGATATGTCGACGGTGGATACTGACGGTGATGGTAAAGCGACCGTGACGGACCTAGTCAGCGCGATCAACAACAACCCTGATAACCCAGGCGTGAATGCCACGCTTGTGCGTTCAAATGGCCAAACACACTTCATGCTCTCCAGTACCGAGACAGGCGTTGCGAACAGCATCAATGTCAGTGCCACTGGCACAGGACAAGCGTGGTTTGAAGATGCGTTCACCAACACAACAGAAATCAGTAAACCTCAAGATGCTGTTATCTGGCTTGGCGCGGAAGGTACAGGGCTGCAACTGACTAACTCAAGCAATACCTTTGAAGGTGTGATCGATGGTGTCGACATCACGGTCACCAAAGCACAAAACTCAGGTGAAGCCCCTATCTCGATGGAAGTCGGTGCAGACCTTGAAGGCACGAATGAGCAAGTCACTAAATTTGTCGACACCTACAACGCCCTTATTTCTACGCTAGATGAGTACACACAAATTGGTAGCGAAGACCAAGCGCGTGGCGTTCTAGCCAGTGACCCAACGCTACGTTCGATTGAAAGCCAATTAAATGCGCTTGTTCGTGGCGAACATGGCGGCATGCGTTTGAGCGAAGTCGGCATCACTATCGATCGCGATGGAAAAATGAAAGTCGACCAAGACAAATTCGCCGAAGCACAGAAGAGTAACAGCGCTGCGCTTGAAGCAATGTTTAACGGTGATGGTGCCCTGCTCGACTCACTCGATGATATGGCAGAACCGTTTTTGAAGTTCTCGTCTGGCACGTTCAATTCTCGTAAAGATGCGCTGCAAGCCAATATGGACCGCATTGAAGACAAACAAGTCTCTTTAGAGCGCAAGTACGAGATGTCGTACAACCGCTACCTCACCCAATTTACTCAAATGAACACCTTAATGACGCAAATGAACCAAACCATGTCGCTGTTTGGTTAACGCTTTAGGAGAAATACTTATGCTCATGGATTCCGGCTACGACTCATACCAACAGGTCGATCTGGATGCTCAAGCAGCATCCGCTAATCCACACCAACTCGTCGTCATGCTGATCGATGGGTTACTCGATGAAATTGAACGTATTCGCGGTCACCTTGCTGCGAATCGCCTCGAAGAAAAAGGAATTGGCATTAACAAGTGCATGAACATCCTTATCGGCTTAAGCAGCGCATTGGATGAAGAGAATGGCGGAGAGATCGCCGAGAACTTGCGTCAACTCTACGATTTCTGCCAAGTCGAGTTGTATTACGGCAGCACTCAAAATGACGCAGAGCGTTTGGACAACGTAGAGCGTGTGATGGGTAACGTTCGAGAAGGATGGATGAACTTTGGACAGCAAGCATAAAGTGTCGCCGGAGCGATTTCGCCACTTATCAAAACTGATCCAAATCGCTACTAAAACAGCCGATTGGCAAGCACTAAAACGCTACGATTTACAGTTGCGCGAACTGCTTATCAGTCATAAGCCTTTCTTGAACGATATGAAACTCGCACCGGAAATCCAGCGAGCAAAAACGGTGCATGCAACTGCGTTTGCTGCACTCGAGAAAGCCACCAGCGAACTACAGCAAGAGATGAATATGGTTAACGACCAACAGGAACGAGCCATGGCGTATCAACTTGCAATGACGATGGAGCTAACGCAATGATGGTCACCAACTCAATGCCTGCGAGTTCACCTTCTCAATCTACCGCCGTAGGGAAGATCTCTCACGCGCGTTCAGAGCAAGGCGTTTCGCTAGCAAATTCAGCCACGGTCACTCAACAGGGTCAAACCAACGCGTCTATCACCGTTGCCGGATTTCGCTTAAATACGCAAGCCTCACCAGCGGAAGCGATGCAACCTGATGTCAGTTCACCAGAGCTCCACACAGAAGACACCTCTGATGAAACGTTACTAGGTAATGCTTCATCAGAGGTGAATCTGGCCACGCAAGCGCAAGTTCTCATGCAAGGGATAAGTAAGGCGGCGATTAAGCAAGGCGAAACCAACCAGCTTGCACAAGTGTCGGCAAATAGCACCTCGCACAGTGCAAACATGGGCGCCCAAGCCAATTCAATGCTTACCTCCCCTACGCAAGAAAACCAAAGTGGTGTTCAAGCGAGCGCGGCAAATTCGCTTAAAGTTTCTGCTTCTGATTTGCAACCGTTGCTGAATCAATCTGCTCACGGGCAAATATTCGCAGCCAACACGCAATCGCAGACAACAACAGCGCAACATTCAAATCCAACCTCACCGCTTGCAGCAACTCAAGCTCAAGGTGCGGAGTGGGCGGCCGTTCGCGTGGATACCAGTTCCGGTAAATGGGGCGAGCAGATGATGCAAGTGCTGCAAGATCGCGTGACTTTACAAGCTCAGCAAAACCTGCAAGAAGCCAAGATTCGTCTCGACCCGCCAGAGCTTGGCAAATTGGATTTGTTGGTGCGTGTTGAAGGCGACCGCTTGAGCGTACAAATCAACGCCAATACCGCCGCAACCCGTGAGGCACTGATGCAAGTGTCTGAGCGCCTTCGAACTGAACTGCAAGAGCAGAACTTCGTTCACGTAGACGTCAACGTTGGCTCGGATCAAGGTCAAGAGCGACACTCTCATGACGGCACTCAAGAAGAAGCAAACGTCTTTACCGCGCGTGAAACCAACGCCTTCAAATCTAATACAACAAACTATTCAGAGCATTGGCTGAACACTCAAGCCTAATGCATCATCGAGGAAAAAGGTTATGACCAAACAACAAATGATCGCCCTGTTTATCACCATGATCATCACCAGTGCCCTCGTTTCCGCTGCCACTGTGGTCGGCGGTATTTGGTACCTCAACAAAAGTTCAGAGTCTTCATCATCAGACTCTAGCGTTAGCGCCTTATTGGAAGATTCACCGTTGGCATTCTTAACTTCTGAGCAACCAACGACAAAAGGCCCAAGCTTTCATCCATTAGATAAAGTGGTGCTGACCATCAAAGGCAAAAAGCAAACTCACTTTGTGATGCTGGAACTTGCGGTGGAAACACGCCGCCCAGAGCGCATTAAGGACATTGATGCCTACATGCCGATGGTTCAAAACTCACTGCTAAAACTGTTCAGCGACAAAACTTTTGATGAGCTTCAGCAAGCAGGTGCCATTGATATCCTGCAAAGCGAAATCAAAGAGAACCTACTGCTTTCGTTCGCAAAAACCGACATCGTACGTGATATCGATGATGTTTTGCTGACCAAGTACGTTGTGCAATAACGGAGCACAGCTATGTTGGAGATGAACTTACAGGAAAGTTATACCGCGACGGAGGAAGTGAATACG
Source organism: Vibrio sp. PID23_8 (assembly GCF_003584965.1). Classification (NCBI taxonomy): domain Bacteria; kingdom Pseudomonadati; phylum Pseudomonadota; class Gammaproteobacteria; order Vibrionales; family Vibrionaceae; genus Vibrio; species Vibrio sp. PID23_8. Next base: position 108,769 of record NZ_LIXE01000007.1, on the reverse strand, counting down.
CCGTCGCGCCCGATTGATGAAAATGCACTGCTGCAGCGTCATCAAGTCATGGTTAAGCGCGTCGTAAACCAACTGCGCGTTCATGCGACCTCACATTGCAGTATTGAAGACATGCAGCAAATTGGCTTGATTGCACTTGTCGAAGCCGGACGTCGTTATGGGGATGTGGATGATCCGCACTTCCCCGCCTTTGCCGTTTGTCGTGTTCGAGGGGCTATTTTGGACGAGCTTCGCCGTTTGGATTGGCGCTCACGCAAGACCCGACAGCAAGCACATGAGCTTAACGACGTGACACGAGACCTCACTCGAGCGCTAGGCAGAATGCCAACCGACGCTGAAATCATCAAAGCACTCGGCACTGATGAGCAAGACTATTACAACCGTCAAAATGCAGCTCTTGCAGGGGAGATGCAAAGCCTTGATCAATTAATGGAAACCGGCAGCGACAGCCACTTTGGTGGTCAGTATGACGGTATGGAACATGAGCACATCCGGCGTAGCTTAGACACTGCGCTGGGAAAAATGTCGAAACGCGATCAACTATTGCTCACTTTGTTCTATCAACATGAGCTCAACCTCCATGAAATCGCGCTCGTGCTCGATCTGACGCCACCTCGCATCTGTCAGTTGCACAAACAAGCGCTAAAACAACTCAACCAATTAATGTCCTCTTAGGAGTCACAAGATGCAAAAGTTTTTTGGAGCCATTACCGTCCTGATGTGTGTCTTCGGCGGATACATGTGGGCAGGCGGTAAACTCAGCGCTATTTGGCAGCCAGCCGAGTTTTTGATCATCATAGGTGCGGCAGCAGGCTCACTGATCATTGGTAACCCGCCACAAGTGTTAAAAGAAATGCGCCAGCAAGTACGTGCGACCATCTCTGGCCCGCGTCAAGAGTATGAGTACTACATGCAGCTAATGGCGCTACTCAACAACCTGCTCGAAACCGCTCGCAGCCGTGGCTTTAAGTTTCTGGATTCGCACATTGAATCACCAGAACAGAGCTCAATTTTCCTCGCTTATCCGAAAATCAGTAACGATCATCGTCTCATTTCTTTCATTACCGACAATTTACGTTTAATGGCAATGGGACAAATGTCGCCTCATGAATTAGAGGGACTATTAGAACAAGAAATCGAAGCGATTCAAACCGAGATGCTTTTACCTTCACGCTCTATGCAGCGCACGGCAGAGGCACTTCCTGGGTTCGGTATTCTTGCGGCAGTCGGTGGCATCATTATCACCATGCAAGCCATTGACGGCTCAATTGCGTTGGTTGGTTATCATGTTGCCGCCGCCCTCGTTGGTACATTCATTGGTATTTTCGGTTGTTACTGTTGTTTAGATCCACTCAGTAACGCTATGGCTCAACGCGTTAGACGAAACATGACGGCTTTCGAATGTGTACGCGCCACTCTGGTTGCTTACGTAGCGAAAAAGCCAACATTGCTTGCTATCGACGCTGGTCGTAAACACATTCAGTTAGACATCAAACCAACTTTCAACCAAATGGAGAAGTGGCTAGCTGAGCAGGAGGGATAATGCAAAAACAAGAGCATGTGGTGTTCAAACGCGCAAAAGCAAATAACCATGATGAGTTTCATGGTGGTGCGTGGAAAGTCGCATTTGCCGACTTCATGATCGCGTTAATGGCGCTGTTTCTTGTCCTTTGGGTCATGCAAGTGGTCGACAAGGAAGAGCGTAAAGCCATTGTGGCGCACCTTCATAGTTCGAGTGTTTTTGATAAGAGCTACGGTAACCCTTTCGATACCTCACAAAGTATCTCTCCTATCGACTTGGCACAGGACTCTTCTGTGCCAAGTAAACACAACTCTAACCATGTCGTCAGCTCCTTCTTCCAAGGTGACGGCGATGGCCCAGAGATTGACTCGCTTATCCCAGGTAATTTCGACAGCCAGGAACAACTTGCTCTGCTCGCTAAGGTAATTGATGAAGTCGTGGGACAAATCAGTGCGCAAGGTAACGTTAACGTCACCATTACACCACAGGGTCTGCGCATTGTTCTGCAAGATGATTACAAGCAGCACATGTTCAGCCGTGGCGGTGCAGAGTTAACCCCTTTCTTTGAAGACTTATTACTTGCGCTTGCCCCTGTGTTCGAACGCATCAGCAATCCATTGATCATCAGTGGTCATACGGACTCGACGCCATTCAAGAAGCGATTTGGTCGACAATCGAACTGGGCGCTATCCGCTTCTCGTGCCGATGTGGCAAGAAACACCTTGGTGGAAGGTGGCATGCCAGATGATCGTGTCTTGCAAGTGACTGGGATGTCGGATCGTGCCCTGCTTAATCCAGAAGAGCCAGATTCTAGCGAAAACCGTCGTATTGAATTATTTGTTTTAACGACCCCCGCCTCACAGGTGTTGGCAACGTTATTTGGTAATCAGCAAGACAGCGAATTACAAAAAGCAAAACAAAAAGCAGAGTTTAATCAGCCTGTTTTTCGCCAGGAAATCATTCGTTATTCGGTGGATTCGGACTCACCAAAAACGGAAATTCAAAACCTCTAACCCCCTAGAAGGTCACCAGGGCTTTAATACTGCGTGACCTTTTCTACCAATTAACCGATGTTGCTGTGACTGTTTAGTTGAGTTCAATATGCCCGTACCTGCGCCTATTAAAAACAAAAATGATGCTTTAAAAAAAGCCTTTCTTTGGCTGATCATTTTCGACTACCTTTTGTTAGCATTTTTTCTCACCCAACTTTCGAGCCTCAATCTCAATAGTGGCACCATGATAAGCCTGTTGCTTGTGGTGTATAACATTTTGCTAGTTTCGCTATGCTACCAGCGCACCAGCCATCAAGACTCTTACATTCTCTATCCAGTGCTGTCCGCCACATTGCTGGCCTTCGTTTGTTTTCTCTATTTTTTCTTCTTAGTTTAAAGTGCCATGCAGCGAGGGGGTGGCCTCCAAGCGCATAGACCAATCAATACAACAGCATGCTATTTGACACAAAAAAGGGGATAACCTCATCCCCTCTTTCCGATTAGCGTGCCGTTTACATCACGCACTCTTTTACCGCTTTGGCTTTCTCAATGCCTTTTTCTATCAATGACTTCACCTCATCACTGTTCACTGATGCCATCATGCTATTTATCGCATCTGCGGCTTCCGATTCGGAGGTTGATTCAACATAGCATTGATAGGCGTTGGCAATGCGATCTTTCATTTCTTCGATAGCTTGCGGGTCACTGAAGTCCACATTCATCGCGTCTTTTACCGTATTAGACAGTGTCTTAGCCGTCTCCGATGTGGATGCAAATTGCTCGAAGTCAAACCCGACTGAATCAACTTGTTCTTGGGTCTTTTCCATTTGCTCTTGAACCACTTCCGTAGCCTCATTGGCGGTCTCCTGGACTTTGTCCATGGTTTCAGTTGCCGCCTCTTGTACATTATCCACGGCTTTATTAGCGTCGTCACAACCAATCAACGCCATGGCCATCATCACTGCAAAAAATGTCTTTTTCATTTTGAACCTTTATCCATTTTTATAAACACTATGAAATTTTAGTTCATCACTCGAAGATAGGTGACAATCAATGGTCATTCAGAACGACATAAATGAAAAAAGGAGGATCATCGTATCCTCCTTTTGCTGATCTGGTGATGCTTACATCACACACTCACTCGCGGCCTTAGCTTTATCAATCCCCTTTTTAATCAGAGATTTAGCTTCATCATTACTGATAGACGCCAGAATGTTATCCATCATTTTTTCTACGGTTGACTCGGAAGATGCCTCTACCAAACAACGATAGGCATTGGCAATATCGTCTTTTGCCTCAACAAGCGCTTCTGGATCACTGAAGTCCGCATCCAATGCTTCCTCCACCGACGCCGCTAACGCTTGGGCAGATTCCGTCGCTTCACCAAATTGCTCAAGGTTAAAGTCAACTGAATCGACATGATCTTGAATGATATCAATTTGTTCTTGAACCGAGTCTACCGCTTTGTTAGCCGCCTCTTGTGCCTGATCGATCGCCTTTGTCGCGTCTTCACAACCAAACAGCGCCATCGCCATTATCATTGTTGAGATAATCTTTTTCATTTTGAGCCTTAACAATCATGGGGATACCATGCAATACTAAACCATCACTTCTAGTTAGTGGAAGTAAGTAATTCCGCTTAGCAAACGCTGAAGGCCACTCCTCTTTTCTTGGCGCTTACATTTCACACTCTTTTACTAATTTGGCGCTTTCAACCCCTTCTTCAATTAACGTTTTAGACTGCTCACTGTTGATAGTCGCAACAATTTTTTTAATCAAGTCTTCGGCCGTAGAAGCGGAAGTATCTTTAACGAAGCAGTGATATGCGACGGCAATATGCTCTTTTACTTCCTTAACCGCTTGGGCATCACTAAAGTCGACATCCAGAGCTTCTTCCACCGATGCCGCTAACCCTTCGGCTGAAATTGCCGCATCCCCATATAAGCCGAGGTTAAAATCGACGTCTTCAACCTGCTCCTGTATGTCCACCATTTGTTGTTGAGCAGCATCAATGCTCTTATTGGCGGCTTCTTGTGTTTGTTCCATCTTCTTTGTCACATCTTCACAACCAAAGAGTGCAATAGCCGTTATCATTGTTAAGACGATCTTTTTCATTTCGAACCTCACATGTTTGTCAACGTACAGTACGAGCTGGCCATGGAATTATTATTGTAGGCACAAGAAATGAATCATTCACCATTTACATACGCCAATTCCCCGGCGACGAAAGTGGAGTGGATATTGCGCTCATCACCAAGCATCATTAGCGCGAATAATCGATCGGACAAGCCTTGTGAGTAACGAGCGTGCAATTTCTGTAAATCGGTAGCAGACCAGTTGAGTACGACAAAGTCCGCCTCTTTTCCTGTCTCAAAGTTTCCAAGTTTGTCATCAAGGCTTAATGCTTTAGCGCCTCCGAGCGTCGCGAGGTAAAAACCCATGTACGCGGAGAGCTTTTCACCCTGTAATTGAGCCACCTTATAGGCTTCACCTAGTGTTTGGAGCAGCGAAAAACTCGTGCCCGCACCAACATCTGTACCCAGACCAAAGCGAATCGCCAATTTTTCGGCCTTTTCCAAATCAAACAGGCCACTGCCAAGGAATAAATTCGACGTTGGGCAGAACGCGACGACAGAGTTCGTTTGTTTGATCACATGCCATTCAGGCTCTGACAGGTGTATCGCATGAGCAAAAACGGATTTATTCCCGGCCAAACCATAATATTTGTACACATCGAAATAGTCGACGTACTCAGGAAAAAGTGACTTTACCCATTCCACTTCATTTTTATTTTCAGATAGATGTGTATGAACATAAACATCGGGGTACTCCTTTTTCAATCGTCCCGCGACAGCGAGTTGCTCAGGTGTCGACGTTGGGGCAAAACGCGGGGAGATCGCATACTGTAATCGATGATGGTTGTGCCACTTTTCAATCAATGTTTTGACTTGCGAATAACTGGATTCCGCGGTATCGAGCAAATAATCAGGTGCGTTTCTGTCCATCATGACTTTGCCTGCAATAAGCCTCAGGTTAAAACGCATCGCCTCTTCAAACAAAGCATCAACCGACTGCGGATGCACAGTACAAAACACAAGGGCGGTTGTGGTTCCGTTTTTGAGTAGTTCTTTGATAAAAAACTCTGCCATTGCTTTGGCATGCGCTTTGTTTTCAAACTGCTTCTCTGTTGGAAAAGTGTAAGTCTCGAGCCATTCCAGTAACTGCTCGCCATAAGCAGCAATCATTTGTGTCTGAGGATAATGGACATGGGTATCGATAAAACCAGGCATAATGAGCTTGCCTTGTAAGTCCTCAATGTGTTCGTACTGTTTATAGTCAGATTCGTCAAACGCCTTGAGCTGCTTAATATGACCATGTTCTACAACTAATAGACCATCAGCTAGATACTCATAACTTGCAGATTCATCATCGACGTCACAAGGGTTTTCAATAAAGTGGAGAAAACTCGCTCGAATTACTACTGTCGTTTCTGTCTTCATGCATCACACCACTCAAAAGATCGACACGTTCTAACTATAGCTGATCATCCTTATTTCAAACTTGGGCTCAGCAGCAACGCATTGCGTTCATGTCCGTCAGCACAAAGCCAAATACCCAAGCAACCTCAACATACATAGGTATAGTCGAAAAAAAACCGAGCGTGATGCTCGGCGTGGTAATGATTCATCCTGTGCTATAACGCATAGGAATAGCTTATTTAGAAAATGCAGTGCTTGGTATAGCTTGTCGCTTCATTCGCCGTCCATTCACCTTTTGGTTTGTCTTTCAGGTTTTTACACCACTGCTCACTGCCAATGCCATCTTGAAGGACACAATACTTAGCGAAATCCAAAGCATTGTCAGTGGTCCACTCTGTCTTTGCTTTGTCGCTCATATCGTTACACCAGCCTTCGGTGCCAACTTCATCAGAACACGCGGTAAGAGCGGAAGATGCCAACAGTAGCAGTACCAGATTTTTCATAAAATTAAGTGCCCAGTTACAAACAGTGAATGAAATATACCGAAATTATCATTGCCAGTGTTAAAAAATCGACAATTTTAATTCAGTCAACTTCGATGCGTTAATAGAGCGTTTGTTTGTGCATCCGTCGAGCTTGAACTAATGCTTTAAGGTCCACCGAACCGGTGCCAAAGCAAGATAAACGCAACTCAAGTGCCATTTGCTCTAAGTGTTCAACTACTGCTTGTGTGCTGATTGTGCCAGCTCTCAATACTGCGCCTGCCTGACCAACAAGGTTTGCACCTAGATGAATGGCTTTTGCTGCTTCAAGTCCATTGTATATCCCACCAGAAGCAATCAATGGTAACTCTGAGTATTGACCTCGAATTTGCGCTAAACATCGTGCGGTAGGCATACCCCAATCACGGAACAGTTCTGCTGCATGCTGCATTTTACTGTCAGTCTGGCAATAACCCTCGACGGCAGACCAGCTTGTACCACCAGCCCCCGCGACATCAATCGCATCCACACCAACGTCGACCAATTGTGTGGCAACCGCTCCGCTGATACCAAAACCGACCTCTTTGACGATCATCGGCACATCAATGCGTTGCTTTAACTGCTCAATCGACTTAAGCACGCCAATCCAGTTGTAGTCACCATTTTGCTGCAAAGCTTCTTGCATTGGGTTCAAGTGTATAAACAATGCATCGGCTTGAATGAAGTCGACTGCGCGTTGTGCATTGTCGAGACGCTGTTTATCTCTTAGTTGGGCGGCACCTAAATTGGAATACAAAGGCACGCCATCAGCTAGGTCACGAATGGTTTTACCTAACCCTGAATGTAAACTGTCTTCTAAGCTTACGCGCTGCGAACCAACCCCCATCGCAATACCCATTTCACTCGCAGCCTCTGCCAAGCGGCAGTTAATGATCTCGGCCTCTTTCGCGCCGCCCGTCATTGAGCTAATAAGAAATGGCAACGCCAGTTGGTGACCTAAGAATTCTGTCGATAAGTCGATGCCTTTAAAATCACATTCTGGCAAAGCGCAATGTTCAAATTCGACAGACTCGAAACCCGCTGTTTTGTGTTTCATACTCATGTCATGATGTAAAACAGCGTCTAGGTGTAAGTCTTTTCGGTTAGTCTGCGGTGCCATAATGTAGCCTTGAAGTGGAATAATGGCGCATTGTTGCGATCCTTAACATTGACGTCAATGCGAAAATTTAGAAATAACCTATCTTCTTTTCCGCACCCAATCGCCTGTACTTATCTCCAGAACCCTGCACCTTCTCGATACCTTTCCATACTAGTACAGTGAAAAACGAGGGCGTAGTCAAAAATATTCTACCAATGCGGTTACACACTCGAATACCCGCCTCGCCATGCCAAAACGGCAAATGGCAAATGGCAAATGGCAATCTCAACATGGACAATGACTTGAGACTATAATCGAGCCTTAGTGCTTTTTATACGACCTCATTAAACTTCCATTTACTGACCCACAATAATCCATTTTGCGATGAAACTGATTCATGTACTGGCCTAATCTCGCAAGTGCAATCACGAACTCGAAAACCAAAGCCCACCAAGTTCACAATCACATATCGTTCAATATCCAACCACACATTGCCCTTGTAAGCTTACTTTAATGAATACGGAGGAACTATGAAAAAACAGAATATGACGCTCATATCCCTTGTTATTTCACTGTCATTCACCGCTGCTTCTCAAGCAGATGAAATGATTAGAAATGGCAACTTTACCAATGGCATCGATGGCTGGTGGACAGCGGGGGGCTCGATTGACACCAGTGGCGACGAAGCGTGCATGGAGATAACCAATCCTGGCACCAATGCTTGGAGCATTATTTTAGGCCACGGTGGTGTGGGGCTTGAGAAAGGCCAAGAGTACACCATCAGTTTCGATGCGAGAGCCGATGTCGATACTCAGGTTAAAACCCTAATTCAACATGAAGGTCCTCCTTATACTCACTACTTTACTGAAGACACGCGGATTGGTAAAACCACACAGTCTTATCGCTATCAATTTACTCAGCAGCACGATAGCGACGCTGGCGGTGAGTTTCAGTTCCAAATGGGCGCACAGAAGCCTGCCACCATTTGTATCACCAACGTTTCCATTGACGGTAAGCCGTATATTCATATCGCAGAAACCTCACCAATTCGTCAAAACCAGGTTGGTTTTTTGCCAAAGGCCGACAAATTTATTTTCGTGGCGTCTGAATCTACGGAACCACTGCGTTGGACACTTAAAAATGCACAAGGTATCAGTATTGACCTAGGCCAAACCACGCCGTTTGGCCTCAATACAGCCTCGGGTGAAAATCTGCACCGCATCGATCTGTCTCATTACACCACACAGCAAAAAGGGCTGACCATCACCGTTGATGACGAAACGGGGTTCCCGTTTGATATTCGCAATGACATCTACCACTCATTGAAGCACGACGCGTTTTCCTATTTTTACCAAAACCGCAGTGGTATTGAGATTAAGCCACAATATGTCCAACGGGACGACCTAGCAAGACCTGCTGGCCATACTAAAGATATTGTCACCTGCTACGACAAGCAAGACGCATGGGGCAATGACTGGCCTGGCTGTGACTTTTCGATTGACGTCACGGGTGGCTGGTATGATGCTGGCGATCACGGTAAATACACGGTGAATAGCGGCATCACGACATGGACCCTGCTAAATTTGTACGAACGTGGCACATGGGTCGAGGGCGCTGCGCTGCCATTCTCTGATGGCTCGGCAAAAATTCCTGAGCCACAAGACGGGGTCAATGCGCTGCTTTCTGAAGCACGTTGGAATATAGAGTTCATGCTTGCAATGCAAATTCCGCAAGGCAAAATGGTGTATGCGCCAATTGGTGACCAGTCAGATGGCAAAAAGTTGCAACTGAGCAAAGTTGATGGTTCACACCTAGCGTTCCATAAAATTGCCGATGAAGTATGGACAGGGATGCCTCTCCCTCCACACAAAGACACTCAAAAACGTTATGTTGGTCAGCCAAGTACAGCAGCAACACTCAACCTTGCCGCAATTGGTGCTCAATGTTCACGTATCTGGAAAAACATCGATGCGAGCTTCTCCAAACAGTGTTTAACGGCGGCTGAAAACGCTTGGAAAGCGGCAAATCGCTTACCTGAGATCTATGCTTATGACAACTTTACCGGCTCTGGCCCTTATGATGATCTGTCACTAAGCGATGATTTTTACTGGGCGGCAACTGAGCTCTTTATTGCGACAGGAAACCCTAACTATAAAGCCTTCCTAGAAGCTTCACCTCACTACCTAGAAACACCAAAAGGTAATCAGGCCACCGATGGCGACATCTTCTGGCAATATACTGCGCCACTTGGCACCATCAGTTTAGCGGTTGTGCCACATACCTTGGGAGAGGGCGTGACCCTTAAGGCACGTCAGGCGATTATCCACACCGCAAACCAATACGTAGGCCAGATGAAAAATGAAGGCTACCACATTCCTTACAGCGTGAAGTCTTACCCTTGGGGTTCAAATTCCAACCTTGTAAATCGCAGCATTTTCCTTATCTATGCCAACGACTTTAGCCAAGATATACGCTACTTGAAATCCGTAGCCAACGCGATGGACTATGTACTGGGCGCAAACCCAATGAACATCTCATATGTCACAGGCTACGGCACTCGCGCAGCGCAAAATCCACATCACCGCTTCTGGGCAAAAGCCGTTGATGAAAATTCACCCGCACCTGCACCCGGTGCGCTGATTGGAGGGCCAAACTCCATCAACTTTAGTGACCCTATTGCCGCGGGCATGAAAGGCAATTGTATCGGTCAAACCTGTTACAAAGACAATATCAATGCCTGGTCGCTCAATGAGATCACCATCAACTGGAATGCACCTCTGGTTTGGGTCAGTGCAGCGTTAGATGAGGGTAAACTTAACTAAATCTGAATCATAAAACACGAAGTCGCATCAAGGATATTTTCGTCTTTGATGCGCCAGTTACCTCTTCTTTCAACGCACACAAACAAGCACAAGAGTTTGCTGCTTAATAAGAGTTAATTCGCTAAGAAATTAAAATAATTGAAAAATTTGAACTTAGCCCACTATTGGTAAGCTGTCAGTTTTCATTGCCATTCATTAATAATGAATCGCTCATCTCCCAAATTTTACGACCCATGTTGTACATTTCGCTCGCCTGTAACACAGTGGACTAACCTTTAATAATACAAGCGATGACAAATCAGAACATTCGTCATCATTGTTAGATAGGGAGTACGCGTTGTTTACCTTATTAGCGGTGATTTTGGCATTTTTCGCCATGCTCATTACATTGAAGGCGGTCGGCCGAGTGTCGAGATTGGAAGATGAAATATCTCAACTGCATAAAGAGTTAGCTGAGTTACGCTCACGCCTTTCCGAGTGCGTCACACCTCAAAGCCAGCAACGCTTTGAACCGACGTCAAATGTTGAGTCATCGCCCTCTTCATCGAATGCATTCACCACCTTAGATGATCTTGAGATCGCGTCAGATCCTATCCAAGATCTCGCCGACAACGAACAATTGCAACATCAGCAAAAACTAATATTTGAACCTTGCAATCCAGACTCCGATGACGTACATATTGCTCGCCTTAATCAAATCAACGAGTCTGTGTTTGAAAAACAAGCCAATAAGTTACTAGCCAACATTCAAGAGAACTGGTTAGTTTGGGTTGGCGCGATCGCCATGCTGATTGGTGGTGGCTATTTAGTGCAAGTGATTGGCAGTCATATTGAACTCTCCCCTCTGATGCGCGTCACCATTGCCTTCTCGCTCTCTCTTGCCACCGTCCTCGCAGGCGAATGGTTCCACCGCAAAGAGCAGAAAAACCCCGAGCGTGCCAAACGAGCTCACGGCTTTACGTATGTCCCCGCTGCCATTGCCGGAACAGGCTTAACTGGCGTTTACTGCACCGTCATTTTTGCCTTTGTTTTTTATCAGCTGCTATTGCCGAGTGTTTCTTTAGTTATCCTAGCGGGTGCCGCTTTCTCTAGTCTTGCGCTGTCTCTGCGCCAAGGCCCGTTGATGGCTGTGCTTGGTCTCATTGGTGGATATTCAGCGCCGTTGTGGGTTGCAGGAACCGAGCCCAATTACTACCTATTGGCGAGCTACATCAGCGCAATATCCTTCGCCGCGACCTTATTGATGCAATCCGTCCAGCGAGCGTGGCTGTCGCCTAGTATTACTATCCCTCACCTGTTGTGGATGTTGGTCTTGATCGAACGCCTGCCAACTGACACGTTATTCTCATGGTTGGGTATCTTCCTATCATTAACCTTATATCTGGTCTTTGCTGTACCAAGGCTGGGGTGGGCACTCCATCCACGTTATCGTCATTGCCACGGCAAGTGGACGCATCCGCCAACAGCCATCGCACTGACACTTGTTCTTTTGATGCTGTCTGCACTCGCTCGGATGCCGACAATTAATATCACACAAATGCTGTATCTATATGCGTTTCTGCTGGCATTAATCTGGCTACCTGCGATTCGCCAAAGTTGGTCTTTACGCTTATTCCTTCCAAGCACGTTGATTACCGCAACCGCAATTTTTCTGCTCTCCATTGCACTAGAGTCCATTTACATGTCCGACGCACAAACATGGGTATTAGTGGCATTGGCAGTCAGCATTACTTTGACCGCACTACGAACACTTTGCCAAACCCTTGCTGGTGATCGTTCACCAATCGCGCTGATGTTGTTGCTTGTCCTCGCCCCATCAATGGCGCTGATAACTTTGCTCTACGCCGATGAGTTTATGGGCCGTCACGTTCTGGGTTGGACCGCATTCACCGCACTCGTCGCATTCTATTACCTAGTACTTGGACACCGTCTTCAAGCTGTAGCACTGGAATGTTCTGCCATCATGCATGCCATCATTGCCGGAACGGCTTTTGTTTGGCTAAGTGACACTTGGTTCACCACTGCCATTTCGATCCAAGTGGCGGTAATGGCGCTGCAAACTCAAATTAACCTGTTCCGCCCTGCCAATTGGGCCGTGAAAGTCGCAATGGGCATCTTGGTCGTTCGTCTGACCTTATTACCTTTTATTCCACAGTGGCAGCCTGTCAATGCTGGTCACTGGGCTTGGGTACTGATCAGTTATCTGCCTTCTTTGGCAATTCTTGCTTACGCACGTACCGTATTGCATCGCTCAGATACAGAGCTCGCCAATTGGTTTGAAGGTGCGTTCTTACATGTGTTCTTGATGGCGGTGTTCACCCAAACCAACTACTGGCTGACAGGGCAATACGGCTACCTTGGCGACATCGATTTCACTTCGGCGATTGTGTTTGCTAACCAAGCATTAGTGATGGGTTTGGTTTATAGCTATCGCAGCCAGTTTGCGCAGAAACTAGCACGGGTTTATCAAGCTTACAGCTACCTGCTTTGGGGCACCTTTGTTGTATTGATGATGCTACTCAATAGCCTTGAGTCGCCGTTGATGATCAATAATGTTTCCGCGGAGTCTTTGCCTGTATTCAACATGCTGTCACTCGGATGGCTGCTGCCTGCGGTTATTTTACTAGTCACCACTTACAAGCGTTGGAACACATTACAGATCCCGCGCCCTGTAGTCGCAAGTTTTGGGCTTATCTTAGCGACCGCTTGGCTAGGTATGTCGGTTCGTCAGTTCTGGCAACCTGTCTCGATGACCCTAGCTCAACCGACTGGCATGGCTGAGCTTTTTACCTACTCGATTGCCGGGTTGATTGTCGGTGGCATACTGACTTGGGTAGGCGCAACACGTAAAGCAATGACAATTCAGCGTATTGGTCTGGCAGTGTTAGCGTGTGTCGCGCTGAAGGTGTTCTTGTGGGATGTAAGCTCACTGGATGGTTTCTGGCGTGCGATCAGCTTCTTAGGCTTAGGCGCATCACTGATTGGATTGGGATGGTTATTCCAAAAACTGCATCGCTCAGTGGCGGAATCGGTGGAACAAGTGGAATAGAGTTCAGGATTATATAGCGGTGATTCCCAACTCGTTTCTAGGTTACGCAACCACTGGTGAATTGAGAAGGGAATCTTGGAGTGTTCTTGAAGGGCTATTTCAACAGCGCCACCACGGTATGGCGACGCACATTCGCTTGTGCATTGAGCGCTTGGAATGTCGAGCTAAACTGGCCTGAGCTTGCCATAAAGTCATCGAGCTTCGCATTTACATCAGCAACACTCATCTGGTTAGATTGACTCTGCACAGAGCGCATTTGTAAGTTCAATTCACCGTGAAACACTTTGGCTTCTTCCAAGCTGTTTTGCACTTGTCTAATATGCTGGTTCACTTTGGCGATGGTCTGTTTGATGCCATCACGAGAGCCTAAATCAAAGCTTAACTCAGCGATGCCATCCGGTTCTGATTTTAGGTTCAGCACATTCGCTTGCCCTGCAGGAAAACGATGACCTTCACCCGTCACTAACACTTTTTGCTGCATTTGTTGATATGCAGTCTCGTGCGCTTCAAACAAGATGGTGCCATCTTCTGCCAGTGATGCTCGCATGCCCATCGCAATCAAACTGCGGTCGAGCATTTTCACGGTACGTGCACCATCGGCTTGACCATCGAATTGGATCATCACCGATTGGCCTTGCGGAAAGTCCAAGCGGATTTGCTCAGCTTTCTCACTCAAACGATGCACGTTCAAACCGGGGATCGAGAATCGACGGATATCCGCTTTATCCAGCTTGAGGTGCAGTTCGTTATCAATCACTTTCTGCCCATCAAAACGAGCTTGCTCAACCACTTGTTGAATCGATGCTTTAGAACGAACGAGCCCTTCTTGCAGACCAGGGACATTCTGTGCACCTTGGTTGACGGCTTGTGTCAAACCTCGCTTGATTTGAGTCAGCTCCTTACCAATCACTTGCAACGATTTACAGGCAATTTGTACCGCTGTTGCTTGTTGCTGACCTTGAGTAAGCTGAATACCGGAAACAGAATAGGCTGACGCTGTGTCAGCCTGAACTTGCGTAGGACGCGGCTTAATCGCACTGCTCGAATCCGCTGAGCGGGTTGGCATGATAGAGGCTTGTTCTTGCCCACCTAAGCGTATGCTATGGGGTCTTACCTCTACTGTGCTCATCACCATACAAAACTTCCTTAAATACGATCAAACAGGTTGAGATCGTTGATCTTCACGTAGCTAGCTTGCGTTGCTTGTAACGCGGCCATGTAGTTGCTTAAACGTACTGATGCTTCACTGTAATCCAATGCCGATAAGTCACTGGTCACCTTGTCAACGAACAGTTTGTTTTCACCGTGTGCGCTGTCCATTAGGTCAAGGTTGTTATGGCGACCACCGATTTCTGTCATCGCTCCCAGTACGTTCGCCAAGGTATCATCAATCGCAGATAAGCTCGCGTCTACCTCCGCTTGAAAATTCGGACTCGGGTTCTCAAATTCCGCAATCAAAACGTCGATTTGGTTCAACACATTATCGCCACCACCAAGTTCCAGGATCTCTTTTGCCGTCATATTGGAATCCATGGTCACGCCCTTTGCAACGGTTACCACGCGTTTGTCGCTGTTGCCATCAACTTGGTACGCACCACCAGCATTACTCACCGCAGGCTTGTCCGTCTGAGTACCTGAAAACAGGTAGTGGCCTTCTTCGTCTTGGGCATTGAATGAAGACTCAATCGAATCACGGTAGCTTTTTAGCTCGATGATCATGCCACTGCGGTCTTCATCGGTTAATGTGCCGTTCGCGCCCCAAAGCACCAAATCACGCACGCTCTTTAGGCTTTCATTAATGGAGTCCAAGTGGGTTTCTTGGGCAGAAAGTGTGGTTTTCAGGTTGGCGATATTACTTTGATACTGGCCGATCGCGCTGTTTTCACGCTCAAGGTTCAGCAGCTTAATCGACGCCATTGGGTCATCAGAAAGCTTGGTTAATCGGTCACCCGTGGCCATTTGTTGAAGAACATGCCCTAAACCTGCGTTGTTGGTTTGCAGACTTTGCAGCATCAACTGGCTAAATTGACTGTCACTGATTCGCATCTCGGGTTCCTTTTAGAATAACTGCAATACAGAGTCGAAGAGCTGGTTAGCGGTGCTAATAACTTTCATGTTGGCGTTGTGTGCGTTAGCGAATGTCATCAGATTTGCCGCTTCTTCATCGCTGTTAACGGCGCTAACATTGTCGCGCGCCGCATGCGCTTGTTTGTTCATTGCGGCTTTGGCTTCGTAATCCGCTTCTGCTTGGCGTGCTTTGATCGCTGTTTCACCGACCATTGCGGTGAACGCATCGTTCAAGCTCAGCGAACCATAGCCAGTGACTGAAACCGGCTTATTGCTAAGTTGAATCAGGTCATTCAATACATCCGCATTACCCGGCGTGCCGTCGCTGGAGAATGCTAATTCTTCCGCGCTGATATCGGTAATGGTTAGGCTTGCAGCAGGGTTTGCAGGATCGTAACTAAACAATGGTGTGCCCGGATTGCCGTTGAGATCTTGCCCGGTTGCCAGCACTGCGTTGTATTCATCCGCCAACGCTTTAGCCATGTCATCCAAAGCAACTTGGTTTGGCTTTAGCACTTCGGTTTGATAATCGTTAATCGCACCCAACTTGCCGCCTACCGAGTGGTCAATGACAAAGCTTTGCGATGCAAAATCGACACTCAAATCGGCAAGATATGGGTCAGTTGGGTTGGGTTTTGCCGCTAGCTGACCGTAATCCGATCCCATCACCAATGGCTGACCAGAAGCCAGTGTCACTTGCATGCTGCCGTCTGGTTGGTCGGTCGTTTTGATTTCAACAATCTGAGAAAGTTCGTCAATCAACGCATCACGAGTATCCATCAATTGAGCTGGGTTACCGCCTATGCCTTGCATCTCGACTATCTGCTTGTTCACATCAGCAATGTTCGCCATCAAGCTATTGGCATGGTTCAACGCCGCAGTACGCTGGTCACTCATGTCTTTGTGTTGATTATGAAGAGACTCAGTTAGCGTATTGAAACGACGCGCTAACGCTTCTGATTCATTAATGATTTGCTGACGGTATGGAATCGATTCCGGTTTTACCGTGGCATCATTAAGTGCGGCGTTAAAGGAATCTAAACCTGCTGAAACACTGAATCCATCAGCGCCAAGCGTGTTCTCAAGCTGACTCATCGCGCTGGTATAGCCTGCCGAATAAGCCGCTAAACTGTTAGTAGACCATGTTTGCTTAACCAAGAACTGGTCCGTTACGCGACGAATACTCGTCACTTCAACACCCATGCCAGGGCTGAGTTTGTTGTACTTACCGTCACCAACGGATGCCATCAGCGCTTGTTGTCGGCTGTATCCCGGTGTGTTGATATTAGCCACGTTTTGCGCGGTCACATCCAACGCCACACGGTTCGCGTTTAAGCCTGAAAGGGCGATATTCACAAGGTTCATTTACAGCTCCATTTTCCTAATCAGCGGCTGAGTAAACGCGGTCGTCATTCCGGCTTCACCGAGCACTTGTTTAACAGAGGCGACCGCTTGCTGCATGGGATTAACTGCATCGGTTGTCATCGCGATGTCACCCTTTTCAAGTTGTGATTTGCGTTCAAGACTGACCTCTTTTCCATCGTTTGCTGGAGAGACATTGCGTGATTGGTCGAACGCCACTTCGCGCATTGAAGGGCTAAGTTGCTGGATCAGCATATTGGCGATACCGGAGTTCTGTTTTTTCGCCAACTCCATCGCTAATTGTCCATCGTACATATCGCGAAACACGCCTTGTTGCTGGCTAGCAAACGGGCTGTCTTTGTCGGCCAATACATCACTGCTGCTGCGCATTTGACGCAGCACCATTTGTAGGAACATCGCCTCGAATTGACCCGCAACCACTTCAAGAGCACCTTCTTGGTCGCGACTTTTCTTGATGCTCGCTAGGGCACTGTTGTCGTGATACAGCATGGTATTGAGTTGAGCTTGATCGCCGCTCGTATCTAACTTCATCGCTAACTCCTTAAATCACCACAAGTTCAGCATTCAGCGCACCCGCTTCGTTCAATGCTTGCAGAATCGACATCAGATCCGTTGGCGTAGCACCTAAGCTGTTTACAGCGTTGACAATGGTGTTCAGTTCCGTACCCGGAGGCCAAATCACCATTTGCGCCTGATCTTCGTTTACTTCGATTTGGGTTTGATCCACGACTTTGGTTTCACCATCAGCAAACGCGTTAGGCTGGCTGACTTGTTGAGATTCGGAGATTCGAACGGTCAAGTTGCCGTGGCTTACTGCCGCTTCACCAACCTTAACATTCTTACCAATCACCACAGTACCCGTACGAGAGTTGAATACGATTCGAGCCGGTTTACGGCCTTCTTCCACGCTCATTTCTTCCAACATCGACATCATGGTGACACGCTGTTGGGTATCCATTGGCGCACGCATTTCTACACGCGCTTTGTTGATCGCTTTTGCCACATTTGGGCCAAAGGTATTGTTGATTTCACGGGCGATGTTCTTTGCTGTCGTAAAGCTTGGTTTGCGTAGATTCAAAGTAATTTCGTCACGCTGGTTAAAGTCAGTTTCGATTTCTCGCTCCAACGTTGCACCATTTGGAATGCGACCTGCGGTTGGTGTGTTTACTTCTACCTTAGAGCCACTTTTACCCTCGGCGGATAAGCCCCCCACCACCACACTGCCTTGAGCGATGGCATACACTTCGCCATCAATACCGCGCAGTGGCGTCAACAGTAATGTGCCACCACGCAAGCTTTTCGCATCACCGATAGAGGAAACCACCACATCCAGTGTTTGACCTGGGCCAGCCATTGGGTCAACGGATGCGGTAACGCTTACGGACGCCACGTTACGTAATTTTGGGTTCATGCTGTCATCAATCTGAACCCCAAATTGGCGCAGCATGTTGGTAATGGATTGAGCGGTGAATTTCACTTGGTTACGGTCACCTTGACCGGCCAAACCCACCACTAAACCGTAACCGACCAATTGGTTTTCTCGGATGCCCTGAACATCCACCAAATCCATGATCGGAATTTCCACTTCAGCTTGTGAAGTGGCAGGAAGTCCCAAGGACAAAGCCAATAGAAAAGAAGTAAAAAATGCGTTAATAGACTTCATTAGAATGGTACCCATGGGCTGTTGAAGAACTGCGTCAGCCACCCGGCTGCGTTGCTATCGGCTAATGCGCCGCGACCTGCGTAGGTAATACGAGCATCAGCAATACGCTGAGAAGAAACTTGGTTGCTGCGGTTGATGTCATCAACGCGCACAATGCCTGTGAGCCGGATAAATTCATCGCCTTGGTTGAGTCGCAGCCATTTTTCACCGCTAATGCGAAGCACACCATTTGGCAATACCTCATGCACAGTCACGGTGATCGCACCTTGTAATTTGTTGCCTTGCGAGCTGGATGCACTGCCATCAAAGTTGCGGCTGCCATCAATACTCACGCCTAGCTCATCAATGGTTTGGGTGCCAATGGTTGCCGCGGCAAAGTCTACGGTTGAGCTTTTGCCAAACTGTGTGCCTGCCTTCTTACTTGAAGAGGTTTCTTCAAAGAGCTGCACGGTCAAAACATCACCGACTCGGTAGGCTCGGCGATCTTGAAATAACGTCATTGTGTATTGGTGACGATAAAGGCTGCCGGACTTGGTCTCTGGCAAGGTGTAATCCAACACTGGTGGCGCGTATTCCTCTGTGTTTGGCTCGGGTGGAATAAATTCATCACGACCCGCACACCCCACCAGCAACACGACGGCAACTGCCCAACTCTTCGATAGCCATTTCATTGCTTTTTCCTTCATCATCACCAATTTCTTACTTACATCGATTGCGCGACAAACTTCAGCATGTCGTCTGCGGCAGAGACTACTTTGGCGTTCATCTCGTACGCGCGTTGAGTGGTGATCATGTCGACCATCTCTTCCACTACTTGCACGTTTGAGCCTTCTAAAGCCCCCTGTTTGATGCTGCCTGCACCGTCTTCGCCCGCAATCAATTCATCCGCAGGACCACTTGCTTCTGTCTCGCGGAATAAGTTGCCACCAACAGCTTCTAGACCCGCTGGGTTGATAAACTTCGCTAGCGTAATCTGACCCAGTTGCTGTGGCGTTGGATCGTCTGCAGAGGTTGTCGTTACCGTGCCATCCACACCCACAGAGAACGAAATCGCGTTGTCTGGGATTTGAATTTGCGGTTCCAGTGGCAAGCCTTGGCTGTTGACCATCAAACCCTCTGAGTTGATGTGGAACTGACCATTACGCGTATACATGATCTGACCGTCAGAGTTTTCGATTTGGAAAAAGCCTTGTCCCATCACCGCTAAATCCAACTCTTGAGTGGTATTTTGAGTGTTGCCCTGAGTGAAGACTTTCTGCGTTCCCACAACACGAACACCGGAACCAAGCTGAACACCGCTTGGTAGTTCATTCACTTGGTCGACTTGCGCACCGGGTTGACGCTGAATGCTGTAGAACAAGTCTTCAAACACCACGCGATCGCGCTTAAAGCCGACCGTGTTGACGTTCGCTAGGTTGTTAGAGATGGCAGTCATTTTCGTATCTTGAGCTGCCATGCCCGTCTTACTTACCCATAATGCTGAATGCATTGGTTATCTCCTTTGGACGAGAATCCCTTCGTGTAAGGGTTATCTCGCCGCCATCAATTTGTTTCCGGCTTGCGCCAAGGTTTCTGCGGTTTTCATCATGCGTACTTGCATTTCGAAGTTACGCGTCAGCGACATCACGCTCAGCAGTTCATCAATGGCAGACACGTTACTGCCCTCAATGTGCTCTGGAGAAAGCTGCACGGTTTCATCCGCAGGGAAAGGCACGCCATCTACGCTATGTAGCAAGCTGTCGCTCTCTTTTTGCAGTTGGTTGATTGTCGGTTTTACTAGCTTTAAGGTGCCCACTTCCACTTCTGCACCGCCACCCGGTGGAATGACAGACACACGGCCACGTTCACTGATTTCAATCTTCTGAAAATCAGGCACCACCATAGGGCCGTTTTCACCCACAACAGGGAAGCCATTGATACTCATTGCGCCAAAGGTATCGACTTTGATATTGCCCGCTCGCGTGTAAGCTTCATTGCCAGCAGGTGTTTCAACGGTGAGGTAACCCTCACCCATGATCGCCACATCGAGAGGGCGGCCAGTTTTCATGATGTCGCCAGAATCAAAACGCGTTGCGGCGGAGTTGGTCACCACCATGGTGCGGCCATCAAAGCCCGAACCTTGTAGTTCAACACTGCGAACGCGCTCCATATCGGCACGGAAACCTGCGGTGTCAGCATTCGACAAGTTGTTCGAACGCACGTGCTGAGCCTTGAGGACTCGGCTCGCACCCGACGTGGCAGTAAATAACAAGCTATCCATGCGACTCTCCCATTACACCGCGTTGAACAGAGCTTGAGTCAGCTTGTCATTGGTCGAAATGGTTTTCGCGTTGGCTTGGTAGTTACGCTGCGCCGTCATTAACGCGACAAGTTCGCTAGTTAAGTCGACGTTAGAGCCTTCTAACGCACCCGGTGTTAAGTCACCCAATGTGCCCGTACCCGGAACACCCATGATTGGTGCGCCTGAGCTAAAGCTCTGTGTCCATGCCGTGCCGCTCACTTTCGATAGACCTTGCGTGTTAGCAAAATCGGCTAATACAACCTGACCTTGTAACTGAGACTGACCATTGGTGTAAGTCGCATAAACCATACCGTTGTCTTCCACTCGAACGCCCGCAAGCTCACCTGAAGTGTAACCGTTAGGGTTGTTAGTGCTCACGCCAAACGCAGCGCCAAACTGAGTGCTGCCGTTCAAGCTGATATCAATGCTCATTGCGTTTGCGCCCGCCGCAGGGAATGCAACGTTGAAAGAACCCGTTGGAGATGCCAGCGTGCCATCGGTATTGAATTGAACCGTTTGAGCCGTTGCTGGTATCGTTGGCGCACCGTCGACTTCCACATTCACTTGCCATTCGTTATCTGATGTCTTCGTGAAGTACTGAGTTACTGTGTGCGAGTTGCCAAGTGAGTCATAAACCTTGCTGGTGTAAGAAGAGTTGAATGAGTTTGGATCGGAAGAATCAAATGGGTAAATCGCTTGATCGACTGCCGTTGCGCTTGCATCAAAGTTCGCCACAAAGTCAAGGTTATCGGTTGCTTTAGCATTTAGTGAAGACGTAGAAACTTTAATATCACCAACAGAACCAGTTTGAAGGTTAGCATTGTTGTCTACGCTATAACCTTGCAACTTGGCACCATTATTTGCGGTTACGAAGTTGTTCTTGTCAGTACCAAACACACCTGCGCGAGTGTAAAGCATCTGACCCATGTGATCTTTCGTCACAAAGAAGCCGCTGCCGTTGATCGCCAAGTCCATTGCACGACCTGTGCCTGTCACCGAACCATTCTTATCGAAGTTCTGAGAAATCGACGCGACTTCTACGCCGCCCGGTTGCATGCCGTTGTAAACCGCTGCAAATTCTGTGCGACCACCTTTAAAGCCGTACGTTGATGCGTTGGCAATGTTGTGACTGATGGTATTTAACTCTGTGTTGGTCGCGTCCAGACCACTAAGTGCGATGTTAAAACTCATAAATAACCTCTGATTTCCTTATTTGGTTAAGCACCAAACTGAGTGATTTGATAGAAAGGAACGTTGCCAACGCCTTGGACATTGACCAGTGCTGCGCCACCTGAGCTAGGAATACGTACCTGCTCAACCGTGCCTGCCAGCAAAACATTTGGGCTCTTTTGCCCTTCTTGAACTTCCACCGCGACGGTGTATTTGCCCGGCTTCAAACCAAGTTCTTCTGGACTGATAGAGAACTCGACGTCACCCGCACCGTGTGCACCTAGTGGGACTTTGGTCGATTGACCGAATTCATCTTTGACGACCAATGCGACTTGGTTCGAGCCATGTTCTAGCTCAATTTTGCCACTTTGCAAGCCTTCACCAAGTTCAAACTCGTTTGATGATACATACACGGTTTGACCAACCAAGCCCGCCGTTGAAAGTACCTGCATGTTGTCGAGCAATACCATGCTGTTTTGCATGAGCATCGACATGTTTTCGGTACTTTGAACCTGAGAAAATTGCGCTAACTGGCTGACATACTCCGTGCCATCAAGCGGGTTAAGTGGGTCTTGGTTTTGAATCTGTGCCACCATTAGCGAAATAAACTCGTTTTGCAGTGACGTTGCGCTGTTCATATCCGACGGGTTCGCGGAAATGCCACCTGTGTCGCCACTAGCAGTGGTCGCGACTGGCGCATCAGAAGAAAGCGCGGTGTATTGTGCGAGACTCATTAATTACCCTGCCCTAGTCGAAGCAGACCTTGCTGCATGCTTTTCACATTCGTCAACACTTCCACGTTGGTTTCAAAACTGCGCGTTGCGGACATCATGTCTGCCATCTCTGAAACCACATCAATGTCTGGGTAGTACACATATCCTTCATCGTTCGCTAGCGGGTTGTTTGGCTCAAAGCGTTTTTCTGCCTGACCCGCATTCTGCACCACATCGACAATGCGCACTTCCGCATTCGGATAAACACCGTTTTCCGTCGCCAGCTGTGTTTTTTGATACACAGTTGCGAACACTGGCTTCAGTGCTTTGTAGGCATCATCCGGATTCGAAGACACTGCATCGGCGTTGGCCAGGTTACTGGCTACCGTGTTCAGACGAACGGTTTGCGCCGTCATCGCCGAGCCAGTGATCGAATAGATATCAGTAAATGACATGTTTAACGTCCCTCAATCACTTTCGCCAAGCCACTGAATTTCATGTTGAGAAACGTCAGGCTGGTTTGAAAGTCCATGTTGTTTTGCGTGAACTTGGCTTGTTCCACGCCCAGTTCTACAGTGTTGCCGTCTTTGCTGTTTTGGTAAGGCACCGAATATTGCGCCTCAACCTGAAGCTTCGGCACTGGTTTGTTCACACTGCCCGCTGACATTTGATTCATCACGGTGGTGAAACTTAGGTCCTTTGCCAAGTACCCAGGTGTATCAACATTTGCTAGGTTACTGGCGAGGACTTTGGTACGCTGAACGCGAAAATTGAGTGCCTCTGGATGTACACCTAACGCATTTTCGAATGTGATCGCCATGCATCTTTCCTTAAAGTCGGCTCGAATACATCGAATATTAAAACAAGATGTATGCCATAAAAATTATTCTTATATATCAATGAATTATGAACAGACAGGGAAGCGTCGCTTCCGGATTGCGGAAACCATTCAAAAGAAGGGGAAAGGTCGATTTCCCTCAATCATGCTGCTTTGCGGTTTGGCTCTGATTGCAAGCTCGTTGAATGCCATTGCTAATGAGAAAACCCTGACGGTAGATGAGCTCAAAGCCATCGTCAGCGAACAGTTTGAACAAGAAGTAGCGCAAGTCGCACAGTCCCGCCAATGGGGAAATTATCAACTGGACTATCAAATTTGGGTACCAGGTTCTGCCAATCATCTGCCCGTTTGTAATTCACCTTTGGCAATCACAGGACGAGATAATCGTCCGTTGCCTATTGGTAATTTAAAACGAGCTGTCAGTTGTGAAGATGTCAACTCTCAATGGCGAATCAATGTGACTATCAAATCTAAGGTGACACTTCCGGTTCTCGTTGCCACCACTGCGATTGGACGTAACGAATCCATCTCAACCTCAAACTTAAAAATTGAGTCGCGAACGATTTCTCGTCAAGACGACTTCTACACACAGACAAACCAAGCCATTGGGCTAGAAACCATTCGCCGTATTCGAGCAGGCCAAATGATTGATCCAACCAACCTCAGCGCTCCGCCACTTATTGAAAAAGGCAACGAAGTGATCATCATCGCTAGCAAAGATGGATTTAGTGCTAGCACCAAGGGCGTCGCCTTAGAAAACGGAAAGAGAGGACATCAGATTAAGGTTGAGAACATCGGTTCAGGTAAAGTCATTCGGGCGGTTGTGACAGGGGTGAATCAAGTCCATACTCAATTCTGATTTTGGACTCAAGGTAACATTTTCTCACTTTACTACTCGTCATCCAGTATCGATATCGAGTAAAAATTAAAGTTTAATGTTCATCAAAGCCTGGTCGCCTAATCGATTTAGAACATGATGATTAAGGACCACAACATGAAAATCGATAAAGTCACGGGCGGTCATGTCCCACAAACTAAATTTCAGCAAGCGAGCAAAAAGCCTGTCGAACCTATCGCACAGAGCAAAAACCGAGAGCCCGCATTTCAAGCAAATACCGCGGCTATAGACCGTGCTCAAGCAGAAATGCAATCACTGCCAGACATTGACATGACAAAGGTCGAACAGATCCGCAGCGCATTAGCACGTGGCGAGCTGAATCTCGACACCAAAGCGCTGTCGAAAGCAGTGATGCAATTCCACACTGGGCACGAATAACGCATCTCATTAGGAGTCAACCATGGCAACGGCGGCATCACAGCACATTCAGCAGTTTGTTCGCTCTATCGCAGAAGACGTCAAACTCTACCAACAACTATTGGGGCTGATTCAACAACAAAAAACATTGTATTTGCAATTCGATGGCGATTCGCTAAACGAAAACATTCTAAAGCAAATGCCAATTTTGAATCAGCTTGGTCGCTCTGCAAGTGAAAGAAGCCAGCTAATGCGAGCTCTTGGGTTGCCGTGTAATGAAGCCAGTGTGAACCGAATCTTCAATGCCTTGCCATCTAAAATTGGCACGCAAGCAAGAAAGCAATGGACACTGTTGGAATCCTTTGTGAAACAATGCCAACAGGACAATCAGAGTAATGGCCAAAGCTCTGCGGCGTTCCAAGAGTTAGTCAGTCAACTCAAGCAACCTGTGCAACATACTTATGAAGAGCGCTCTTTCTAAGCGATTTTCGCTCTGCCCGCAGACATTAATACCTTCCCGGTGTTCCTCTGTGGGCTTTCTTTTCGTTGCCTTATCTTTAGTGAGTCCCTCCTCATCCGCTCATGCAAAACCACACCGTGATGATATTCAACACCAATATCAAGTGCTCGTCCCTTATAAGTCGCAAATTGCCGAACGTCTTGATTCAGCCAGCTCATTGATAGACCACATTTTTAAACAATTAAAGCTGAAGTCGCTGCCAGCTAACTTGGTATTAGTGCCAATGTTGGAGTCTTCCTATAACCTAGATGCGGTTTCCCATGCAAATGCTGCCGGGCTTTGGCAATTAATTCCGGCGACCGCAATACGATTTGGATTACAGGTGTCATCAGACAATGACCAACGGTTTGACGCCGAAGCTAGCACTCAAGCTGCGCTAGCTTATTTAGCGTTCCTATATCAAAAATTTGGCCACGACATCACCCTAACGTTAGCGGCATACAATGCTGGAGAAGGTCGAGTTGCAAGAGCAATAAAACGAGCAGGAACCGACGATTTTAATCTGCTAACATTGCCAAAAGAGACGCAACAATACGTCCAACGTTTTTATGCGTTAGAGCAATTAGTTGATGTTAGTAAACTGCGCAGTGACTCTTTTCAGCCTTTATTATTATTTTCATCGCCATCGGTACATCACCCGCAACCACTTATTGACCTAGGCCGCCTGCCACCGCTGATCGATTTATGATGAATCAGCCAAAGTCAGAAGCATGTAAAATTACATTTCCTTGCGTCATGAATCCCTAAGTACTTGATCTCACTTCCAACACGCGTCGAAAAGTTCAATTAATCTATCTCAAAATTAAGAAATCCAATACGAGCGGTGAGAATCTAGCCAAAAAACTTGCAATATGTGTAGATATTGATCACAGGTCTTTACGAAAAAAATGAAAATCAATATTTTTTGCCTATTAATTATTTACACAGCAAATACAAAGCGGCTATTGTTATTGGCATAAACATATTGATACAAAATTAGAGTATCGAAATAGAACATAAGAATGACGCTTCGCTTGCGCGTCTGGAATAAGTCCGAGTTCCGGGGGAGGAACTCGGACTTTTTTATGACTGGCGTTGACTTTTTATCGGTGGGTTATTATCCCAATCATACTAAATAACTGTTCATTTACTTACTGTTATTGGTATTACAACAGTTCCTTCGCGATCAACTGTAGAAGGAAAGTTTCGCGATCAATGCTCATCCCTTTTTTCGGGCTCTCTGCCATGGTCTTTTCGTTGTGTGCAATCGCCTCGTGTACATTCATCCAGACTGGTCGCATACCATTCTTCACCTCATAGTCTTCGTAAGCGGTCTTACCCAGTTCACGATCTATTTTGCAGGTATAGCAATACGAAATCATATGCATCACGTCTGCATCTTCTTTATACCAAGGACGAAACTCTTCAAAAATACCAAATGGCTTAATGCTATGAATGTTCTTCGCCCCCGTTTCTTCTTCTAGCTCACGAACCAAGCCTGCGATGACATCTTCACCCGCATCGATACCACCGCCCGGCAAAGTGTAATCGTGGTAACGCTCTGTATAGAGTAGTAATACATCTTCACCGTCTAACACGATGGCTCGCGCAGCATTACGCTGAAAGATGATTTTATCATCCAGATGTTCAATATCTGGGTGCGTGGTCGATTTTAGATGTCTCATCGAGGTTTCCGCTATGAATATTTTGCACGCATACTACCGAATTTCATCGGCTTTCCCAAGTTTCAATTTGGATACGATTGAAGCCAAATTGTTTAAACAGCGAGCAATTTCTAAAATATCCTAACCGGATCATGCTTTTAACAAACAGAAGACAATCTTTTTCTTAAAGTCTCCTATAATCAACGCAATAGTCGCTCATCCCATGTGGAGATAAAGAATGAAAAAAACAAGTTTAATGACAGCAGTGTCTGCCACGATGGTTCTTGCAGGTTGTTCAACTTATGAAGGCGCAACTCGCTCTACAGAGTACACATCAATGTCAAACCCAGCGGCAGTATACTGCGTACAACAAGGCGGGGAACTTGAAACTGTAACGGAAAATGGTGAACGCATAACCTACTGTCTTCTATCTGAAAATGAACGCATTGAGCAGTGGGAGTACTATCGTAGCAACCACAAAGAAAGCAACCCATCGTAGCCTCACCCTCATTACGCTTTCGCAATCTTAGATTGTATTGAGTGCTGTACGTACTCACCGCGAGCTAAAGCGCTAGTTTCCGGATCGAGGCGTTGATTTAACGCTGTGAGGATCGGATGGAGCACCGTCAACGCTTGCTCTGCTGCTAGAACTGAATCATCAATGGCCGTCATCTCAATGGCCTTTTTCATTTCTGAGATTTGACGTAGAACCTCTTGTTCTAAAGGCAAAGCTTGGAGATTTTCTATCGCCTTGAGAGCAATGGCTAATGGTTTGGCTTGCACCTGAACTAAGTCTCGCTTAAACGCCTTGTTCTTCACTCCCTCCAAATACACACGATACGTTGTGAGTTCATCAGACAATAAAAACGCCTCAGCGTAAGTACCAACATGAGGATAGTGTGCGCTGATGTGGTGATTAATATCAATCGGAATATCTAACTCAATCCCCGCCTCTAAACTCCCCGTTTTGAGCACACGCAGTAAGCCTTGTTCATCCATCAAGGTTTGAATCTCTAAAATGCGCTCTAAGTGGTAATCATTGGACAACAACGAGACTTGAATCCGCTGGTCCTTCTTGCAAAGCCCGCTTCGCTGCAACGCTACCACTGAATTTTGCATATTCTGCACTGTATTAAGTGACTGGTTTTCTAGGATGATTTGGCTCTGAGGAAAAGGCATGAAATCAGAGGCTGTTAGCTGACGAAAGTAGGTGAGCATGGCATCGGCTTCAGAGACGGTTTGACCCCGTGTCACGCCACCACAAAAGACTAATGCCGTCGTTTCAACGCGCAAATCCGTTAACGCCTCAACTAATGCTTCTACTCGAGTTCGCCCCTCGAGAGTCAGCTCATCGTTCACTAACCGCTTACCAAGAACCAGGACCACCTTATCTAACGTCATTACCAAGTTCTCATTTCCCCAATTTGCACTGAATGATTTGTATACAAAAATTCACTTTGCCAATACCCCCTCCCGACATTAACATCTACTTAACAATGTTATTCTAAATGACCTTGCGAAAGGTCTACGGCTACAGGAAGTTCATTATGCTGTCGATTTTCGATATTTTTAAGGTTGGTGTAGGCCCATCCAGTTCACACACTAATGGTCCAATGCTTGCAGGTTACCATTTCACTCAACTACTGAGTGACTCTATGTCGAAAGTACACAAGGTGCAAGTTGACCTTTATGGTTCTTTGTCACTGACCGGAAAAGGCCATCATACTAACCGTGCCGTTGTACTTGGCTTGATGGGAAATCGTCCTGATACCATCAAAATGTCGAGCGCCAAAAATGCACTGCAACATACGATTGAACATGGCACTCTATCGGTCTCAGGCGTCCATGTGATCGCGTTCAACTATGCTCACGATATTGTCTTCCACAGCGATAATCTTCCCTTGCATGAGAACGGTATGATGATCACCGCATTTGATGCTGAAGGCGGACAAGTGGCGTTCGAAACTTACTACTCCATCGGCGGAGGCTTCATCGCTACCGCTGCAGAACTAGAACACGGCTGTAACGAAACGGAAGTGCAAGTCCCCTTCGCGTTCTCTTCTGCTGATGAAATGCTGGAAAAAGCTGAACAAAACGGTCTAAGCCTCGGTGGAATGATCCTTCAAAACGAACGCGCATTTCGTGAACAAGAAGACATTGACCAAAAAGCACAACAAATATGGAAAGTGATGTCACTTTGCATGCAACGAGGTTTCGATACCGAAGGAATTTTGGAAGGTGGGCTGAACGTCACTCGCCGAGCGCCAAATCTACTGAAGAAACTTGAAGCCAATGCGGCGATTGAAAATGATCCAATGGAGATCATGGATTGGATTAACTTGTTTGCTTTTGCTGTCAGTGAAGAGAATGCGGCAGGAGGACAAGTCGTGACCTCTCCAACCAATGGTGCTGCGGGTGTGATTCCCGCAGTACTGATGTACTACCATCGCTTCATCAAAGAACTCGACACTAAGCAACTTAAAGACTTTCTCGCTGTCGCTGGTGCGATTGGAATCTTATACAAAACGAATGCATCGATTTCGGGTGCAGAGGTTGGCTGTCAGGGTGAAGTTGGTGTCTCCTCTTCTATGGCCGCTGCGGGTTTAACGGCACTAAGAGGGGGCAGTAATGAACAAATCTGTATCGCCGCCGAAATCGCCATGGAACACTCATTGGGTATGACTTGTGACCCCATTGGGGGATTGGTTCAAGTGCCATGTATTGAACGAAACGCGATGGGGGCAATTAAAGCCATCAACGCCTCTCGCATGGCCTTAAAGCGCACCAGTAAATGCCTTATATCATTAGATAAAGTTATCGAAACTATGTATCAAACCGGTAAAGACATGAACAAGAAATACCGTGAGACCTCATTAGGCGGATTAGCGATGATTCATATGGCACCGCCTTGTGAATAACCTGCGCTTAGCGCCTTCAAACTCATGAAGATCTTCCATGATTGGCGGAGAACGTTCCGCCAACCGCTTCAACTGGATGTAACCTTCCGATAGCCAGTGACAGACGCTGGCTCAGAACCGAGCTTTTCGTTCAAGCCTGTCGCAACATCGTTTGTATCCATACCATTGCTAACATCATCAAACATGTCTTCGAAACGTTGCACTTCTTCACCTAAAGAGCCAGTTGGTGCGAGCTGTTTCTCATCACCGGCCATCACATAAACGGTACCAACTCTAGCAAATAGATGCGTCGAATCGCTCACAGGTAGCACAGCCCGCAAAAAGCGGACTGTGAATGTATGTGGTCAAATTTCGTCCGAAACGGCAAGCGTTGCCGTTAAGACATCCTGACCAAACAACACACTTCGCTCCGGCGACCAGCCATAAAGCGGATCTGGGTAGTTGTTATTATCTTTAAATGGCATTTCAATCGTATAAGACAAGCACTTAAATTGCTCCGCAACCCAATTAGAGCCTACCGTTAAATTAGCTTTACCTGGCTCGTCTTTGTCATAACCAATTTTATCTTGGAATTCTGGCGTAATGGTTAAAAGCGCCTGCTTAAACATCGCCTCTAACTTAGCAAGGTTCTCATCGTAGGATGGAATCCCCTCAGAGCCGGCAACAAAGTTGTATGGAATCGCTTCATCACCATGAATGTCCAAGAACATATCCACCCCTGTTGCTAACATTCGCTCACGTACTAGGAATACTTCCGGGCTTTTTTCCATAGATGGGGTTTGCCATTCACGGTTTAAATTCACACCGACTGCATTAGTGCGCAAGTGACCACGAATACCGCCGTCTGGGTTCATATTTGGAACAACATACAACACTGCTTTTTCTAATAGCGCACGCGCAACGGCATCATTTTCATCAAGAAGGCGTTGAATCATCCCTTCCATAAACCATTCAGCCATGGTTTCACCCGGGTGCTGACGGGCGATCATCCAAATTTTCTTTTTGCCCTCTTCTGGCTCACCAAAAGTCAATAAACTCATGTCGTTGCCATCGATGGTGTGGCCTAACGTTTCTAACTGACAATGGTGAGCAGTTTGCGCCATGTGTAACAGGTCTAGGTGTCGATCGTACGTATAAGGTGCGAAGTAAGCAAAGTAGATAGAACGATGCTCAGGAATCACAGTAAAGGTCAGGGTATCCCCATCAAATTCAGTGGGAATACGGAACCATTCCTCACGGTCGTAAGACGCCACCACATCATAACCTTGCCAGCCCTCCGGGTAGGCTGATTTTGCCAAATCCAATAATTTAATCGTGTGCGATTGCTCGGCTTCTGTCTCTAGACGAAAGTGAAACCATTGGTAGAATTCTGACATGTTGTCATTCGGTATTTTTAGTCGGATGTTATTTTTGTCATCCGCGTTCACTACGTGAATACTGCCACTATCAAAATTGCTGAATACTTTCATTATCTTTACTCACCTTTTGCATCTGAGTTTTAAACACTGAGGCTATCATAAAGGTAAAGTGCCCCCTATCACTTTCATCCTTTGATCTTGTATTTAAAGCCAAAACAATCAGTGTAGCCAAACTTTCCCAACTCGGTACTTAACACTTTATCGGTCATCTAATTTTCAGCTCCATAAGAAAAAATATGAGCTAAGATTACCAAAGTATCTATTCAATCATAAGGATAACTAACGATGCTTGTCACATTTAGCTGTAAATCCTATTCAAACGTCATCATGTTCCACGATATAGCTTTACATATGCTTAAAATGATGGGGCATAGTACCGAGATCCCAGGTGCGATCCTCGCCGATGACGTGCCAGCGGCACTCAATAATTTAAAAATCGCGCTCGATAATGAAAGTGATTTGCCAGAAATAAAAAGCCTTTCAGATGACGAAGATATGACAGAGCATGCTGTTAGCTTAAAAAATAGGGCGCTTCCATTAATTGAACTTCTTACTGCAGCGTCACGAGAAAAAAATAACGTAATGTGGGATAATTAATAGCAAAGCGTAATAACCACCAACTCGTAAGTTCCTCGTAGAAAATAAATATAATGGGGGGAACCCCCATTATTCAATATCAATAAGTCGCTACTTAAAAAATAAATTTATAATAAAACCTAACGACACCTAAGTTCACGAATAGGATATTCATATTTAACTTTTAATACTGATTGATAGACTTTTTCGCCATAATACTGAGGAAACTCATCCACCGTTACTTTCGTATTAGTAATAGAAAATGATTTTCGGTCAACATTACCATAACTATTGACAAACTCTTTCCGACGTGGACTTGAAGCCATTCTCTGTTAGTCTTTAATCATATCAAATCCTATCTCGTATGCTGCTTGTTTTCTATCAACAACATCCCCACTTATGGTCTCAGTATTACCCGCCCAAAAGAAACCACCTACGTGCCCGGTGCCACTGTCAAGGTGACAAGGCTTGCTAGAGTGATTATACGTTTCATAATGTGCTCTTTACTTACATTAAACTTCGAGCTTATAAATACTCGAACAATAGAGAGCATTAATAAAGACCAGAAATGACTTCGGAACATTAAAAAATTTGATTAGTCATTATTTAATAGATATATTTGGCTATAAATATATCCAATACAAATTTTAGACTAAATCGATAGTTAGCTGATAGCTATTGCCTCTATCCTAACAAGTGTTTTCATTAGCCAGTTTAAAGTTAAGTTAAAATGGTTCCTCTATATATCAATAGTTGCAAGACACCAAACTCATAATAAAAATAAACGCCCCAACAGATCCTATACCCAAGTGACGTCAAGAGGTAGCATTCAGAGCGTGGTCACTGATTCAAGTTCAAGGGAAACAGCACAGAGTAATAGTTGGCTCTTCCAAGTTGCTTGACGATATTGTTTATTTAACAAAGAAAGTGCTTCAGTGACACGCTCCCAAACGGTAAATGCGCTACTATTGAGTAAACGCTGTAACAGACTCAATACTGATGGCATCATGTCGCCAATATTCGATATCACAGCTTATCTGCTCACCATGTTGATTGTAATTGATGCGTTCAATTACCATCGCAGGAGTGCCAGAGGTGGCGCGAAGTGCTTGAGCCATTTCCCCCATTAACGTACTCGTAGAAATCCGATAACGAGTGCTTTGATACACGACACTAAAGTGTTCACGGCAAATATCTGTTAACGAGCCAGTGAGTTCGAAATCCAATAGGTTTGGAAAAATATCTGGACGAACGTAATTCGTCACGTATACCACTGGTCGCTCATCCAGATAACGTACGCGATCAATACGATAGACATCAGAAAACGGTTGCAAGTCCAATAAGCGTGTCGCTTGCTTATTCGCTAACGTAGTTTTCGCCGCGACTAATTGTGTTTTTGGTATGCGGTTTTGTGCCTTAGCCATAGCCTGAAAGTTGAGCGTTTGTGTTAGATCGTAACGCAATGGCTCTGGCGCGATAAACCAACCTCGGCGATCTTCACGATAGATCCGGCCTTCGACTTCCAGTAACGACAATGCTTCACGTAAAGTGACACGTGTAGTGTTGAAGGACTCGGCTAATTTTCGCTCCGCAGGTAACTTTTGTCGAGGGGAGAGCGTGCCCGCTTCTATCTGTTCAACAATTGAATCTTTAATTTTTACGTACTGCACGAGGAGTCCTTCTCTGTTGCGACAATATCATATGTCTCACTAGCGTTACCGTTTCTACACCCTTTTGACTGGTAATTTCAATCAATATCTACGTTAGAGTTCTGCCAAGCATACCTAACTAGAAGAATACTACCGCAGAAATCGCCATCTATGCATCACCAAATAGGTGCATGACAGCACCCCACTTCACACTGGGGCGTTTTTTGTTTTAGGGTACGGAAAACAGGCGACCATCTAAACTAGCGTATACACTTATTTTTACGAGATTAGAGCAAGTTGAGGTAGAGTTTGAAGATACGGTTAAACAGTGGATTATATAAGATTTATGTGGGGTTCTTCGCCTTTGTATTCTTGGTCACATCTGCGTTCGTTACTGCCCAAAATTTACCAAAAACTGATTTTTTGAAAAGTGAAATCACACGACTCAATAATGAATCTCCCAAAGACAAAACCAAGATCGCACAATACGAAACCCTTTTGAAAGAAATCAATGAATTTGCGACACAGCAGTCATTAACCAAAAACTATCAAAATGTTATCCATCAATTCCCAACGCAAGAAAAACAACTTCAAGAGCAAATCGCTCAAGCAAACTCATTAGACATATTTAACACAACGGAAACGACAAATTACAATGATCTCTCACAGTCAATTTCATCGCTTCAAGCCGCCATCAATCAATGGCAGATTACGTTGCGCTCCAATGCACAAAACCTAACACAACTTACCGAAGATCGAAAAACACTGCCCGTTTCGCTCGCCAAACTCAATCAAGAGATAGACAAAGCAACTTTTGCCAAAACAGATAAAGATACCATCATCAAATCTTCATCACATTCTCAAGTCGACCAATGGCTTACAGCGACACGTTTACAAGGATTGAAGTTAAAACAAGAAGCCACATCTATGGCTTTACAAAGCTTGGATGAACGCTTTGAATTACTTCAACTCGAACAGAAACTGCTCGAAAAAAAACTAGAATTAGCTTCACCCGTTTTAGAAAAGCTGCAAAATAATCTGACAAAATTGGAGCAAGCCTCGGTTAAAGTATTAATCGCTGAAGCAAAAGCAAGCGCAGAGAGGATCGTCGGTCCATCAAAAAAAATACAACAAGATATTGATCAATTACGTCAGCATGCAGACGAGCTGGAAAGTGTATTAGTTGATATCGATGACACTCGAGTGTCCACCCAACAATACCAATTGAAGCTACACAACTTATCCGAAGAGCAAAGCTTGGTGAGAGAAAACCTAGCTTGGTTAAAAAACAGCCCTGCCTTTGGCACCTCTCTTCGCGTTCAATTAGAAAGGCTCCCCAAAAAGGTGGAAGACAGGGTGATCCCTGATAAGATCGCACATGCTCATATTCGAAAATATGAACTCACCCAGTTATTAGACAAAGAAAGTAGTGTGCCTACACAAGAGAACGATGATACGTCTTTAAAACCGACAGAACGTATAAATAATCTTTCTAAACAAATACTTGAAAAGCTTATTGACGACTATGAGAAATTGATTATTGCACTAAGCAAACTGCAGGTAAGTATTAATCAATACGCATTAGAGGTTAAAAATGCGCGTAATTTCCTGAAAGAGCAACAACTCTGGGCACGAAGCAATCCACCTTTGTGGCAAAACATGGCTCATTTTGACCCTAAGGTGTGGTTTGGAACTTCACATCCTATTTCATCCATGTCGAAACGCTTAAATCATTCTTCATTACTGTTTGTAAGCATACTTATGCCTACTTACACCTTAATTCTGTTTTATCTCCGTCGTAAGTCCGATGCTTACTCCATAAGTTTGAGTGCTCAATATAAAAAAGTATACGGTCACCCTGTAAAGGACCGATTTCAAAACAGTGTATCCCTATTACTATTG
Organism: Vibrio sp. PID23_8; assembly: GCF_003584965.1. Taxonomy (NCBI): domain Bacteria; kingdom Pseudomonadati; phylum Pseudomonadota; class Gammaproteobacteria; order Vibrionales; family Vibrionaceae; genus Vibrio; species Vibrio sp. PID23_8. The sequence continues at coordinate 73,289 of NZ_LIXE01000007.1, read as the reverse complement.
GTGATATGCCGTGCTTTCATTCTACCAATATGGTTTGCCTGTACTGCCATGATGTTATATTGGGTCTGGCCTTCTCCGAATTTTAACGACTCAAAAATACTAATCATGGCAAGCGCCTTTGCTCTGTTTGCCTTAGAGCTCATTCATGGGATGAGCGAAAAAAATGGGTTGTTAGAGGTTCATCTCAAGTGGCCAAGTCAGGTCTGTACTTTTCTTAATGTTAAGAGTAACCAACTCTGCATACCTATCACTGCCTTTTTACTCATCATCACTTTCGCCGAAGTTGTCGCAAACAATGAACAAGCCGAAGTTTCAAGGCTATTATTTTTAATTTTGATAACAATAATGACCTTCGTTTATTTTGGGTTACTTAAGTCTGATCGGATTTCGTTGGTACTTCCTGCTCCACTTCATCAAGGGGTGGGGTTCTTCTTACTGAAGGGCATTATTTTGGGTTCATTTATTGCCATCATCATATTGAGTGTGATGGGGCTTTCTGTTGCATCTCGGATGTTCCTGGTCTATCAACAGATGACCATTTTCTTGCTGCTAGGTGGGTTATTTATCTATCAGCTAGGAGAACGTTGGCTTAAACTTGAATATCGGCAACTAAATTATCAACGTTTACTCGCACGACGTGAAGAGTTAGTTGCACACCTGCAAGAACAAGAGGAAGAGTCCAAGGAAATAGCTCGGCTAAAAGAAAACTTACCAGACGTTGACGCTCAGGGCTTGGATAGCGAAGAAATAAATGAACAATCGACCACACTATTGAAAGGATTGTCTTTAATCGTTTTAGTCATCGCGCTGCTTACACTCTGGTCTAGTGCTTTAGAAATGACCCGTTGGCTCGATAAAGTTATCGTATGGCAAGTCAGCGAAGTGATCAGCGGCAGTTCAACATTGGTTGACGTGACACTTCAATCGCTCATTTTAGCCGTTATCACACTCATAGTGACCTTCGTTGCTATCCGCAACTTACCTGGTATTTTGGAATTGTTAGTGTTGCGAAAGTTAGAGCTTGGTCCTGGTACGGGATACGCGATAACGACCCTACTACGCTATTTAATTTTAATGGTTGGTGTCATGTTCGCGTTTTCTACTCTCGGTTTTCAATGGTCAAGATTGCAGTGGCTGGTCGCGGCCTTTGGTGTCGGCCTCGGTTTTGGCTTGCAAGAGATTTTCGCTAACTTTATTTCTGGTTTGATTTTATTATTTGAGCGTCCAATCCGCATTGGGGACATCGTAACTATTAATGATCTCTCCGGTACGGTTAGTAAAATCCAGACACGAGCAACGACCATTATTGATTGGGACAATAAAGAAATCGTCGTACCCAACAAAACGTTTATTACTGAAAAACTGATAAACTGGTCACTCAGTGATTCCATTACACGAATTGTGATACCGATTGGCGTGGCATACGGCTCCGACATCGAAAAAGTAGAGCAGCTGCTCTATGATGTCGCCAAAGAGCATTCTATTGTGCTTGACGACCCCGAACCTTCAGTATTTTTCTTATCCTTTGGAGCAAGCAGTTTGGACTTTGAATTACGTGTGTATATAAACTCAATTGATCATCGCTTGCCAACCTTGCATATCATTAACTCAAAAATTGACAAACTGTTTAAACAACATGGTATCGAAATTTCTTTCCCGCAGATGGATGTTCACGTACGTGACTGGCCAAGTAATGGAGATCGACCTCAAGCAAACCCTTAACCGGCAAAACTACACCATCCCCTTAAGCTTAGCCAAACCGTAAGCTGCGACGGTAACGCAATCCTTGATTTCAGCGTCGATCATCATCTGTTCGAACGTCGCTATAGAAAAAGCACGAGTGATGAGATCCTCTTCTTCTGCATCAAGGTGGTTACCGACTTCACACAAGTCACTGGCAACATAGACATGACAGGTCTGATTCAAAAATCCATACGCGATAAACTGAGGACCAACATACTCCATCGTCCCCGCTTGTAGCCCTGTCTCTTCGCGCAGCTCGCCTTTCGCTAATTCTAAATGGTTAGCATCTGGGTTTGACTCCCATGCACCTTGAGGAATTTCCCAGCAACGTTGACCAATGGTGTAACGATATTGCTGAACTAAGTGGATCTCCCCATAGTCGATTGCCAGAATCGCGACGCAGTCTGGTTTATCCACCACCCCATAAATCCCTTCGGCTCCGCTCGGGCGTAAAATTTTATCTTCTCGCACTGTCATCCACTTATTTTGATACACCACTTTACTATCGAGCTGTTTAATGTCTGCCATGATGATTCCTTCCCATAATGAAACTCCATTCTAACGCGGTTTGCGCCGGCATTTATAGACGGCCTACTGTCTTTCATTTGAGCACATGGCGCAAAATGGCAAGTTTTAGGTCAAATGAATTTCTATAGTTATTCCATCAGCGCAAGGCAAGACTTTGCAAACTTGTTCACTATTTGATTGAGGGTTCTTATGAGCGCAGCAGATAAAGTCTACGGTTTTAACACGCCACAACGTCTGTTTGTTGGTTATACCTTAGCGGTATTGGTAGACCTGACGGTACTGAACTTCTACGACGAATATTGGGATTTCGTGACCATTGATTCGTTTACGATTTCGTTTGCAGCAGCACTATTACTTCAGTTGCTCCTGAAACTTTCAATTAAAGCAGAACACAAAATTGCAGAGTACTTTAAATCAAAACCTGGCACTGCCCCGAAGATCTATCGCGGACTTTCGACATACGTCATTTTAGTCGGGTCGAAATTCATCATGCTTGAAGCCATCAACCTGTTGTTTGGTGACAAAATCAACTTCAGTGGCCCATGGAATGGTGTGGTCGCCTTCTTTGCCGTCGTGTTCACCATCTTGATCTCTGAAGTCATTGTCGGCAAGATTTATTTCAAACTGGGTGAAAAAGAGCTGCAATCATAAGTAGACTAAGCTCCCCACTGACAGCGCTGATTATTCGGCGTTTTCCCTTGTCTTCTTTGCTTATCTTACATACCACAACCCAGTAACTTCCAATGGATATTTTAAAAGCTAAAATTATCTTCCTATGGATTAACTATACTTGCTTGGTGACATATCTAATGTAGGCAAGGAGGCCTTTCATGAATACTCAAGCGATCGTTCGACTGACAATGGTTGTCAGCCTGGTGTTTTGCACTTTGATAGGCTCAACAACACTTGCCAACACCAACCCCGCACTCCGTATCTCATTAGAAGAAAAGCAGATACTGACGGAAATTAGAAACAACGTATTTGGCGGAGCAAGGCTAGATGCGGCATTTCGACAAGCCACCATCTCCGGTCAGGAGCCCCCCATTTTTCCTTATGAGATAAACGATCGCGGGCTCATCATATGGGAGCTCGCCCCCTCCCAAATACACGCATTTTCAAGCAGTGTTGGCATCTTTCCACCCTACCAGATCACGAGCGTCAAACCAGTCGTCATTGATCGTTCTCCAGCGGATGCCACGCGCTTTGACACATTCCTCGAAGAAAAGGGATGGCAACGGTTAAGAGAGATTTTATTCCCGAAAAAATTCTATGTTATCGCGGATATCGGACTCACTACCCGTGCGGAGCAAGGTTATAAAGTCGACTTAAAAACGTTTGTTCAACTCCCAGGAAGTGACACCACGTATCTGTATCGATTTGCCAGCTATAAAGCGACGCCTGGAACTGACTTGTTGCAACTATCCAATCTAACACCAGCGCAAATACAACTCACCTCATTGCCTCAACAATGGTCCGGCACACTGCTAACGAATGAGGGCAATTTACATTGGACGGTTCCGCTCAAGACAAAAAAAGCCGACAGAACAGAAATCAACAAACGCCTGCACTTTTCACAGTGGTATCTTGATGCAAGTGAAACAGTCTTGGGGCCAATGGGAAGCGTCTCCCGCTATTATTACGATGGCAGTTCGGTCAGTGCTAAGTTCGTCACAACCAAGCCAAGGTCTATCGACATCCACCATGACTTTCCATGGGGGCAGTTCGTTATAGGATCACCACAAGCATTTGTACTGGCGGAAACGAGCGAGTTCCTAGTTCAACCCGTCACTTCTCCTGCTCAAGTACTTGCTGGTGGTGTTAGTGCATGTGCGCTAGCGACACAATCGAGCAATAGTTCAGAGCTTTTCACCCACCTCATCGGTTGTGTTCTGGAAGGGCAAGATCCACAAGACGTATTTGCAACGCTGTTTGGTATCGCTCAATCTCAACCCGCTGTGCTTCCAGCCCACACCCTACCAACCTTATACTATGCTCTACTAGATATTTACCAAGGTCTGGGCATTCTTTATGGCATAGAAAAACCGAAGATGTTCTTCTCACTGCTGAACGCACCAAAGACGCTGTTTATCAACTTTGAAATTGCCACTCATCGTGTCCGTGCATTTGAAAAAGCCTTTATACCCCCCTCATTTAAGCTCGCCAAAATGCGTTTTTATCCAGAGCAACATAAAGCCGTTTACGCCGTATCGTTGAATATTTATCAATCGGTGGGACAAAACCTCAATGGCTATCGAGCAGAATGGTCGACCTATGTCATCAACCCAGAAGAATCCGACCCTAAACCTAGGTTCAGCGTCTTAGAGGCACAAACCAACATCGGCGGGTTTGATCCGATCATCGCTTTGGAACGTTACCTACCCGGTATGGACTTTTCTAACCCGGCTACTTTAGCGCAATTAATCGAGCCGCCATCCGATCAGTTCACCTATACCGAGAACATTAACGATGGGATTCAAGTTAGATTAAGAGACAGCACAGAGGGAATAGTGCTAGACGTTGATATTCAGTATCCACCAGCTTCTCAAATGCTCAAGACCAATCCAACCACAGAATGGATGGAAGCCAATGATTTTATTTATTGGGGGAAAGTAGCGGACATCCTGAAATACGATCAACAGGTTATGTTTGCTGACTTACTGGTGTTCCCCGTCAAATCGACCGATCTAATTTCAGATTCCACTTTCTCTGAATATGTTAAACCCGATCCTTTGCCGATTATTATTTGGAACGGCGGGCAAGATGTCGCACTTGAGCCATGGGGGAACCTCGAAGCCGTGATTGTTGATGAATAATGTGATAGTTGATGAATTAAACAAAAACACCATCGTGCATTCGATGGTGTTTTCAATCCGGTCCCTAAAGCCTTTTTAGCATGTTAAGACGAACTTTGCATGCTAGGTAGCCAAGGTCACCTAGGTAATCTACGATATCTACGCAACAAGGATACTTTTTAGCTCATCTAATGAAGCAACCGTATAGTTTGGTGCTATTTGGCCATCAACACTTGCACCGGTAGTATTCAACCAACAAGTTTCAATACCAAAATTATGACCACCAAGAATATCGGAATGCAGGTTGTCCCCCACCATCAGTACTCGAGTTTTACATGGGTAGCCCATTTGCCCCATCGCGTATTCAAAGATACCTAAATCCGGTTTCGCGATGCCAACTTGCTCAGAGATCACCACATGATCAAAGTAGTTCGCCATTCCTGTACGCTCTAGTCGAATCGCTTGCAGTTCGGTAAACCCGTTGGTGATGATCCCCATCTTCGCTTTACCATGCAGCGCTTCCATCAGCTCTTTTGCGCCTGGCAACAACGTACAGATGTCTGCCATCGCCTCTAGAAAGGCACTGTTCAATTCTGCCGTCGTCGTACTCAGCTTTTCAGCCCACTCGGTGAAACGCTTATGCTTCAACTCTTCTGCCGTCACTTTACCATCTTGATAATCGACCCATAGTGGTTTATTGACCGTTTGGTAGTGCACGAAGTCTTGCTCAGTAAAATCTACGCCTTTGCGAGAAAACATCAGCTGCAAACCTTTGAAGGCATCAAAGTGAAACAAGGTTTCATCAGCATCAAACAAGATCCAGTCGTATTTCATTTTCTTCTTTCCAATATCAAGGTCATTTCTGGCGAGTAGTTTAGATGGTCTTATTCTCAATGAAAATCTCTTATTCGAGACTCTTTTCCTCACTCTCGCTCGAAATACGCAAAATGGCTGATTCAAAAAGCAATCTCATTCTAAGTTCGTTAACTGCTGCCCCAAACGAGTCAGACGATCGCCGCAAACGTTTATTATTGGAATTGATAATTTAGAATACGCCGCCCTTAATTGATGGGGGGACTTAAACGCAGATACTGAATTTGGCAATGCAACAGACGCTCGATTCAACGGTGTATTAGAGCTAATGAGTGATTCTTTAGTTAATCAAACTGTTGATCACGTCGGCCAACAGAACACACCAGAATCAGCAGGGGCAACGCACGAAGACAACAGCAAAGGTCACCCTTAACCCAGAAACACGCACTGCAACGTTTGGCTCACGAGTGGATTACGCGGTGCCATCTGCTGACCTTGATGTGGTAGATACAGGCGTATATTGGCAAGCAAAAGGCGAAGAGGGTCGTTTGTTATTTAATGACTCTCGAGTTGGGGATCGTGGTACAGATAAAGAAGTGTCTTCTGACCACCGCTTTGTATGGGCGACAGTAAAAATTGACTAGTCTTTACTCATCGACATACATCTTTGCACGCTAAAAACAAACAGGCCACGAGTTTTTAGAATGAAACCGTGGCTTTTGTGTTTTACCATTCAGGGAGACGTTAAGACTTATCTGCACCACATTTAGCACATTCTTGATACGTTCTCTCACCTTCGCTAATGACGACATAGTGATTGACACACTTCTCACACAAAACCAATGTTGGATAAGCTAATTTTGCTTTCTTGGCGTTGATATCACCCTCAACTACGTAGAACTTTCTCATTTTTGTCATCACTGATTAGAAATTTATAAGGCATTATATTTCCAATCTACGCATGTTCTACATAATTTTGTGCGCTATTCAGGTGCAGCATTTAACGAGTTCTCTTGATCCAGACGACGAATCAACTTGGCAGGCGTGCCGCCGTAAAGGCAGTCTGGTGGGACATCACTGTTTACCACTGAGTTAGCTGCAATGACTGAGCGAGCACCAATGGTCACGCCTTGGTTGATCACCGAGTTGCCACCAATCCAGACACTATCTTCGATTGTGATCGGCTTACAAAACGTTTCCCACTTGAGTCGACTGTGGTAATCCAGAGAGTGCGAAGCGGTATAAAACTGAACACTAGGGCCGATAAGAACGTGGCTACCGATGGTGATTTTGGCTCCATCAAGCATCACCACGTTCATGTTGATAAAAGTCTGCTCGCCGATCTCAATGGTTTTACCAAATTCACAATGAAATGGTGGTTGAATATAGCTATTTCCCACCTTGCCTAGTAGCTCTGCTTGTAAGGTAATACGCTCTTCGGCATCGGTGCTGCTATTCAACTTGAGTAACGTTTTGGTTGCATTCGTACGAATCGCATCAATCTCTTCGTCTCCACCATCAAAGACTTGCCCAGACATCATTTTTTCTAATTCGGTCACTGGATTATTCCTACAACTTTTGACGTTAATAGAGTAATGCAAAATATTGATAAAAAAGAGAAAAGCTCGCGCTTTTCTCTTTCCTATTTTGTGATTTTGCAAAGGGGTTTATACAATTTCCCAACTATGAGTCATCTCTACGCCTTTACCGAGCATCAAACACACTGAGCAGTATTTCTCTAGTGAATCTGCCGCTACTTTAGCTACGATTTCGGAGTCTAGGTCTTCCCCTGAAACTTCAAAGTGGATATTCACTTGTGTAAAAATTCGCGGTGCTGTTTCACGGCGCTCCGTTGTAAGCTTTGCGTTAACAGAAGTAACTTTTTGACCCGCCGTTTTCAAACCATCAACAACGTCTACAGAACTGCAACCACCAGCAGCCATTAATACCATTTCCATTGGGCTTGGTGCCGTTGCGCCGCCGTTGCCATCCATCACCACTGAATGACCAGATTGAGACTGACCAAGGAACTTAAAGCCTTCTACCCATTTAACTTCTGCTTGCATGGTTTCCCTCATATTGCTATCCAACTCACCGACTCTACTTTCGCTCGATGAGTGCTTGTTTCGTGCCGTTACTGTAACTTTCTGGTCAAAAAGGGCAAAGGAATTTTCAACAACACTGCAATTTTTTCACGCCTTATCCTGTCTTGTTACGTAATACTGATAACGAAACTAACGTTTGAGGCTGCTATGAAGAAAGTATCTAAGTTGCTGTGGGCATTCGCTTTGGTTACTCCTGTCCTGCTTATTCTACTCAGCAAAGTGGGGACTGCCGACACCATGGGTAAAGCCAACGCATCGAGCACTACCGACATTGCGACATTAGCGGGTGGTTGCTTTTGGTGTACTGAATCGGATTTAGAACAATTGCCGGGAGTATTGGACGTTGTGTCTGGTTATTCAGGTGGTGATTTAGCAAACCCGACCTATCGCCAAGTCTCTTCGGGAAAGTCTGGCCATATTGAAGTCATCGAAGTGAAGTTTAACCCTAACGTAGTGAGTTACGAGCAAGTGCTAGATTATTTCTTCCGTCATATCGATCCTACGGACGACAAAGGCTCATTTGTCGATCGTGGTTCTCAATATCGCCCTGCAATTTTCTACCATAATGCAGAGCAAAAGCAGATTGCCGAGCAATTTATGATGGAAATCAATAAAGCAATGATCTATCCAAAGCCACTCAAAACAGAACTGATCGCGTTTGAAAAATTTTACCCCGCAGAAACGTATCATCAAGATTACTACAAAAAGAGTAGCTTGAAATATAAGTACTATCGCTACGCATCTGGCCGAGACAAATACTTAGATAAAGTTTTTGGTGACGATCGCCAAGAGAATCCCAAAACACTACGTCAGCTTATTGAAGAACAGGAATTACAAACCAAAGTAAAGGTTTACACTAAACCCTCCGACAAAGAGATTAAGGCAAAACTGACCGAGCTACAGTACTACGTCACCCAAGAAGAGGGAACAGAGCGTCCTTTTGACAACAAGTACTGGGACAACAAGGCAGCCGGAATATACGTTGATATTGTGTCTGGTGAGCCACTTTTCTCATCTACCGACAAGTACAAATCAGGCACTGGCTGGCCAAGCTTTACTCGACCAATTAACCCAGCTTACATCGTCGAGAAGACCGACTTTAAATTGGTCTACCCTCGCACCGAGATCCGCAGTAAATTTGGTGATTCTCACATTGGTCACGTATTTAAAGACGGTCCAAAACCAACCGGGTTACGTTACTGCATGAACTCCGCTGCGATGGAGTTTATCCCTGTCAACAAGATGGCGAGCCTAGGTTACGGCGATTACCTGTATTTATTCGATAAATAGCCTCATGCTACAGGTAGCCACTCCTAACAAGTAGCACCGCTCAACAAATAGCTATACTCAACAAATAGCTACACTCGACTAAAATCAAGCGGTATCAAGCAAGGTGAAACCAAGAGGAGTGAACAATCAGAGCGATGAAAGGTTTTAAGTCCAATCTGCCGATAAAGGTTTGTCTTGTGTGTAAACGCCCATTTTCTTGGCGAAAGAAGTGGGCGCGAAATTGGGAAGAGATCATTTATTGTTCTGAGCGTTGTCGAAGAAGTAAAAACAAAGAAGTAAAAACAAAGAAGTAAAAACAAAGAAAATGTAGGGCACTCGCCCATCGTCTCTTTCTGATTCTAACTTTTAAAGGCCCTGATCTTTTACCAAGGTAATAACGTGCCATCATAAGCCCAAAATGCCCCGCTATCTTGAGGGGTTGAGTTTTCTATCAAGCTCAATAAATCATTTGCCACACGTTCTGGTGTAAACAACTGACCCTCAGGCACATTCGCTTGAAATGGGGCTGATAAGGCGGTATCCGTCGTACCTGGATGAAGTGAAAGCACCGTGCCATGTTTGACCATTCGATGCCATTCTATCGACATGGTTTTAAGGAACATGTTTAACGCCGCTTTTGATGCGCGGTAGCTGTACCAACCGCCTAGTTGATTATCTCCTATGCTGCCGACTTTGGCCGATATGGTGGCAAATTTGGGCGCGGTACTGCGTTTTAGCTTGGGTGTAAAGTATTTCGCTAACAGCAAACTCGGCAGAGTATTCACAGCAATGGTGAGATGGAAAAAATCCGCATCGAGCGCGTTAAGGTTCTTCTCTGGGCCTTTATCTTGAGTGTGCAACATACCCACGCAGTTCACTAACCAATCAACTTGTTCAATTTGCTCACTGAGCGCTTTGACTTGGGCATCTTGCGTCACATCCACTTGATACCAGATAACATGAGGATGCGACCAACTGGGCTTTTGATTGCGGTACGTTGCGTGCAACCGAGCATGAGGAAAACGAGCCGCTGCTTGTTGCACCATCGCCAAACCAATTCCACCATTACCACCGACGATGAGTATTTCCATCACAAGTTCTCCGCGTTTTCTATGTAGTGTTCTGCGGTATCCAGTATCGCTTGACGTTGCTGCTCTTCCATATTGTCCCAAGAGCGATAAATCATCCTAATTCGTGGGTGGGTTGCTAAACGTTTATCGTGTTTGTTCATAAAGCGCCAATATAAGCTATTGAATGGACAGGAGCCTTCACCGCTACGTGCTTTGTTGTCATAATGGCAGCCCTTGCAGTAATCGCTCATTTTGTTGATGTAAGAACCACTCGCCGCATAGGGTTTTGTGCCAACAATGCCACCATCAGCAAATAGCGCCATCCCTCGCGTATTCGGCATTTCTACCCATTCAATGGCATCGACATAGATGCCGAGGTACCACTCATCCACTTGATCGGGGTCGACTTCCGTTAGCAAACAAAAATTACCCGTGACCATCAAACGTTGGATGTGGTGCGCATAGGCATAATCTAGCGACTGCCCAATTGCGTTTCGCATGCACGCCATTTTCGTTTCGCCATTCCAGAAGAAGTTGGGCAGCTTTCTTTCTGCTCCCAATTCGTTCTTTTTCTGGTAAGCAGGCATGTTTGCCCAGTAAACGCCGCGAATGTATTCCCGCCAGCCTAGTATCTGTCGTACAAAACCCTCAACTTGAGAGATATCAATATCAGCGTTGGAATGAAATGCCTTGAGTGACGCATCAATCACTTCTTTGGGGTGCAGCAGCTTGCTATTAAGCGAGAAAGAAATCCGACTGTGATACAAGCTCCACTTAGCATCATGCTTCCCCGTCATCGCGTCTTGAAAGCGACCAAACAGTGGTAAACAGACTTTGCAAAAATGAGCGAGTAAGGACAAGCTTTGCGCGCGATTGATCGGCCAGATCAAATCCCCCCCAAGGTTGCCTATTGTTTTGATGTTATGTCGCGCTAACCGATCAGTAATCACACTCACATCAGTACTGAACATCAAGGGATGTGGCAGTTGTTCAATGTCTTTGGCTTTGAGCTTGTTTCGGTTATTAGCGTCGTAATTCCATTTCCCTCCTAACGGTTTGCCATCTTGCATCAAGATATTAAAACGCTTACGCATGCGGCGGTAAAAGTGCTCCATCATGATGTGCTTACCTTGCGGAAACTGTGATTCAATCTCTTCAAAAGGTAATAAAAAGTGTTCAGTATCAACGCATCGCGTCACAACCCCTTCAAGCTTGAGTCTCGTTAACTGTTCCAAAAGTCGGTATTCATCTGGGCGTTGATATTCAAACTTGATTGCACCAACGTCACTCACATAATGCTGTAAGAGTTGCTCTAGAGCATCGAAAGGCTGGGTGTCATCTAAAGAAAGATACAAGACCTGATGACCCTCGCTTTGGCGCTCTTTTGCAAACAGTTCCATTGCAGAGATGAACGCACACACTTTTTGAATATGGTGCGTCACGTAGGTATTCTCTTGCTTAAGCTCTGCAATCAGGTAGAGGATGCTTTCGTCAGGTTGTTTAAACCAAGAATGCTCACTGTTGAGTTGATCGCCCAAAACCAATCGTACGGCTTCAAATTGCATTACGGCTTCTCCTAGGACGAGGTTTTTTCTTGGCTTTCCATCACGATAGGCCAATCGACCATGTCCACGCTGTCCAACTGGGCGCCAGCACAACGGCCTTGCCATCGGTCAATAAATTCCATATATGGGTCATACATCTGCGTCTGTTTTTCGAGGTTGAATTGTCGTGACCCTCGCGGATCGGCTCCGACTCCAGCCAGGTATTGCCAATTTCCCCAGTTCGATGCCACATCGTAGTCGATCAGTTGTGATTCAAAATATGCTGCGCCATAGCGCCAATCAAGGCCAAGTTCGTGCACCAAACAACTTGCAACCAATTGCCTGCCACGATTCGACATGTAGCCCGTTTCATTGAGTTGGTGCATACAAGCGTTTACGATAGGGAAAGGCGTTTCACCTTTCTTCCATTGCAAAAAGCGATGCGCATAAAATGTGGTAAGCGGCGGCTGGTTTCGAATACCAGCAAATTGAAAAAGTTGCTTTCCGTATCTGCGAGCATACCAATAGAAATACTCACGCCAAAGAAGTTCGAAATAAATCCAATAGGTAGAGTCATTCGCTCCATTGAGACATTCATAGTGCTTCAGCATTGCGAAAATGGTCCTCGGTGAAATACAGCCATGTGCTAGCCAAGGAGAGAATTTCGTTGAGTTGTCTATACCATCAAGACTGTTACGAGTGTCTTTATATTGACTCGCCAATGACGAAAAAAAGTATCGTTCACAATGTATCAGCCCAGCCCGCTCACCACCTTTTAGCCACGCTGATTTGCTTTCCTCATCCGAGCTTAATAAGACAAGCCAATCTAATTCAGGAGGTGGTGGGGGAAGCGATTTAACCATTTCATCGGGTAACTTGACCTTTTGCTTCTCGGTCTTTTTTCGAAACTGAGTAAAGGTCTTGGGCAATGCATCGAGAGTAAAGGGGAGCTGCACAATGTTGAACAAACTACGATTATGATGTTGAACGACACAAATGTGCGGACATTGAGTTCTGATGGTTTGGATCACACTTTGCTCATCAGAAGAAGGAACTGCATCTACATAAAGGTGCGTTACACCTGACTGCTTAATGGCGTGGATGATCGCCACTCGCGGCTCCCATACCGTTGTAAATAATCGCTGCCCAAACCCAATAAGAGATTTATCTAAATCATGTAATGATTGCTCTAAAAATTGTCGTTTTACCCGACCAAACTCACGCTCTTGCGCAAAGTGTGCCAAAAAAGGCGTAATTTTAGGCAAACAATACAGACAAATGAGCTTTTCTACTTCTGAGGATGCATGTTGCAGCAATCGATTATCATGAACTCTCAAATCATTTGTAAACCAGTACAGACCCACCTTAATGCTCACAAGACACTCCTTGCTTTACATGAAACCATATTCCAACTTTTCTTACGAATCTCACTGAGTCACGATCAGAAAAAGCTGTCGAGATGGTATTAGTGCCTACCGCTTTGGCGGGGAAGAATTTGCGTTGATTGTACCAAACAAGTCGTTTCGCATTGGTCTCAAGTACGCAGACAGACTGCGGCGAATGATTGAAAAATTACGCGTCACCGATAAACGCTCTGGCACACAGGTACAAAGCATCACTGCGTCATTTGGCGTGGCAGAGTACCAAATCGTTGATACGCTAGAATCGCTGATTAATAAAGCTGATAAACAATTCTATGAAGCCAAACAGCTAAGCCGGAACCGTGTCATGCCCGTCTAAACGGCTTTTTCAAAACACAAACCCCCAAGCTTGTGCTTGGGGGTTTGTTATTCTGACTCTTGAATGTAAATTAATCCATTCTGTAACAGTAACTTAAAAAGTAATCTTCACCATTTTTAGCCGTATATTCTTTATCTTCACTGCACGCCATTGGTTTGCCTTTCTTATCGCCTTTAATAAGACTAATCCAGTGACGCATCGCCGTTGTTGCATTGCCCGTTAGCTCTGGGCTGAATGTCGTACGTGTTTCGAGTTGGATGTCATTGATATCCATTAGCTCAATACATCCCGTGCCTTTATGACAACCAAACAGCACTTCAACATGACTGCCTGACTCGTCTTTAAACAAAATGGATTTTGGGTCTTCTTTTTCACCCGTATAAGCCACAAAGTGTTTTGGGCTTTTCAGGCCACTATGGGTTCCATCTTTAAAGAAAACCAGCACATGTCGGTAATCAATCACATAGCTTGAAACATCTTGGTGTGACCCTTTTTCCAACGGAAACATACGGTCGAGTAGTTGCTTCGCTTTCACCTGTTTCTCACTCTGCTGCTCAGCACTTACCGCTTCGACGGCAAATACAGCTTCAGCGATAAACGGACGTTGTTGTTGGGTTTCTTTTTTATCGAAGTTCAGCATATTCATCGTCATATCCTCGTACTTAACACACTAGTTAGAGTAAAAACTTAAAACTGACGTTTAAGTTTCAGGCAAATTTGTGAAGTGGAGAGTAAATTTCTTTGCCTGCTTATTATGAAGACTAGCGAATTATTGACTACAATTTCACAACAAAAATTTTACAGTGTGAATTTTACAAAATGTCTGTGCCAAAAAGCCTGATTCGCCAGTCCCATTTTTTAGGTACGAAAATTCGCAACCTAAGAAAAAACAACCATTTAACGTTGGAGGATTTGTCTGCGCGCTGTGTAAGAATTAATCCGGAGTACGCACCATCCGTTTCGTACCTTTCGATGATAGAACGAGGAAAACGGGTTCCTAGCATCGATATGCTAGAGGTGATTGCCGAAGTTTTTCAAAAAGAGCCCGCTTGGTTTTTGGACGATAAGCCGGAGCTAGAAGCGATCACCCCCAACAAAGGCAATCGAGGTGGCATCAATGGTATGGCATTAGAGCCAAGCTTCTTGTTCTCTAACGATATTCTGCAAATTGCCATTCCTGAGATGCTTTCCCAAACTGGCATCACAGGGAGGCAATTTGCCCATTTGTTAATTCGTGCTCACCAAGAAAACCACCAAAACCATTTCCCAGACTTAGAGCGTGCAGCAGAAGAGGTCGGATTGAAGCGCTTAAATTTATCAGTAGAAGATCTGATTGATATCGCTAAAAGTATGGGATTTAACATTCGTTGGGTAGACCGAGCACCGCAAGACGTCATTGATGAACTAGGCGTCAGCGCCAAGCAACTGGTGACCTCATTTATGGAAGCGCCAGGCACCATCTATCTCAACAAACTCATGCGTGACTACCCTACCAGGTTGAAATACGACCTTGCGGTTTATATTGGCCATCGAGTACTACACAGTAGTGATGGGATGAACAACGTATTGTCCATCGGCCAACAGAACAACTGGGATCAACCAGACGGCTCGGCATCAGGTTCTAGTCTTAACTCTCAAGACATTCTGCAAGCATGGCTTGACTTTGAGTCTAGTTTCTTCGCGGGGGCATTATTGTGTCCGAAAGTACCTTATCGCCAGTTACTTGACCGCTCAGGTTACGAAATCTCGGTACATAAAAAAGCGGGAGTTTCTCCCTCTGTCGCAATGCGACGTATGACTGTTGTATCCCCATACCCTCACTGGCACTATTTTGATGCTTATGGCCCGGGTAAATTAAAAGCAGTCTATCGCGGTAACGGCATTCCACTACCGTGGGGCAACATGCGCACGGTTAACGATCCTTGTCAGCACTGGGCGGTATTTAGACGGTTATCACAACCTCTAGATACCAGCTCTGCCCAAATTTCAATTTTAAACGTGGGGAATGAACCAAGGATATACTGTTGTGAGTCGGTCAATATTGTTGACCCTGCTGGTAACAATCGTGTGTTGTGTGCGGGTATCGATCTTAATCCCGCTATCTCGGCTCAAGGAGGGGATGCGTTATCCATCGCAGAAGAACTCAAATCACTGTGTGTCACATCAGGGGGAAGTAGCGTAATTCCACCGCATATCAAAAAAGATCTCACCACCATCGCCAAAATCCTCAACATCAATTGGATTGAACGAGGAATTCAAACACAGGCAAGGTTAATTTGTTCTAGAGGCGCGGTGTGCCCAAGACAGCCAAGCTGTTATAGCAAATGTCATGAATCTGAAAACTCAGAGGGTGGTATTCAATCGATTGAACTGTAAAAAGAAAAAACGCCAACCACAATAAAGGTGATTGGCGATATATATCTGTGAACAATCTGTATTCACTAACAACGTCAGTTGGCTAGATGACCCTCGGCTTAATAAGGGTCAGTTAAGTAATTGCATTATACGTGCCAACTTTAAACTTGCGACACACCGTTCTTTTTCATGCATACTGTCGCTTTTTTAAGCAACAAGTTGCAATATGCAATTGCAAAATGCAATCGAGTATAAATATGCCACCAATGGCATTATTACTTATGCTTTTCTCAGCAAAATGATTTCCCCATTACTTATCCCTTCCCGCGACACGACGCTTTTGCCTGTACATCCAGTCATCAGCAATCTTCATCATCATTTCAGGGGACTCAATCTCAGAATCAAACACGGCATAACCCAAACTGGCTCTAAAGTAAATCTGTTGGCCGTCATATTTTACGGGTGTAGAGCACAGCGCCTTTCTGAGTTTATTTAAGAGTGCTCGAATATTTTCTTCCGTTTCGGGGTTGTGCACTAATACCAAAAATTCATCGCCTCCTACGCGCGCGACAATATCGGAACGACGTAGAGTACGCTTCACGCGCTGAGCACAAGCGATCAATACCTTGTCGCCAGCATCATGACCGAAAGTGTCATTGATATGTTTAAACTTATCCAGATCAATATTAATCAATGCAAAACTGTAGCGCTTCTTGTATCGCTGAGCGATTTCAAACTGCTGTTTATAAGATTGCATGAAATAGCGACGGTTAGGCAATTTAGTAAGCTCGTCGTGTAAGGCACGGCTATCTGCAATGCTATACAAGCGGTAGATGACGATCATCGCACAAATTAAGACCAATAAGATCGAATAACCAACTATTCGAGCCAAATTAAAAATATACCAAGGCACTTGGTTATCTGATTCACCATTAGAGTGTACTGCCATGAGCCACCCTCCGTTAGGAAAGTGAACCCTCTCTCTTCCATACACTTGTTTTGATTCATTGTGATCGCCAAAGAACACATCACCATACTGACCAAGGTTATCGTAACCTCTAATGGTTAAAGGGTATAAATACGAGAAATTCAGCACGCCAATATCTTGAAATAGCGCTTTTAAATCGATCGTCGCCCTGATGGCCCCCCAGTAGTTCTTATTAATGGGAGGATCAAAAAATACTGGCACCTGCACAGTAAGGATCAGGTCGCCTTCTTTTAGGCTCACCGGGCCGGCGACAACAATGTCTTCAATCTCTCTGGCTTTTTCTTCCAGAATACGAGAATGCTCAGCAACAGCGCTCTCGTTGCCTTGTCTCGGATATGCTCGACGTAAAACCTCATTTTCTGCAATACCAATACTGATGATGTGTCGGCTTTTATCTAGAATGTGATTCACAATCCTATTCAGTTCATGATAATCATGCGTGGGCAGCAAAGTAATGGTCGCCGCAAGCGTACTGACCTTATAGATGTCAGCCATTAAAGAGGCTTCTAAGCTCGCTCCTAGAAGCGACAGTTGCTCTTTAGTTTTGACTTGCGTACGCTCTTGGCGCAGCTTGTTCTGGCTTTGATGCAACAGCTCTATCGTCGCAACACAGACCAAAATAAAAGTGGCAAAGAAAAGTACAAAATAGTGCTGCTTTTTGGGTGAATAAGACATGCGCCACCCCCCCATAATTTGACACACAAAAGTGATAAGTATTCACCACAATTAAATAACTTACCTATAGTAATCATAACCAAAACCACTAATGGTGCGGGGAATTATTCCGCAATTTTATGACCAAAACAGGATGACCAATATGGATAAACAAGGTGATTTATTTGAAAGCTCATTTTGGCAAGATGTCAGTCATGGCAGAATCTACTACCAACCTGATTTTCTAAGCGAAATAGAAGCGGAGCACTATTTTTCTCGTTTGAGATCGACACTACCGTGGCATCAAGAACACATTATGATATTTGGTCGTTCGGTGCGTCAGCCACGTCTACAAGCTTGGTATGGTGATACTGCTTATACATACTCCGGCCTAACCATGCCCCCCTCCCCATTAACTCCAGATCTAAATGAGCTCAAAGTGCGCAGTGAAGCCGTTGCTCAAACCACATTCAACTCAGTGTTGGCCAATTTATATCGCAATGGACAAGATTCCATGGGGTGGCATCAAGACAATGAACCGGAGCTAGGAGCAAATCCCGTCATTGCCTCGCTAAGCTTGGGCGAAACCCGCCGTTTTGTGCTCAGAAATTTACATTGTAAAACTCAAATTGAATACGAACTTTCCCCCGGTTCTCTACTGATCATGGCCGGTGAGCTACAGCATCACTGGAAACATGCCGTGCCCAAAACAGCGAAACTTAAAGGTGAACGAATCAACCTTACTTTTAGGCACATAGTAACGTAACCCGTTGTTATGAGTTAAAACCGGCCACAAAGCAATAGGCCATATTGCTTACGTATTGATGAGATAAGAAAAAAAACGCCATATAGACGGGTTTTGTTCAAATATTTATTTGGCCATCACTTACAGCGAAATAAAGATACCGGCTAAGCAAGCATTCATTAAGTTTGCGAGTGTGCCCGCAGCTACCGCTTTTAGCCCCATGTTTGCCACATCTTTACGACGTTCAGGGGCAATCACACCGATAAAACCTAGCTGAATCGCAATCGAACCAATGTTCGCAAAACCACACAGCGTAAAAATAATAATTACTTGGGTATGTTGAGATAGCATCGCTTTGTGCTGTACAAAGTCAATGAATGCTACGAACTCGTTCATTATCACCTTCTGACCAATGTATGAACCCGCCGCTAAAACTTCGTGACTAGGGACACCAATCAACCCCGCCAGAGGCGTA
The DNA here is from genome assembly GCF_003584965.1 of Vibrio sp. PID23_8. Taxonomy (NCBI): domain Bacteria; kingdom Pseudomonadati; phylum Pseudomonadota; class Gammaproteobacteria; order Vibrionales; family Vibrionaceae; genus Vibrio; species Vibrio sp. PID23_8. The sequence goes on along the minus strand of NZ_LIXE01000007.1, from coordinate 54,468 downwards.
AATAGATAACCGAAAATCGCTTGTAGCGTAATGTCCGCAAAACCGAACATTTCACCAAGGTTTTCCAGTTGATTGAAGAACGACTCTCTTACAGCAGGAACGCACAACCTAATAGTGCAACAATACCAAATAGACTAAATAGAACACTCATGAATCGGACCTACTGAACATTGAAAAAGAAAGAAACGCCAAAGGAATTGGCACAAGAAAGGGACAACGTATCGAGTGGCAGCGCACTCGCAGATCCAAATTGGTGATAGAACGGATAGTTCGAGATCTTATTTTTTACCTTATACAAGCAATTGAACGTAGCTGGTCCGATCCGTGGGGTCATTCACTGCGGTCGAGATTAACACTCTGCCTGATCCATGTGGCGGCTTGTATGGGTAAGGGGCTTGAACAGCTATACCCTATTTCCCGCTTAAACGGGACGCAAGTATAGTCAACAAAAAGAGAGTTTCATTATGTTTATTACGCAAACGTTCAAGCATTCAAGAATCAAGCAAAGATGCCATTCAAGGCCCATACTTGTATAAAAAGCAGGGCTTTAAGGTAAAACTGAGCCATGAACACCATTAAATTGAGCAATAAATACGCAATCAAACATCAAACACGAGAAATAAGTAATTTTATTCTCGCCAATTGATGGATTTTGGATATACAATCTAACTCGCTTCTTTCGGGAGCCTCTGCTTACGCAGAGTATCATGATGCCGAGATGGTGAAATTGGTAGACACGCTAGCATGAGGTGCTAGTGCCTTAGGTGTGAGGGTTCGAGTCCCTCTCTCGGCACCATTATCTTTCCTAAGAGAAACCTAGAGTGTAATGCAAAGTTCTAAGCAGGCAAAACCATCCGCAGATGCTAACCAATTACTTAGCGAACTAGCGGTGCACGCCCTATTACACCTACACTTCAAAATCCACGCATCCTCGCGAAATCTTCCCCAAAAAGAGCGTAATGATCTGCTACAGAAGTGGCTTAAACCTAAGCTAAAAAGCAATCGCTACAAGCTGATTAAAAAGCCGTTAAAGTCATTAACTCAACAAGCAAAAGGGGAAAATGGTAACCTTGAAGTCTTGCTTGAGCGTTGTGTTGGTGCCGATAAACCGCGTAATCCGCAACCTCATCTCGACAGTTATTTACTTTTAATTAACGAAATCGAGAAAAAGTTAGGCACGACCGTATTGCTCTCTCGTCCTGAAGATGTCGACTTATCTCATGATCAACATGGTTGCTTATTGTGTGTGCTATCCGATAACTTAAACCAGCACTTCGACGACAATAATGCCCTAATTGCACCAATTTCGATGCTTTTCCGCGGACCTATGAGCCAACGCTCTTTGTTCCTAGGCAGTATTTATGCAAGCAACACCTTCAATTACGAAGTGCTGTACCAAGATGAACAGTTTGTGCGGATCACGCTAAAGTTAGCATGATCACTAGAAGCCATGTTTTCGAATCTAAAAAGGCCGCGAATTTCGCGGCCTTTTTCCTATCCAATGCCATTCTAATCGATAACACGGAATCGAGCAGTAAAGTGGCGCAATACCGGAGGCTCGTAGTCAAACGTTAAACCTTTTAACTCATGCGCTCGGTTCTTAAGTTCGATGATCGCATCAGCGATGTAATCCATGTGGTCATTGGTATAAACACGACGAGGAATGGTCAAACGCATTAGCTCCAGCTCGGACGCTTTTTGCTCGCCCGTCTCTGGATCACGCCCTAGCAATAGTGAACCAATCTCTACCGCTCGGATTCCCGCTTCTAGGTATAAAGCATTACATAACACTTGTGCCGGGAATTGCTCTGCGGGAATATGTGGCAAGATTTTCGCTGCATCCACGAATACGGCGTGACCACCGGTTGGGTATTGAATAGGAATTCCGCCTTCACGTAGACGCTCACCCAAGTACTGTACCTGACTAATTCGGTAATGAAGAAAATCTTCATCAGCCCCTTCATACAAACCACGAGCTAGCGCTTCCATATCACGGCCAGCCATACCGCCATATGTTACAAAACCTTCCATAGGAACACATCGAGTCTGTACGGCCTGAAACAACTCTTGGTGGTCGCGAATACAGCACATACCACCAATGTTCACCATTGGGTCTTTCTTGGCCGACATCGTTAACATGTCACCGTACTGGTACATCTCGCGGATGATTTCTAGGATCGACTTATCCTCATATCCCGCTTCACGCTGCTTGATAAAGTACGCATTCTCACAGTAACGAGCCGAATCAATCACCACAGGAATGTCGTATTGGGTGGCAATTTCGTACACGCTGCGCATGTTTTCCATCGACACTGGCTGACCACCGGAGCTATTACACGTAATCGTCGTAATGATGGCACAGATGTTAGTTGAACCATGTTCTTCAATGGTTTCCACTAGCTTACCAAGGTTGAAATTGCCCTTCCAATCATAGGGGGTCGTAGTATCAAATGCTTCTTCCGTCACCACGTTGATCGCCTTACCACCATTAAGCTCAATATGGCCTGCTGTCGTATCGAAATGGTAGTTAGAAATGAATACCGGTGTTGTACCGCCCCTGACTTGACGCATTCGCTCAATCAAAGCAGGGAACAAAATTTGCTCCGCACCACGACCTTGGTGTGCAGGCACAGTGAGCTTGTAACCAAAGAAATGCTCTACCGCATCACACAAGTTGTAGTAATTGCGACTGCCAGCATAGGATTCATCCCCCATCATGATTCCTGCCCACTGATTATCACTCATAGCACCTGTACCAGAGTCGGTCAGTAGGTCGATATACACATCATCACTGCGAAGCAGAAAGGGGTTAAACCCCGCCTGTTTAAGGGCAATTTCTCGGTCAGCCAAGGTCGTCATTTTGATAGGCTCAACCATTTTGATACGGAACGGTTCTGGGATACGTTTCATTGTTAATTTCCTTATACATATGACCCTACGCACTTAAGCGTAAGATTAAAAACAAACAAATAAATTGCTTCTCAATGCGAGTGCATTGAGGAAATTAACGCACAGAGATTTTACTAAGAAGAGACAAGCAGTAGTCTAGGTTGTACCAGAACGACAGCACCAAACGGCTATCGAGAATAGCCTTAATTCTCATCGTCTTCGTCCTCCTGATAAAAGAAAAGTCAGAAACCCCATGTCTCTGACCTTTTTTAATATAGTGCAGTTTTCAATCAAACTTCAGTGAAGTTCGCCTCATTTACGAAGGTTTAGCCCTTTTCATTCTGCGCTTGATGTTGTTCTCTTTGACCATGTAGTCGAACAAAGGAGCAAACAAGTTGGCAAACAGAATCGCTAACATGATGCCTTCCGGGTAGGCTGGGTTGAGTACGCGGATAAATATGGTCATCACACCAATCAAGATACCGTAAGCCCATTTACCGCCATTAGTGAATGCGGCCGATACTGGGTCTGTCGCCATAAAGAAGGTACCAAACGCTACACCACCAATCACAAAGTGCCAATAGAACGGCATAGAAAACATAGGATTGGTATTCGACCCAATCGCATTAAGCAGTAGCGACGTCACGGCTAAGCCAACAAAGACACCCGCAACAATCCGCCATGAGGCTATCTTCATAAAGATCAGCACCAAACCTGTGAGTGCAATCAGCAAAGTCGAGACTTCCCCCATCGAGCCCGGCAGGTTACCAACAAATGCGTCCACCCATGAGATAGGTTGTCCCGTCATGTTGTTCATCAGGGCACTCTGACCGCCTTCATACCATTGACTAAGTGGTGTTGCGCCAGAGTACCCATCCGCAGCAATCCACACCGCACCACCAGACATGTTAGCGGGATAAGCGAAGTACAAAAATGCGCGTCCTGCCAAAGCGGGATTTAAGAAGTTTCGTCCCGTACCACCGAAGATTTCTTTCGCCACCACGATACCAAAAGTGATACCCAACGCGGTTTGCCATAATGGAATGGTTGGAGGGAGAATCAAGGCAAACAGAATCGAGCTGACAAAGAATCCTTCATTCACTTCATGCTTACGGACGATGGCAAACAACACTTCCCAAAAACCACCGACGATAAACACGGTCGCGTAGACGGGTAAAAAGTAGGTCGCGCCGACGAGTAGCTTACTCCCCCAACCGGCTTGACTCGCCGCTTCAACCGACCCCCAAACCCAACTCAGCCCCCAAGAAGCATCAATAGCTTGTTTCGCTGCTGCTTGGTCAAGACCATACAACAAAGCATAGCTAGATTGCTGACCGATGTTATACATGCCCCAAAACATCGCGGGGAAAACGGCTAACCATACCATAATCATGATGCGCTTTAGATCTATGCTGTCTCGAACGTGGGTAGCGCCGTGATTCACTTTACCCGGCGTATAAAAAAGGGTTTCGACAGCTTCAAAGAGTGGGTAGAACTTGTGGTACTGGCCTCTCGGTTCAAACTTTGGTGAGACCTTTTCAAAATAACGCTTCAAGCTCATTGTTCCTGTCCCCCTTTTGATCACGAACATATGAAGTATTACGCCAGATAACGAAAAGCGATCGTTTTTAATCTGTTCCCACTTATTCAGCGTAACTAACTGTCTACATAATGTGTACTAGGGAGAGAACTAATGGATACTCTTGCCATCGATTTAGCGCGGTTTCAATTTGCGTTCACCGTCTCGTTTCACATTATTTTTCCAGCATTTACGATCGGACTTGCAAGCTATCTTGCTGTGCTTGAAGGGCTGTACTTGCGAACAGGCAACAAACAGTACATGCAAATCTACCGATATTGGTTAAAGATTTTTGCTATCAGTTTTGGCATGGGCGTAGTTAGTGGCATCGTTCTCAGTTATCAATTTGGCACAAACTGGAGTGTCTTTGCAGACAAAACTGGCCCTGTTCTTGGTCCACTCATGGGCTACGAAGTACTTACCGCTTTCTTCTTGGAGGCAGGTTTCCTCGGGGTCATGCTTTTCGGTATCAACAAAGTGGGAGAGAAACTGCATTTTGCTGCCACTTGTATCGTTGCTTTTGGCACCTTTCTTTCGGCGTTCTGGATCCTCTCTGTCAATAGTTGGATGCAAACGCCAGCTGGCTATAGCATCAACGAGGTCGGTCAATTCATACCGGAAGATTGGTGGGATATTGTCTTCAATCCCTCCTTCCCTTACCGCCTAGTTCACATGCTCTTGGCAGCATACTTAACTACCGCCTTCGTCATCGCTGGCGTAGCCGCGTTCCACTTACTCAAAGCAAAGCATAACCCGTTGGCACGCATCATGTTCTCAATGGCGATGTGGATGGCGGCGATCGTCACTCCAATACAGATACTTGCTGGTGACATGCATGGCCTAAACACAATGGAGCATCAACCCGCCAAAGTGGCTGCAATGGAAGGGCATTATCAATCACATAAAGGTGCGCCATTGATCTTGTTTGGTATCCCGAATGAAGAAGAGAAGACAATAGAATACGCGCTTGAAATTCCTAAATTAGGAAGTCTGATTTTAACGCATGATCTCAATGGTGAAGTGAAAGGGCTTGACGCCTTCCCAGAAGAAGAGCACCCACCCGTCAGTATTGTTTTCTGGTCATTTCGCATAATGGTGGCGATTGGGTTCACTATGCTTCTTATCGGGTTGTGGAGTTTATGGCTCAGAAAACATAACAAACTGTTTGATTCTCCGGCCCTGTATCGAACTTGTCTATTCTTTTCTCCGGGCGGCTTTGTCGCAGTATTAGCCGGCTGGATTACCACTGAAGTCGGTAGGCAACCTTATACCGTTTATGGTTTGCTAACGACAGCGAATTCCGCCTCTCCCATTGATGCTGCGGCAGTGAGTGTCTCCCTCACCGCATTTATCGTTGTCTATTTCACCGTATTTGGTGCGGGATTCTTTTATCTTCTCCGTCTGATGAGAAAGTCGCCAACACGCTATGAAGAAGGCTTAGACAGTCGACTTCCAGACGGTTCAGAAACCGACATCATCACCCACTCCAATCATCTGACTTAGGGAGTAACAGACATGGATTATGCACTTATTTGGTACGTGCTCATTGGGCTTGCAGTCTTGATATACGTAGTGCTCGATGGGTTTGACCTCGGTATCGGCATCCTATTTCTCAGCGCAGATAGTAAGGACGAACGCGACATGATGATGAACAGTATCGCGCCAGTTTGGGATGGTAATGAAACTTGGTTAGTACTTGGTGGAGGTGGGTTGTTTGCTGTATTTCCCCTCGCTTATTCTATTATCATGCCCGCTCTTTATGCCCCTCTTATTCTGATGCTTCTTGGGCTCATTTTACGTGGGGTCTCTTTTGAGTACCGTTTTAGAACGCAACGCGGACAATTTCTTTGGGATAGCGCTTTTTTTATCGGCTCCTTCACTGCGGCTTTAATGCAAGGCATCATGTTGGGTACATTGCTTCAAGGTATTGATGTGAGTGATCGAGCATACAATGGAGGTTGGTTCGACTGGCTCTCTCCTTTCAGTTTGTTTTGCGGTGTTGCGCTGGTATGCGCATACATTTTACTCGGGGCTTGTTGGTTGCTAATTAAACTGCCTGAAGACATGATCAGTCGATACTACGTTGTTGCCCGCCGCTGGGGATTGGCGATGGTCGCGAGTATTTTTATCGCCAGTTTATGGTTGCCAATTAGTAGTGAGTTGGTCTTTCAGCGCTGGTTCTCTATGCCTAATTCGCTGCTGTTTTTTATCTTACCTATCGCTGCGGCCATTTTGATTTGGCAATTGTTCAAAGCATTGCTAGAACACAAACCAGTAAAAGCTTATGTTTTAGCAATAGGCCTATTCTTTATTTCTGTTGTTGCTTTTGGTGTAAGTACTTTCCCTTACTTAGTCCCCTTTGCACTGACTTATCAAGAGGTTGCCGCTCCAGATAAGAGCTTAATTTTCTTGCTCACAGGTAGTGCGGTATTACTACCACTGATCATTGCTTATACCGTCTACTCATACTGGGTATTTCGAGGCAAGATAAAACAAGGAGAAGGGTATCATTAATGAAATTCCAACCGATTCTTTGGTTCATCTGCATTTGGTTAATAAGCGTGCTAGCTCTCTTCATTGTTAGTAGCCTCATACGCTATGTGCTCATGTAAATCGAATAACGAGCGTTTAAATAACAAGACTTGGCCAGTGTTATCACAACGAACCCCGCAGGTTCAACTGATTAGGTATATACTGATTCAAGAATAAAACAATGGAGTGCTTTTATGAATGTGAGGATGTTCTGGACAGTGATGCTTTCAATTTCTGTTCTACCATTAGCAAATACAGTTCTTGCGGTTGACAAGCAGATGTCTCAAGAGATGAAGAAAAAGATGCAGGCCATCTGTTCGCCGGAAAAAGGGCTTGCTGGCGGCTGGAAAGTGTCTGAAGTCACCCCTGATGCACGGCGCTCTCTTAACATGGTTTTGCATCAAATGAACGCCACCGACCAGCTTAAACAGATCAATCAAGTCCGAACTCAAGTGGTTGCGGGTACACGCTACGCTATCGAGTTCGAGTTAAAAAATGGGGAGATCTGGAATGCAATGGTATTCCACAGTTCTCGTGGTGACTACATGATCGAAAGACACGCCAAGAAAGGTGCTCTCTGTCCAAACAGTAAACCTTAAGCTCTGAATCGATTCAATAACCAAAGGCGACCACGTCGCCTTTGCTATTTTTAAACCTTTCCATTTACCTTATCGCAAATGTACTCTCCGATTGGCATGGCAGATGTGGCTGCTGGCGATGGCGCATTACATACGTGTAGACTTCTTGCGCTCTCTGCGAATAGGAAGTCATGCACCAAGGTTCCATCAGAAAGAACCGCTTGCGCGCGGATTCCTGCTGGGTAAGGTTTAAGATCCTCCACTTGAATACTTGGGCAATATTTATTGACCCGCTTTAGATACCCTGATTTCCACCATGAGTTTTTGAACTCATCCAACCCCGTTTTAAGATGCTTTTGCGTGACTTTCCAAAAACCCGGGAAGCTGAGCATTTTCAATGTATCGTGCAGGCTGAAATTTACTTTCCCGTATCCTTCTCGCTTCCAGCCCAGCACCGCATTTGGCCCCACAGTGACCGAGCCATCAATCATGCGTGTCAAATGAACACCTAAGAATGGTAAATCAGGATCAGGGATTGGATAGATAAGATGATTCACTACGTGCTCATGTTTGCTGTCTAGGCGATAGTATTCACCACGATACGGAATGATTTGAAAATCGGTAGGGATACCCATCATCTTCGTCATGCGATCAGCCATCAAGCCACTGCATGTGACCAAAAACTTGGCGTTCAGGTGCATGGTTTTTCCATCAAGAGTACAAGTAATTTGCACTTCTTCGCCTTGCTCTTCTATCGCGATAACTTCTGTCTTCAAGCTCACATGTCCACTGAGCTTTTGGAACTCTTTTACCATCTGCCCTGTCACCAAACGATAGTCGACAATACTGGTCGCTTTAACGTAAATCGCACCTAAACCGGTGATGTGCGGCTCAGCCGATTTCAGTTGTGCTTTGTCAAGCAGTTCTACCTCGATACCGTTGGTAAGACAACGCTCATAAAGGGCGTTCATGCGATCAACTTCCTGCTCATTGGTTGCGACCAAAAGCTTGCCGCAATTCTCAACTGGAATATCGTGCTTCGCACAAAAAGAGAAGGTTCGCTCTACACCACGCTTACAAAAATCGGCTTTCAAACTGCCCGGTGCGTAGTAAACGCCAGCATGAATCACCCCACTATTGTGTCCGGTTTGGTGCTGAGCAAAATCAGCTTCTTTCTCGACTAACAAAATAGAGCAGTCTGGGTAACGTTGCTGCAATTGCCACGCAGTAGAAACACCGACAATACCGCCACCAACAATAATGTAGTCATAGACAGGTTTCATACGGCCTCTCATAACACCGAAAGTTGAGATTGTTGTAATTTGAACTTACGACCACTGTAAACAAAAATCGCGACAAAGACAGTGCAACAAGCCACACGAACCAAGATGGGAATATCTGGCCACACTAATAGCGTACCCGATGCCACCAAAACAAATCTGAGCAAGAGATTCAGAGGCCCTTCTAGATACCCCTCTATCGCACCGATGAGCGAGTAAGTACCAATGATCGCAAAAAAGCCAACGGTTAGTACAGAGGTCACATCCCAACTTACTAAACCGGTATAGGCAATGAGTAATGGAACGAGATACAAGCCTTTAGCAATCTTCCATGCCATTAGGCCTGTGCGCATCGGCGGCGTTTTGGCAATCGTCGCGGCAGCAAATGCAGTCAAACAAACCGGAGGCGTTACATTGCTGTCTTGTGATAGCCAGAAAATGATCAGGTGCGCGGCCAACAATGCTAACCCTACTGCCTCGATACCCAAACTTTGCTCTAGCAGAGTTTCCATAAAGTCAGCGGGCACAAGCGCGACCATTTCTTTTGCAGTTTCTAATGCCATTGGTGCATTCAAGAGTTCCAACTTATCAGGCGCCACAAGCATAAAAATCGCTTTTGCTTGCTCTGGCAATTGGCCCGATATCATCAGCTCGAGTAATTGATTTTCGGCGATCAATTTATACAGAGCAGGTGCAGAAAGCGTCCCCAATACAATGTATGCGGCCGTTACTGGTAAGCCCATCCCAAGAACCAAAGACGCCAGAGCAATCAATATCAACATGATAAACAAGTCCCCATTTGCCCATCCATCAATCATCAGTGAGAAGGTGTTCCCAATACCGGTTGTACTGATCACATTGATCACCAAACCGATGCCCACCAGCAACACCGCCGTCGTGGCCATATTTTTCGCGCCTTGAGAGAGCGCTTCGATGATCGCTTTCGGGCCCATCTTATGCTCTTTAGAGAACCAAGATGCCACCACCACAGAAATAATGGAAAGTCCTGCGGCATACGTTGGCGTGAAGCCTTGTACCAGTAGCGTGACGAGAACGACAAGTGGAATCAGATTGTGCCATCCACGGATAAGCACCTTAACTAGCGATTCTTCACTCGTCGTGATTTTCTGTACGCCACTGCGTTTTGCTTCGATGCGAACGAAAAAAGCGACCGATAAAAAATAAATCAACGCAGGCACAAACGATACTGCGATGATATCCACATAAGGGATTTGCGTGTAAGACGCCATAATGAACGCCCCAGCCCCCATTATTGGTGGCATAAGCTGCCCACCCGTTGATGCCGCCGCTTCGACGCCTGCTGCAAAACGGGAAGGAAAACCAGCTTTCTGCATAAGAGGGATACTAATAACACCGGTTGATACGGTATTGGCAACACTAGAGCCAGAAACCGAGCCCATCAAACCAGAGCCAATGACCGCAATAAAGCCCGGACCACCGATGATTTTGCCAGCAGCTGCACGAGCCACATTGATGATGTAATCCCCCACGCCAGAACGGACTAAAAACGCACCAAAGAGGATGAACATAAACACGAACGTCCAGCTAATGCGAGAAATGGAGCCAAACATCCCTTCAGAAGAATAAAAACTGCGGTAAAGCAAGGTTTCCATGCTCAAACCGGGGAAATGAAAAATTCCCGTCGCCCATTTCCCCCACAGCACAACATAGCTCAAACACACCACAATCAGCACCGGAATAAACCAGCCCATTGTGCGACGGATCAGCTCAATCACGATGAGAATGGCCATGATGGCAAATACCCAGTCACTAGTCACAAACTTCACGCCACGTTCATACAAGGCATCTTCAGCAAAAGGAATATAGATCAAACAAGCGATCGCGCCCAATGCAATCAATACGTCTACCGCCAAGGCCATTTTGCTCTGTCTAAGAGAGATATGAGCCGGGTACCAAAGCGCACAAATCACGGCAAATCCCGCGAAATGGGTGGCGGAGATCCACAACTCTGGTAGCGTCGATAAGGTGTTAAACCAGATATGCAAAATAGAAAGTACGACACCAAACACCGTAATGGTGGTGGTCACCCATGGGAAGTCACTGCGAGTGGGTAGCTCAAATTTCTGCAATCCCTTTTCAATTGAGTCGCTCATCTCTTACTCCAAGCTCAAAGGCGTGTGTGGCTACCCGAGGTTACATTCGACTCAAAGGCCACTAAATCCTGCTGCCTTTTGTTCCATCTCAGAAAGTTCAAAACCTAAAGGCGGGCGAAAGTGCCCCAAGCTTCTACTCGGGGCAAAGTGGGCACTATTGCACTATCAATGATGATGGGACATCAACGCCCATTTCTTTGTAGTAACGGACAGCACCTGGGTGTAGAGGCACTGGCAAACCAGCAATCGCCTTTTCAATCGCCATTGCTTTGGTCGCTTTGTGGATGCCTTGTAGGAATGGTAAATTTTCGTAGACCGCTTTCGTTAGCTGATAAACGTCTTCTTCCGAGATGTCGTCACGCACAGCAAGGAAATTTGGTTGAGCAATGGTTGTGATTGGCTTATCCAAACCGGGATAAGTGTTAGCAGGGATCTCGTACTTGGTCCAAAGGTTATAAGTACCATTCGCCTCTTTGATTTGCTCATCGGTAAACGAAAGAATAGAGATATCTTTACCTAATGCCGCAAAGGCTTGAGTCACGGCACCAACAGGTACACCTGCTGGCGTATTCATACCATCGATAGTACCGTTTTGTAGTGCACTCGCACTACCACCATAGCCCATAAATGCAAGGTTGAATTTTTCAGGGTCAACGTTTAAACCTTTCATGATCTGGCGACCTGAGTTTTCTGTCCCAGAGTTCTTCTTACCAATAGAGAACTTCTTGCCGTCTAAGTTATTTAGGTCAGTAACTGTGCCTGTTGTAGCGAACTCAGTTCGAACAATAAAATGTTCAACGTTCTGCCATAACATAGAAACTGAACGCAACTGATCTTGGCGACCGCTTTTCGCGTAAGGACCTTCACCAGACCATGCCCAAGCGCCGTACAGCCCCTGAAGAATAGCGAATTGCGCTTCGTTCTCATTGAGCAATTTTACATTTTCACCAGAGCCCGCAGAGCTAATTGCAGATAAAGAAAAGTGGTGCTTGGGTGCCAATTTCACTTTGCTCAACGTGGCAAGTGCGACACCCACTGGGTAGTACGTGCCACCTGTTGATGCAGTGGCAAGAATGTAGCTACGCTCTTCCGCCGCAGCATTAGCAGCAATACCAAAAGAAGTTACTGCAACAGCCAGAGCCTTAACCAGCTTGTTCATTTTCATTATTACTCTCCGTGTAGTCGTTTTGCGATTGAAGTTCACACTATGCTAAATACTAATTAACAACAAACCACCTTAGGCAATTCTGCTTCAATCTTATAAGTCATTATTTTAATTGCATTACTTAATAGCATACGGGATAAGCAAAAATCCGCTTATTTACCATTAAACTGATAAGCAATATTTTGCCTATTTATAGGTGCGCTTTTTCCATTTTACTTCTCAAAAAGTTAATGAGTTGTGATCGATAAGAGATAATCCCCCAATAGCGAATGAGAATTTTTTGCCAATTATGATGATAAGGTGAAAACCACTAAGTAAACGTCTTGGCAACAAGAAGTTAAGGCGCAATGCCCTAGCTTGTTTATTTGATAAACATCGACACTAGCAAAAAACACTAAAGACTGAGCTAAAAATCACCAGAACATAGAGTGTTAATGAAATGAAAAGTCATATAGTCCAACTTATAACCTAGCGTCCAGTTCAATCCACCACTTCATAAACATACATCAACCAGATCAGCTTATTTTCTACTGCAGGGTTGTATCCATACCCCTATGTTGCTACGGTATCAGCACACCAAGGTAAACGTATTCCTTGGTATTTTTTCGCCATTAAGGATCACCCATGTCAGCAACTGCGCAATTACAATTTGCTTTAAAACGCCCATCAGGCGTTGCTGCTACGATCCTCCTGCTCTCTCTGGAACAGATTCAGAGCTGACAGGCGATTTCTAAAAATTCTGTCAGTTTGAGAAGAAGCTGACGGGAACACTTCATACTCTCCCCATTCCTTTCAGTTTCTTCCAAGTGAAACGTAAGAGGAATAACCATGTTAAGCGCACGCAATATCGCTGCTTTAGGCTTTATGACTTTCGCCATGTATTTAGGCGCAGGTAACCTTATTTTCCCCCCCATTTTTGGGTTACCAGGCGGGTGAGCACTTTCTCAGTGGAATGTCTGGCTTCCTCTTAACCGGTGTTGGTCTACCAGCAATGGCACTCGTGATAGTGGCTATCGTCAATGGTTCCGACAAGTTAACCGCAGCTCTGCCTAAATCCTTGGCAACCAGTTTTTGGGTGATGGTGTTTATCGTGATTGGCCCTGCATTCGTGATCCCACGAGCCATTACCGTCGCTTACCAATTTAGCTTCGCGCCCATGTTTGGCGACGCCGCTTTAGTGCCTTTCACCATCGCGTTCTGTGTAATCACCATTTTGTTCGCGCTTTACCCAGGTAAGTTGATCGATAACTTGGGGAAAGTTCTGACGCCAGCATTGATGGCAATTCTAGTGACAATATCGATCACGGCTTTGGTTTACCCTGCAGGTGAACTCACACAAGCAAGTGGTCCATACATCAATGGCGCTTTTGCTGAAGGCTTAACGCAAGGTTACATGACCATGGACGCGCTAGGTTCAATCGGTTTTGGTTGGATCATCTTCCGTGCTATTCGCAGCATGGGGGTGGACTGCCCGAAAGCAACGGCGAAGTACACGCTTATCGCCGCATTGATGTACGCCATCGCAATGGCATTTGTCTACACCTCATTGGCTTATATTGGCTCGACTAGCTCGTACTTAGGTTTCGAGTTTAGCAACGGCGGTGACATCCTAACGGCATTCACTTTTAATCACTTCGGTGCGTTTGGTTCACTATTGCTAGGTGCCGTAATGATACTGGCATGTTTGACCACAGCGATTGGTGTCACCACTGCGGGCAGCGAGTTCTACGACAACACGTTTAGCAAAGTGAGCTACAAAGGTGGCGTGATCACGACCATGGTATTGGCAGGGTTGATCGCTAACGTAGGCCTTGAGCAGCTACTAGCCATCACATTGCCAACGGTTGTGGCACTTCATCCAGTCGCGATTGCGTTGATGATCATGGCGCCTATACGTAACAAGATGTCACAGATGATGGTTGTCGTAACCGTGTTTACCGCGCTGGCATTTGGCTGCGTAGATGCATTGCACATCCTCGGTTGCATGCCAGAAGCAGCAAACCAATGGCTAGATAATAACATGCCGCTATATCACTACTTTACAAGCTGGATTGTGCCAACTGTAGTAATCGTCTGCATGAGTATCTTAGCCTACAAATCTGAACAAAAAATCCTACTGGCAAACTCTACACGTTAAGCCATTACCACAGAAGCCCACGGAAAGGGCTTCTTTCTATTTAGCTGTAAAGTGTCATCGGTCCAAGACAACGGAAACGAATTAGTCTAAGATAGCGAACATTTACTGCAAATAAGTAAAGGATTAATAACTACTTAGTCACTATGCTAGGATGGCAAGGCAACATGGACAACTTTTCTTTAGATATAAGAACGCTCAATTTCACCATTATTCTTTTCTCTTGTATCTACTCTATTGGACTCATGTTCTACCAATACAGCCAACGTAAAATTCCGGGGCTCACGTGCTTCGCTATTTCACTGTTGTTCATTGGTGCTGGCCCAATGTTGCTAAGTTTTCGAAACGGCGTATCCGATTGGGTCACTGTCGTTGCCTCAAATACCATCATATTGCTAGGCTTCTTACTCACATTATATGGGGTGAGTGTGTTCCGCGCTTACTCACTCAAAGTCGCGAATTGGTTAACGGTCGCTTTGCCCATCGCAAGCGGGCTAACCTATTATTTCACCTTTCACGTCCCGTCTATTCGTATGCGAATTATTGTCATTAGTATCTATTTGTCTACAGTAACACTCGCAAGTGCTGTTGCAATGATGAAAGGGGAAAACAATGATCATCGACTGCCAATGATTGGTATGGCAACTTCTCTATGCGGGTTCAGCATTTTCATGGCCGCACGGGTCATTTGGTCTCATTTCGACGTAGAGCTCACCAGTTTCATGACAGCAGGGCTTATCCACCAGCTCACCTTCTTATTCAGTATCTGCCTGGTTGTGTCGATGAGTTTTTGTATGCTTTGGCTCATCAATGCACGTCTACTCACCTCAATTAAAGAACTTTCCGCTCAGGATGCCTTAACGGGGCTGTTAAACCGTCGGGCAATGGAAGGTGTCATTCCTGAGATCGTCGAAAAAGCCAGATTAAAACAAGAACATCTCAGTATCATCATGACTGATATCGACAATTTCAAGCACATTAATGATGCCTGTGGTCATCTGTCGGGTGATGAAACGATAGTGAAAGTGGCCAAGCTAATGACAAGGTATTTACCACCTTCAGCTCAAGTAATTCGCTTTGGTGGGGATGAATTTATGATAGTACTGCCATGTCATACCGCAACTCAGGCGGCTGCCCATGCAGAAAAGCTAAGAGAGTTGGTGAGAACCGAACCTTGCTTCGAGAATAGTCCAAAGCCTGTTACCATGAGTTTTGGTGTTGCTCAAAAGGATAAAACTGAAAGCTTGCACGATGTGATTTCACGCTCAGACCACGCCCTATATCACTCCAAAAAACAAGGCAGAGATAAAGTCACCGTACTCTCTACAGAAGAAGAGTTTGGCCGACCTTTTTACCAACAAAGTGCGTAACTAACTGGTGTAATCAGAACGGTTCAGACCAAACTTTTGCATCTTTTGATTGAGCGTTCTATGAAGTAAATCCAACTCTAACATCACTCCATCAATACCGCCCTGATGCCTAACCAACGTATCGTGCAAGATTTTACGTTCAAAGTTATGCAGTTGAATCGCAAGTGGTACACCAGACTGTGCCTCCTCGGTCGTTGACGAGGGACGGCTAGATAGTACTTCCATCACCGAAACCGTATCATCCAATACAAACCGCATCGCCACGTTTTGCAACTCACGCACGTTACCCGGCCATGAGTAAGCGCCTCACTTAATGCTTGGCTCACCACCTTATTCTGCCGAGCAAAGTGCTTAAAGAAAATCAGCGAATCCTCTTCCCTCTCTCTGTGGTGGCAAATAGATCTGTGCAACAATGAGACGTTCCCCAGATTTACCCAATATCATGGGCGAAGCGAACAGATTGCTTCAGGTGTTAGGAAACCTGGTCTCTAACGCATTAAATGCGATGAAAAATACAGAAAGCTCGCAGCTAAACCTTATCGTGACTCCAACCAATAATCAGGTAGAGTTGCTCATTAGTGACAATGGCTGTGGCGTATCGGATGAGCTGCTAGAATCGATGTTTGAACCCTTCCAGGCCTCGAAGAAAATTGGTGAAGGCTTAGGATTGGGATTCGTGATCACCGCAAACAATATGCGCGATATGAACGGGCAAATTACCGCACATAAGAATAAACAAAATGGATTGACCTTCACCTTATTGTTCAAATCGGCGTGAATTTCTATCGATTACAAAATCATCATTAAAAATAGGCATCCCCGCTGTTTGAGAAAAGCACGATCTCAATACAAGAATCCCTCCTTGACCTATACTATTCTCTAACACTGAAAACATACACTACAAAACAATAAAGAGTGAGAAACATGATTACGTTTCCTGAGCATTTTCTTTGGGGCGGTGCCATTGCTGCAAACCAAGTAGAAGGGTCGTACAACCTTGGGGGGAAAGGGTTATCGACATCAGACATGTTGCCAAACGGCATCTTGAGTCCGCATCAAACCCGTGAAGAACGTACGCCTGGCATCAAAGACGTGGCGATCGATTTCTATAATCGCTACCCCGAAGACATCGCGCTATTTAAAGAGATGGGGTTCAACTGTCTGCGCCTGTCTTTGGCGTGGAGCCGAATCTTCCCAAACGGTGACGAACTAGAGCCGAACGAAGAAGGCTTGGCGTTCTACGATAAAATTTTTGACGAATTAGCGAAGCACGATATTCAACCTTTCGTAACCTTGTCTCACTACGAAATGCCTTACGCGCTTGTTGAGAATTATGGCGGTTGGGGCGATCGTCGCGTCATCGAATTTTTCGAACGCTATGCACGTACTGTGCTCGAGCGCTACAAAAACAAGGTAAAACTCTGGCTAACATTCAACGAAATCAACATGTCTTTGCACGCACCATTTACTGGCGTGGGTTTGCAAGAAAATGCAAGTGAACAAGACATTTACCAAGCCATTCACCACCAGTTAGTGGCAAATGCGAAAGCGGTAAAACTGTGTCAGCAAATCGTACCAAACGGCAAGATTGGTAATATGTTGCTTGGCGCGCTCAACTACCCATACACCTGTAACCCTGATGATGTTCTCGCGGCAATGCATGAAAACAACAAATGGTTGTTCTTCGGCGATGTACAAACTCGCGGTCAGTACCCTGGCTACATGAAGCGTTACTTCCGTGAAAACGGCATTGAGATCAAGATGGAAGCGGGCGATGTGGAAGAGATCGCAGCGGCAAGCGTCGACTTTATTTCATTCAGTTACTACGCCAGTGGTTGTGCGAGTGCGGATCCGAAACAGAAAGAAGTCGGCAACATCGTCGATAGCGTACCAAACCCATACCTTGAAAAGAGTCAATGGGGCTGGTTAATCGACCCGAAAGGTCTGCGCGTTCTACTAAACTTCCTACACGATCGCTACCAGAAGCCACTGTTCGTGGTGGAAAACGGCCTAGGGGCGCGTGATGAAATCGATGAAAATGGCGAGATTCAAGACGACTACCGCATCGCTTACCTTAACGATCACCTAGTGCAAGCGCACGAAGCGATGTTAGACGGCGTGGAACTGATGGGCTTTACAAGCTGGGGACCAATCGATCTAGTCGCTAACTCCACTGCCGAGATGAGCAAGCGTTACGGGTTTATTTATGTTGATCGTCATAACGATGGTCAAGGCACACTCGAACGTAAGCGCAAGAAGAGCTTCTTCTGGTATCAAGATGTGATTCGTACTGCCGGTGGCTCACTTAAAAGCTAGTCTTACTGAAATATAAAGTGCCATTTCTTTAAACTAAAAGCTTTAAGTGACAACTGAATCATTGAAACTAACCAAGCCCTGCAAACGCAGGGCTTTTCTTATTCTCGCCATTCAGTCGATTAAACACCGATTTCATCACCGTCTTCGCGGCGAATAACAACCGTCGCGGCACGTGGGCGCAGTTTCATCCCCGCTGGTGTGGCTTCCGCAGCATTGTCACTGTATGGCCAGTTACCTGGGTGTTGAATGTTCACGAACAAGGATTTGTAATCTGGGCTGATGGTAAACCCCGTGACTTCACAGCCGTTTGGACCAACAAAGAATCGCTTCAACTCAGCTTGGTTATCTGCGCCAATCACGACCTGATTGCCATTTTCATCCATCAGTTTTGATGGCACGACAGCGAGCATCTGGTCGTTGGTGTATTCTTCCACCTCATCCGCACCGTTATCGGTTTGAATCCATAAAATCCCACGCGGATCAAACGCCAGACCGTCAGGGCTTGCAAACTGGTTAAGCTCCGTCAGGCTAGATCGGTTAGTATCCGCATCACCATTTGCTGGAGCACCAAATACAAAGATATCCCAAGTAAACTCTGTTGCTGCTTCACCTTCATCCCAGCGAATCACATGGCCAAACTTGTTGTTCAAACGCGGGTTGGCAGGGTTGGTATCGTCTTTACGCTTAGTGTTATTGGTGAGCGTTAGGTACACAGAACCGGTGAATGGATCTACTGTACACCACTCGGGGCGATCCATTGGCGTCGCACCAACAAGGTCAGCCGCACCAGCCGTATTAAGAATGATTTCTGCCAACGAGTTAAAGCTGTCTGCCAACGTACCACCAAAAACGGTCGTTCCGTTTAGCGTCAGTGGCAACCAAGCACCTGTGCTATCTTCATTGAAGCGTGCCACATAGAGCGTACCCTCATCCATGTACTTATCACCCGTTGCCAAACGGTTCGCTGGATTTGCATCTGCAGGGTCCCAGGCAGCTGCTGATTCAAATTTGTACAAATACTCAAAACGAGAATCGTGACCAGAGTAAAATACAACGGGCTTACCTGCTTCAAGCTTACCGAATGTACAGCCTTCGTGGCGGAAACGACCTAGCGCTGTACGCTTCTTAGCGCGAGAGTTTTGCGTGTAAGGGTCAATTTCAACAATGTAACCATGGCCATTTGCTTCGTTACGATAATCGTCCATCGCAGTGACTCCCGTTGGTTCGACATTGAATCGCGTAAACTCATCCAAACGCTCATCGGCATTACCCGCTAGCGTTTCCCATAAATAACGCGTACTTTCGTCATCCACACCAATACGATCTTGCTCTTTCGTACGAACCCCCGCATTGACAAAATAACCCGGCCAGTTCTCCTCACACGTTAGGTAAGTGCCCCATGGCGAGAGCCATTACCACAGTTATTTAGTGTACCGCGCGCTTGGCTACCATCCGGCGAGAAGCGAGTCACGGTGAGAGCAGTGTGTGCAACAGGACCAGACAGATCCATGACTGTCGCACCAGTGTAACGGCGGTTTAGTGGGTCGGTATCCACCAACTTCCACATATTGTCTTCTAGTTGAATACGAACAACTGACACACCATGTGCGTTAATTTCTTTGCGGACTTCATCAACAATTGTACGTACACCATTCTCTACCGTGGGTCCATTTGGATGCAGTACCGAAGTATCAATGTACTCATGGTTAATGCACAGCAAACCATCCTTTGTGCTGTCGTTCAATGGAAAGAAATGCATGCCGTCATGATGCATGCCTAATGCGTTAAGTTGATCAGCACTGCTGTTGCTGCCATCATCTTTCCAGGCATTACCTTGTGCATTCAAAGGCGTCCCCCAAGGCACCAAAACTTGTGCGATGTAGCCTGGAGGCACAACGACCGCATCAGTTAATGAGCCTGGAATGGAATCGAAATTCAGTACCGCATTTGATACGCCCGAGCCACTTCCAGCAGAAGCCACCGAACCTGAGCCTGAAGAATTACATCCAGACAGACCAAATGTACCAAACGCAGTCATGGCCCCCATGCCGATCCCACCTTTCAGGATACTACGACGAGATAAACTCGCTTCCAGTACTTCTTCAAAAGGCTTGTTGTTACTATGGTTATAGCGTGTTGCATCGAACGTTTGCTTGCTCATGGTGTTACTTTCCCAATGTATGAGTGAGTTATCGGTTTATGAATCATGTTCGAAAGGAAGTGTGAAAGAGAAAAGTGACGGAAATAATCCATCTTTGTGAACTTTGTGAATTTTGTGTTTAAAAGATGCTATAAAGCACCTATCCACTCTACATACTCCCGATTTTGCTTGGGCTAAGCTAAGTTTGGGGGTATAAGGTTTATACTCGAGTGACTTCAACTCGTGCCTCGTATGTAATCAAGGCACACTCGCTGAACCTAGCATCTTGAGGTTACTTAGGTATATTTAAATCATCCACGAGAGATAATCATGAAACTAGATAAAATCGATAACAAAAATCGTCGTCTTCGTAAGAAGCTGTTCCTAGGTGAATTCGCAATTCTAGGTTTCGATATTAGCTGCGAAACTGACATCAACGACTTTGACCGTTACGATGCATTCGTTGATGACTTTATCGACTACATTGATGGCCTAGGCCTATGCTTTGGTGGCGGTGGTCTTGAGCTATTCGAAGGCTTCCTATGTTCAATTGAGCGTTACAGCAGCGCAACAGAAGAACAAAAAGCGCAGGTAGTAGCATGGCTACAAGCTCGCCCAGAAGTAAACAGCGTAAAAGCAGGTGAATTGGTTGACGCAAACTACCTATAATCTGGTAGTACAACGTAAAAACCAATGGTAGAGAAAGCTAGTCTTAGGACTGGCTTTTTGTTTTTTACAAACAGGAATAATTAGGAACTAATCGGAGTTGGTATTAAGTGCTTGTAGAGCTGGCAATTAAAGGGAAACATTAGAATTCCATTGCCAGCTCAGTGACGTCGAGTGTGGTTTACTATGCTTTTCTAGCAGTCTCAGTTTTCGTATCTTTCCAGTATTGGATACGTACACGGTGTAGCTGAGCCCTTCTCATCTTTTTCATAGCAATCTCCCTCATCTATATAGGTAACGCTCTTCATGAGCTTATTGTCTAAGGTTATTTCCCCTCCAATCTATAGGGGATAGAACGAATTAACTGTGACCAATTTCACAGCATAATGATAAATATCGGTTTTGCACGTTCATTTTTTAACCAATTAAACCATTTTCATCTTGATGATACGGTTAAGTTACTCATTACATATGACAGAAAAATGGCAATCAAGTTCCGTAATTCATCTGTCATTAAATCTTAATAACGACTCTTCGATTAAGAGTAAAGTGCGTGTTCCATCTTCTTACGCCTATCGAATACGATACGCAATCAAGTACATCCTCAATCTAAAAACCGAAGCTGTTCTCCCTCTGTGATCACGGAATCTCTTTGCTTTCGAACTTATCGTGAAACTGATCACATTCTAGAAAAAGGGAAATAGAGCCATTGCCATACATCAACCCGAATCTTTGTGCGAGATCTCTTACAAGCCGCGTAAGCCAATCTCCCATCACCAGATAAGAACAAAGCGAATTTGATAGTAAACAACTGAATTATAGGAATAATAAAAACAAAACCAAGGCATACTGCAAAAGTTTTTTTTCTAAGGCGATTGAGAGTCATCAACAAAACATCAATACTGTCTTCGTCGACAGGAAGTTGACGGGAACAGGAAAAAGCCTAATGGATTAGGTATCTTCAGGATGAAGATTTGGTAGCTTAGGATGAGTTATCAGCAAGGATGTAGTTAAGCTCTTGGATAGAGTTCGCCCGTCAGGATGATAGGCCAGAATGGACACCGCTAGGAAGGCGATGAACAAGGAACTCGGTTAAAGGACTTAACCACAATCAAGGATAGATGCAGGGAGCACCTATAGTAGCTGGATTGCTGCAAAAGAGAATAAGCCCCGTCTGGGAAATCAGGCGGGGTTTTATTTTGCCTGTCATTTCTGATCAAGCGCCTGCATAATGCTATTATTTCTGCAACTTATCTTAACAAACGTCTTAGCACACAACACTCTATGCTCAATCCTGTTTGGTTACACACGTTCAAAACATTAGTCGAGGTCGGTCATTTCACTCAGACCGCAGAAAAGCTCTATATGACACAGCCGGGGGTAAGCCAGCATATAAAAAAGTTGGAACAGGCGTGTAATCACCCTCTCATTAAACGTGAAAACAAAAGTTTTGAACTGACCGAGCAAGGTCGAATGGTGTATGCCTACGCGCTCGAGTTAGAAGAGAAAGAGAAAAGTCTATTAGAAGATTTAAATTTCGATGACCCATTTGCAGGTTATTGCAAGCTCGCGTGTTCTGGTTCTCTCGCGTTGATGTTATTTCCGCCTCTATTAGAAAAACAAAAGCAACATCGTGGCTTATCGATTCAGTTAGAAGCAGCCCCGAACCAGTCCATACTCAATGGTGTGGCTGACGGTCGAATTGATATGGGTATTGTGACCCACTCACCAAATAAAAGTGTGTTCCAAAGTGAGCAAATTGGTCGAGAGACTTTGTGTCTGATCTTACCGAAATCCTACCAAGGAACAACGCTAACTCCGGAACTACTGAAAAGCTGTGGTGTTATCGGACACCCTGACGCCGAGCATTACATGACACTATTTTTCGACCAATGTGCCGAACCTTTACTAAATGAAATAAAAGTCAGTGGCATGCCGCGTTCTGGATATGTAAACCAACTCAGCCAAATACTTTTACCCGTAAGCAAAGGGCTCGGCTTTACCGTTTTACCGCGCAGCGCTGTCGAGAGCTTTCCATTAAGAGAGGCATTGTATGTCGCGGAGCTAAAACAACCCGTTTATGAGGATTTGTTCTTAGTCAGAAAACGCAGCCGCACATTACCTCTGCGCTATCAAACCATCAAAGAAGTATTATTAGGTGTGATTGATGGCGCGGTGCATGGGGCAAAATAGCAACTTAAGTTACCAAATTCGTTTTAAACTATTCTCTAAACGTTTAATATTCGTGGTCAAATCATCACTTTATTTCTTTACATTCATTCCAAAAAATATTGCTTTTTCACAATATTTTTCTTCCTCTAGCCCTTGACAGTCGCACACAGTAAGGGCTGAGCGTACAATAAATTATTTTTATCGTTTCAATTATTTTTTTTCGTTTTTATCCATTAAGAAAACCCCCTAAGGTTCGCCCTCTGACGACGTGGTTGTCCAACCACCATTCTAAATCGTTGTTGAAGAGTGGGTTCTGTCACATCATTCACACACTCTCGCTATACTCTATACTTACATTTTTAATTTGGTACTGACTTACTAAGGAATTGCCATGCGTATTGCTATTCTTTCTCGTAATGAGAATCTATATTCCACTATGCGCCTAAAGCAGGCGGGTGAAGAGCGCGGACATCAAGTTGATGTTATCGATACTCTGCACTGTTATATGGATATTACGAGTAACAACCCTCGAATCCGCTACATGGGTGAAGAATTGCCAAAATACGACGCAGTGATCCCACGCATTGGTGCTTCTATCACTTTCTACGGTACCGCTGTTGTGCGTCAGTTTGAAATGATGGGTACGTTCTGTGTGAACGAGTCAGTCGCAATCAGCCGCTCTCGTGACAAGCTACGTTCGATGCAGCTTCTATCACGTCAAGGTATTGGCCTTCCTCGTACCGGTTTTGCTCACCACCCTGATAACATCCAAGACGTGATCAAAAACGTTGGTGGCGCTCCACTGGTTATCAAACTGCTTGAAGGTACTCAAGGTATCGGTGTTGTTCTTGCTGAAACAACAAAAGCCGCAGAGAGCGTTATCGAAGCATTCATGGGTTTAAAAGCCAACATCATGGTGCAAGAGTTCATTGAAGAAGCAAACGGCGCTGATATTCGCTGCTTCGTTGTAGGTAACAAAGTTATCGCAGCAATGAAACGCCAAGCAAAAGAAGGCGAATTCCGTTCGAACCTTCACCGAGGTGGCTCAGCTCAACTTGTTAGGCTAAGCAAAGGAGAGCGCGCAACGGCAATCAACGCAGCGAAAGTGATGGGCCTAAACTTATGTGGTGTCGACATTCTTCAATCAAAGAACGGCCCTGTGGTAATGGAAGTTAACTCTTCTCCAGGTCTTGAAGGTATTGAAACTGCGACAGAGAAAGACGTTGCTGGCATGATCTTCGATTTTATTGAGAAGAATGCAAAACCAAACGCTAACCGTACTCGCGGTAAAGGTTGATATTTGTTTAATACCCATCTTAACTTATTTAGGTGGGTACAAGTGAGTGTCTACACGTTAGACTCTCACTGTTACTCGTCGCTAGGATGACACTATGAATCAGAAAATGATCATTGGGAACGCCGAAGCAATTTGCTTACCTGAGTTAGGGATTACTCACCTAGAAGCGCGCATTGATACTGGTGCACAAACTTCTTCTATTCACGTAGATAACCTTGAGTGTTTTGAAAAAGACGGTCAATCTTACGTAGAATTCGATTTACACCCAGATGTCTATCACCTAGAGCAAGTGGTTCGCTGCAAAGCTCTAGTGAAAGCAAACCGTAAGGTGAAGTCATCAAATGGTACATTCGAACACCGTTACGTAATCACCACGATGCTGCGTATGGGCGGTCAAGAATGGCCAATCGATATTACGCTAACGAACCGTGGTAAAATGACCTACATGATGTTGTTAGGCCGTCAGGGTATGGCAGACAAAGTTCTGGTAGACCCTAGCCAATCGCACCTACTGGCGCCATAATCCCCCGTAGCTACAGATGAGTGAACTTCACAGTCACTCATCTGGCTCTTTACGCCTTTCTTTAATTTGCTTTTTTGTTTCTTAATAGAGAGCATACCAAGCCTTTTATTTTTACCTTTGTCACTCGCCAATGTGTGATCGGCCTTGTAGGCGTAGTATTCATAATATGTTGATAAGCAGTATGGTCGAAATCGACTTCTCCGCCGTGGGCAACCAACAAGCATGTTGGATTCATTTCAAAGACTCGCAACAACGATTGACGATACTGATTCGGATGAAAGATAGGAAACGGTGCAATCAAGTGATTCTTCACCTGCACCATTAAGTCTGCGACATAGAGCAAATCTTGTTCTGGATGATAAACCGATAAATCTCGGTCGGTATGCCCTGGCGTTTCCAACACTTGCCAATCTTCAAACCCAGGGATGGTATCACCATCCAATAGCTCAAGATCAGGACGAAGCTTTCGCGAGTACCATAAATTACGCTTCGGCTTGCGCATTCTGTTCGCCATCCATCTAGCCAAAATTAAATCGGTCAAATGCATAAGCCAACCGTCAAAACCACCATACCAATGATGCTCTCGCTTTGCTGCCAACACTTTACATCCTGTCAACTCACGAAGCTTATGCGCAGCTCCAGCGTGATCTGGATGCATATGGGTGACAATGACTAATTTAAGGTCGGAAAAACGGCGATTAAGCTGATGCTCGATAAAGTCTTTAAGATGAAGAATATCTGCCCGACTTGCTCCATCAAGCAACATTAGCTTATCTGGATACTCCGCGAGATACATCGTCTGTATGTACCCTTGAATTCTGTGAAGCCGCAAAAATCTGTCCTTTGATCATGTTGATAATTCGTCGTAACCAATTTCCTACTGGTCAGACCAACTATAACAGTAGGATGAACACTCTGTTAAATAAATCGTTACCCCCTCACTAATAACAAATGCTAATCGACACGGGTAATTTTAATCATTAGACTCCAATTGGCTTTTGTCCGTTAATGCGCGCACACGGAGTTCGTGTCAGGGTATGAGGTTATCGCCTCATGATTTGCTTTTTTGTACTTTCTCTTCTATTAAATTAAGAACTTAAGTACATTTTTGTGAGATTCGATGTGGAAAAAGCATCTAAATTAGACCGCATTCGCGCGGACTACAACGTTCACTACTGGAGCCAAGGCTTCTACGGAATTGATGACCAAGGCGAGGTATATGTATCACCTCGTAGTGACCGTAAACACCAAATCCCTTTCAGTGCCATTGTGAATGAGCTAGAAGCGAAGCAGTTAAATCTGCCTGTACTCGTACGCTTCCCGCAAATCGTGCATCAACGTGTGCACGGTATTTGCCAAGCTTTCAACCAAGCAATTGAAGAATACCAATATCCGAATAAATACCTGTTGGTTTATCCCATTAAAGTAAACCAGCAGCGTGAAGTCGTTGATGAAATCCTTGCAAGCCAAGCTCAACTTGAGACGAAGCAGCTAGGACTTGAAGCCGGCAGTAAGCCTGAGCTTCTTGCGGTACTGGCTCTTGCTCAACAAGGCAGCTCTGTGATCGTATGTAACGGCTATAAAGACCGTGAATACGTACGTCTTGCGCTTATTGGTGAAAAGCTAGGTCATAAAGTATTTATCGTTCTCGAGAAACTGACTGAACTTGATTTGGTGCTTGAAGAAGCGAAAAGTTTGGGTGTCACCCCGCGTCTCGGTTTGCGTATCCGCCTAGCGTCTCAAGGTGCGGGGAAATGGCAAGCGAGCGGCGGTGAAAAATCTAAGTTTGGTCTGTCTGCATCGCAAGTATTAAGCGTGATTGCGCGCCTAGAACGCGAAGACAAGCTCGACACCATGCAATTGGTGCACTTCCACCTAGGCTCACAGATGGCGAACATCCGTGACGTACGCAATGGTGTGAACGAGTCTGCTCGCTTTTACTGTGAACTGCGCGCAATGGGCGCAAACATTGATTACTTCGATGTGGGTGGTGGCTTGGCGGTCGACTACGACGGCACTCGCAGTCAATCTTCGAACTCAATGAACTACGGTTTGGCTGAATACGCACGCAACATCGTCAATACTGTTGGCGATGTATGCCAACAGTACGAACAACCAATGCCAGTGATCATCTCAGAATCTGGCCGTTCATTGACGGCACACCACGCCGTACTTATTTCGAACGTGATTGGTACAGAAACATACCAGCCAGAAGACGTGTTCGCACCCGCAGAAGATGCCCCTATCTTGCTACAGAATATGTGGCGCAGCTGGGAGAACTTACAAGATGGTACCGATGCGCGTGCTCTGATTGAAATTTATAATGATACCCAAAGTGATTTGGCAGAGGTACACTCGCAATTTGCTACTGGCGTACTGAACCTCGAACAACGAGCATGGGCAGAGCAATTGTCACTGCGCATTTGCTTCGAGCTAAATCACCAGATGAGTGCTAAGAACCGCTTCCACCGTCCAATTTTGGATGAGTTGAGCGAACGTCTTGCGGATAAGTTCTTCGTGAACTTCTCTCTTTTCCAATCTCTGCCAGATGCGTGGGGTATTGATCAGGTATTCCCTGTTCTACCACTTTCTGGTCTAGATGATGTGGAAGAGCGTCGTGCGGTGATGTTGGACATCACTTGTGACTCCGATGGCGCAATCGACAACTACGTTGACGGTCAAGGCATTGAGAGCACGCTACCCGTACCAGCATGGAGCAAAGACAAGCCGTACCTAATGGGCTTCTTCCTAGTAGGTGCATACCAAGAGATCCTTGGTGACATGCACAACCTATTTGGTGATACCCACAGTGCAGTAGTCAACGTTGATGAGAATGGTCAATTTGAGATCAGCTACATCAACGAAGGTGATAGCGTAGAAGACATGATGCGTTACGTTCATATCGACGTAGATGCGATTCGTGACAATTACAAACAATTGGTTTCCGAGCGTGTTGAAGCCAATGAACAAGCACAAATCCTAGCTGAGCTGGAACAAGGTTTAGCTGGCTACACCTATTTAGAGGACTTCTAATATGAATGATTTGTTTACTAAAACCGATTATTCGCTTTACTCCAACTCTATGTCGTTTCTACGTCGACCGTACATCAAAAACCCTGTATCGGCAGACGCTGACGTTGTCGTGCTTGGCGTTCCTCTGGACATGGCGACTTCTGGTCGCCCTGGTGCTCGTATGGGGCCAGATGCGATCCGTCGTGCGTCAGTCAACCTTGCTTGGGAAGGCAAGAAGTTCCCATGGGACTTCAACGTATTTGATAAATTGAAAGTGATCGACGCCGGCGACCTTGTGTTCGATTGTGGTGACGCAGAGGATTTCACTTACCGTCTAGAAGCAGCGACAAGCGAAATTCTAAAGAGTGGCAAGACCATGCTAGGTTTAGGTGGTGATCACTTCATCACGCTGCCAATCCTGCGTGCTTACGCGAAGCACCATGGCCAAATGGCACTGATTCACTTCGATGCGCACACTGATACTTACGCAAACGGCAGTTCTTACGACCATGGCACCATGTTCTACCATGCACCGAAAGAAGGTCTAATTTCTGCAAAGAACTCAGTGCAAATTGGTATTCGTACTGAATATGAGCAACAAGATCACGGTTTCAATGTCATCAACGCGATGCAGGCAAACGACATGTCAGTAGAAGAGATTCTGGCTGAGGTACGCCGCACGGTTGCTGATAAACCAGTATATGTTACGTTTGACATTGACTGTCTTGATCCGGCATTTGCTCCAGGGACAGGCACACCAGTATGTGGTGGCCTAAACTCGGACAAGATACTGAAAATCATTCGTGGTTTTGCTGGTATGAACATCGTGGGTATGGACGTGGTGGAAGTTTCCCCTCCTTACGACCACAGTGATGTAACCGCTCTAGCGGGCGCGACGATCGCACTAGAACTGCTATACGCATACGCTTCAGGTCGCGCATAACGCATGTATTACAAAGGGGGCTTCGGCTCCTTTTTTTTGTCTTGAGCCCTCCTGCAAAAAAAGATTAGTTTTTCTAATCAAAATCATAGATTTTTATCTTGTTCAACTTCACATTTTTTGATTGCTAACTCTGCATTCAAGCTCTAATATCTCGCGCCTAGAATCCCTAATCAATTAATTTACTCTGCACTCTGCCATAGAGAGCTAAAGTTTTTTACGCCCTAATTTTTTGGAGAGATACGCAAATGCCCGCCTCGTTTCCATTAGCGAAACTTACCTTTTTAATTGCAATCCTGACTGCCGTAGGTCAAATGACTCAAACGATGTACGTACCTTCTATCGGTCATATGGCGGGTGAATTTTTAGTTTCAGCGTCTTCACTTCAAGCGGTAATGGCGTGTTACCTAATCCCTTATGGTCTATCGCAATTTGTGTACGGTCCATTGTCTGATCGCCTTGGCCGTAAACCGATCATCATCGTCGGTTTAATCATCTACATCATCGGTACGTTGGTGGCGCTGTTCGCACACCAGTACGAATGGTTCCTAGCAGGTAGCTTTATTCAAGGCTTGGGGATCGGCTGTGGCGGCGCAATGTCTCGTACTCTGACTCGTGACTGCTTTGAAGGTGCAGAACTGCACCGCGCAAACAGTTTGATCAGCATGTGTGTAATTTTCTCACCACTTATTGCACCAGTGTTGGGCGGTTACCTAACAGAAGCTTTCGGTTGGCGCTCTAGCTACTTATTCCTTGCTCTATTTGGTATCGCCGTTGTGATCACCATGATGACAAGCATGATGGAAACATTACCAAAAGAGCGACGCAAATATGAATCCGTTGCAAAGAGCTACAAGTTCGTACTGTCTGACAAACGATTCCAAGGTTTCCTATTGGTGCTTGTTGCTACTTTTGCTGGTGTCGCAGTATTTGAAGCTGCGGCTGGTGTGCTACTAGGTGGTGTACTTGGCTTACCAGCAACCACAGTAAGCTTGCTGTTTGTATTACCGATCCCGGGTTACTTAGTCGGCGCTGGCTTATCGAGCTACATTGCACAACGTCGCTCTGAGCGCCGCGCTCTGAATGTAGGTCTAGTGGCTATCCTAGTTGGCTCAGCAGTCGTGTTGATTCCGGGTCTGTTTGGTCTAACGACAGCGTTAACTCTGATTGGCGGTGCAACCATTTACTTCTTGGGTGCTGGTATTTTGTTCCCGGCAGCGACAACAGGCGCACTCTCACCATTCCCATATCACGCGGGGACGGGTGGTGCGATTTTGGGTGGTATGCAAAACCTAGGTGCGGGTATTGCGACACTATTCGCGTCGTTTTTCCCGGCTCAAGATCAAATGCCACTTGGTGTCTTGATGATGACAATGTCAATCATCGCAATGCTAGGATTACGCTGGGTGAATCACAAACACGATCACTCAAACGAAATGCCATTGGCAATCTAAATTAGTGACCTCACCTTATTCAAAGGGACATGCTGAAAAGTGTGTCTCTTTTTGTTGCACGCTTCTTGTCTCCAAGCTCCCATCCGCCAGCTTTAGCATTTAACATCTCCGCTATTCTTTGCTAAAAAGAGCCGTTGCTTATATACATCACCGGAAGAATACAAACGTACCTTAACTCTCAACAACAAGAGGTGCTGACACTAAAACGAGCAAAGTACAAAATAGGGATATACAGATGCGTTTCACTTTAACCACATTCGCCGTATCGGTCGCGCTCGTCGCTGGATGCAGCAATCAAGGAATACCAACCATGAACCACCACTCCCAATCGCAGCTCATTGCTCAACAAACACAAGCACCCGTTGCGAAGAAAGTTCCTCATGCAATGACAATTCATGGCGATATTCGTGTCGATAACTACTACTGGATGCGTGATGATGAGCGTAAAGATCCAGAAATCTTGCAGCATCTTGAGCAAGAGAATCAGTATGCGGAAACAGTTCTAAAGCACACCGAAGCCTTTCAAGAGCAACTGTTCGAAGAGATCAAAGGCCGTATTGCAAAAGACGACAATTCAGTACCGGTTCGTAAAGGCAGTTACTACTACTCGAATGAAGTCACAGGCGACAATGAATACGAAGTGCATCTACGAGCCAAAGATTTTGCTGGCAAAGACAAGCAAGTTATCTTGGATGTCAACGAGCTAGCGAAAGAGCACGAGTTCTTCAATATCGGCGGTTTATACGTGAGCCCAAATGAAGACATGTTGGCTTATGGCGAAGATACGCTCAGTCGTCGTATTTACACCATCAAGATTAAAGACCTAACGACAGGTGAATACCTCAACGATGAAATTGAAGGTGCATCAAGCGCGATAGCATGGCAGAGCGACAACCAAGCCTTCTACTACATCAAGAAAGATCCACAAACACTGCTTGGCTACCAAGTGTACCGCCATGTATTGGGTTCGCCACAAAGCCAAGATGTACTGATCTACGAAGAAACCGATAGCGCCTATTACACTTACCTCAGTACAAGTAAGGATAATGAGCAAGTTTATATTTGGCACTCCAGCACTGAAACCAGTGGTGTCTCTCTAATTGATGCAAACGATCCTGACGCAAAAGCAGAGCCATTCTACCCGCGTGAACAAGGTATCGAATACAGCATTGCGAAGCTCAATGACTGGTATTACATCTACACGAACTACCAAGCCGTAAATTTCCGTCTGATGAAAGTTCATAAAAACGAAATGCATGATCGCGCTAAATGGCAAGATGTCATCGCCGCTGACAATGAGACTCAGCTTGTCGACTTCGATTTGTTTGATGATCACTTAGTTTACGAGCAACGCGCGGATGGTCTCTCAACCGTCAAGATTCGTCAGCTTTCAACAGGGAAAGAGTTCCCGCTAACATTCAACGACACCGCCTTTGCTGCCTATCTCACTGGCAACAACGAACTGGACAATTCCAAGGTTCGCATTTACTACAGTAGCTTAACTACGCCAGGTACTTACTATGATTTCGACCTCAATAGCGGAGAGTCAGAGACCATGAAACAAACACCTGTACTGGGCGATTTTAATGCCGATGATTATCAATCCGAGCGTATAATGATCACAGCTCGTGATGGAAAGAAAGTACCTGTTTCTCTGGTTTATCGTAAAGATCGGTTCAAGAAAGATGGCACAAATCCTATCTATCAATACGGTTACGGCTCTTATGGCTCAACCATTGAGCCTACTTTCGGCTCGACTCGCTTAAGTTTGCTCAATCGCGGTTTTGTATACGCCATTGCCCATATTCGTGGTTCTGAAATGCTTGGTCGTCCATGGTATGAAGATGGCAAGAAGTTAACCAAGCAAAACACCTTCAACGATTTTATTGATGTGACAAAAGGTTTGGTTGAAGAAGGCTATGGTGCAAAAGAGAAAGTTTTTGCGGTAGGAGGCTCCGCCGGAGGCTTGCTTATGGGCGCGATTATCAACCAAGCGCCAGAGTTATATCGTGGTATTGGTGCTCACGTACCATTCGTAGACGTGGTTACGACAATGCTGGATGAATCCATCCCTCTAACCACCAACGAGTACGATGAGTGGGGCAATCCAAACGATAAAGCCTACTACGACTACATGCTTGATTATTCGCCATACGATAATATAAAAGCGCAACATTACCCGAACATGCTTGTGACAACAGGATTGCACGACTCGCAGGTTCAATATTTTGAGCCAATGAAGTGGGTAGCCAAACTGCGTGAGATGAAAACAGACAGCAACGTCCTAATCTTCAAAACCGATATGGAGGCAGGTCATGGCGGTGCCTCTGGTCGATTCAAGCGACTAAAAGAAGATGCCTTAGAATATGCCTTCTTCCTAGATCTGCTAGAAGCCAAGTAAACGTTCATCTAATTCCGAAATAATGCCCGCAACTTGCGGGTATTTTTACGCATTCTCTTTGAGTCTAAGCGATGACTCTCCTCCACAAGAAAATGCAAAAGAATAACGCCTACTCATAGCGAGTAGGCGTCAACACAATAAATGTGTTTAGGCAGAAGAAACGGTTCTATTTATTAGAAGTAGTAACGAGCGCCGATTGTCCACCAATCGTTCTTTTTGTTACCAATATCGTTGCCTAGGTCAAACTGGTAGCCAGCAAACGTATAGAAAGCGGATGTCACAGCGTATTCAGCTTGAATCGCCGACTCGCTGTAAAGCGTCTTACTCGCTTTGTCGTCTTCTACCGACTCGTAGTTCACACTGAATGTCCAGTCGTTGACGCCGTACGCCAATAGACCGTCAAGTTGAACGGTTTTCGCGTATGTCGTTTCATCGTAAGTGAAGAAATGATCATTCATACCGTATACGATGGCTGCATACAGACCTGAACCGTATTCACCGTAGTTAGCAGAAATCACATGAGACGTCGCCGACTCTGATTTAGTACCAACCTTTACATCACCGCCGCTGTATGTGTAGCCTAGACCAAAACCTGCTAGCTCTGTGCCCAGTGCAATTTGGCCACGATCATCATAACCTTCATACTTACCTTGCCAGCCCACAGCTAAGCCTAAACCAAAACCGTCGCCAAACTCATAAGCATTACTGTAGCTCAGCATTTTATTCGCACGACCTGTACCTAAATTACCGTGATTGTAGTACAAGAAGTCATTGGCAAACGCGATTGGCATATCCGCTACGCCTGCTACATCGTAGTAAGGTGACCACTGAGTACCTGCTACTACACGACCAAGTTCTGCGTGCGTCGCACCAATGTAACCTAAACGAGTAGTGAATGAAGTATCGCCACCGTCTAGGTAGTTTAGAGCCCACTCACCTTTTGCATCGACTGTTACGCCGTTACCAATGTCTTGCTTACCAACGACATTGATGCGTGGAGACACTTGGTGTATGCCTACATTGTCTTCAAAGTATTCACCAATACCCACATCAACGTAACCACCGATAGACATTGACGTGCCATCGCTGTTATAGATTTCTGCTGCGAAAGTCTGTGTACCACATGCTAGTGCCGCCACTGCAACGGCTAGAGTTTTCATTTTCATTGTTAACATCCATATAGTTGTTTGTACCGGTTCGCCCCGACAGCAAGAAATTAGACATCAATCGCAACGAACAGGTAACAAGGTAGTAATGAAACAC
Source organism: Vibrio sp. PID23_8 (assembly GCF_003584965.1). Taxonomy (NCBI): domain Bacteria; kingdom Pseudomonadati; phylum Pseudomonadota; class Gammaproteobacteria; order Vibrionales; family Vibrionaceae; genus Vibrio; species Vibrio sp. PID23_8. Next base: position 20,622 of record NZ_LIXE01000007.1, on the reverse strand, counting down.
AGCTGAAACAAATGCTTTCCCCCTAAACCATCTACATTTCTGGTTATTATTTAACCTAAATCACAATAAAAAAGGGAACTTTTCATTCCACTTCATAATTTGTGTGGTATTTACCGTGTCACAATCGCCAACGTGCGAGTGGCTTCTCAATTTTGATACTTTTACTGCCCATACGATCAATAGAGTCAACTTGCAGTATTCTGTGCGGTGAAACCAGAGCCTTTAGCATATTTGACGGTCGTCTACTCGTCACGATCCTTAGTGTTTTATCCTGTTCAAATTGAGCTTTTAAAGAATGTTTATCTGCCTCTGACCACTCCAACTCTGGTTTGAATTGACGACCAGCAACAAACAGTTGATTGCCTGACGCAAAGTCTTCCAACGATTCATCGAGTAATATGACTGAATCCATTTCCATTTCAAAGATCGCTTCTTGCTGCTGGTTAATCAGTTCACGCATTTTTAGCATGAGACCCTGATGGTTTTTCTCAATCGCCTCTTGGTGCTCAGGGTAAATTTTTTGCAGATCCTCTCCGACAATCGATGCCATTCGAATCAAGTTAACCGAGTTCAACCACGCGTACTTCGACGTTTTACCCTTATCAAGAGTCAATACGGCAACACCTTGAGCACGAGGAGAAATCGCTTGCGATGCATCAATTTCAATCAATCGAATATTACCTTGTCTTGCATAGACATAAGTCGGGTCTTGGTGCCAAATTGCCCCTAGAGTAATCGCCACCGTTGCCGACTTACCCGCTTCAATCACTTGCTCTTGACCTTGATTCGCAAACCAGTTAGCGACACGCTCAATACCATAACGTTTAGGTGGTAAATACGTCGTTTCAATACCCGTTCCTTGCATCAACTGCTGTGAAATCATGTAGGTAACCGGCGTGCTGGTTAAGATATCTTTAGCAAACGTAAATGGTGTCAATGTGCTCATCACCACCAAACTCAAGCTCATCTTTATTTTTTTTGTATTCATATTCTATTATTCGGATTAAGGATCACGCGTTATTCATGATTCGGTAAATCGTCGCGGCTAGGAAGAACGCTGCCGAGACAATAATGATTGATGCACCTGACGGAATAGGAAGTTCAAACTCCATAGGAAGAACGGCACCAATCAGGCAAGCGACGGTGGCCAACAATGATGAAAGCAGAACGAAACTACCCATTCGCTTAGTCAGCAACCTTGCCGTCGCGCCAGGGATCAATAAGAGTGCCCCCACGAGCACCGCACCAATGATCTTTACCGCCGCAATCGTCACCAGAGTGATCATCATGACAAACAAATAATCATAAAAACTGGTATTGAAGCCTCGCACACGCGCGATGTCCGGGCTGATGCAGGTGAGTAAAACTCGGTTAAATGTCGGGATCAATAGTAGAAGGATAATCAAACAGCTCACCGCCAGAATCGTGATGTCTCTGTCTGTTACCGTGAGAATTGAGCCAAACAACACGTTCTCGAGCATATGAATGTTGATCTTACGAGCCACGTACATCAGCAATGCCGCACCGACGGCCAAAGCCAATGCGAGAAAAACCCCAACAAGTGTATCGTAAGGAACATTGGTTCGATTACGCACAAAATGCAGCAATAGTGCGAATATCATGCAGAAACTGAACAACCCAATAAACGGATTTTCCGGTGGCTCTCCAAGTAAAACGCCGATGGCAATGCCTGTCAGTGCTGCGTGACCTACCGCTTCAGAAAAAAATGCTAAACGCTTGGCAATGACTAATGTTCCGAGCCCACCTAACAGCGGACCTAGAATTAACGCAGCAACAATCGCATTAACCATAAAGGCGTAAGCGAAGCTTTCACTTAACCAGCCAGCTTCTACGCCACGAAGTGCGAGTTGTCTTAACCACTCCATTATGCGGCCTCCACTTTTGCTGTGTAATGCTTAAATAGAGATTCAATACGCTCTGGACTTAGCACTTCTAAATGATGTCCTGAAGCCACAATTTGGCGATTCACTACGTGTACTTGTGCATTTAAACGGCGCACAGCTGTGACATCGTGATGAACCGCTAATACTGTTTTTCCTTCTGCCACCACTTCAAGAATCAAACCTTCTAAATAACGAACCCCTTGCTCGTCCATGCCTGTTGTTGGCTCATCTAACACGAGTAGGCTTGGATCATCTAATAACGCCTGCGCAAATAACACGCGTTGTTGCTCACCGCCGGACAATTGCCCCATTCGACGATCACTGCGGGCAGCCATACCCACACGATCTAGTTGAGCTAGCGCTTGTTGAGTTTGTTTGGTTTTTCTTCGCCAAAACAGAGGTACGCGTGTTTGGTTAAGCAACACAAAATCCATCACTGTAAGAGGTAAACTTGCCTCAAACATCGCCTTTTGTGGTACGTAGCCAATTTTGCCTAATTGCTGGTTTTGCTTAAGGTTTGGCCAATGCATCGAGATATCCCCCGTAAATGGGGTTAAGCCCAACACAGAACGTAACAGCGACGTTTTTCCGCCACCATTTGGTCCCATGATCACGTGGCATTGACCCGCCTCAAATTGAGTTTGGATATTTTGAAGAATAAGGTTACCGCCGTACTGCAAGCTCACCCCATCGATTGAAATAGACGGACCGAGCATCAGGCTTTCTCCTGCTCGTGCTTACTTGCTACAAACTTCATCGCGTCGATTAGCGTCGCCACGTTGTTACGCATTTCAACTTCAACTTTATCTGCTTCATATTCCCCATGCGTCATGTGCGAAAAGCGATAAAGCTGAACACCTGTCGCTTCTTCAATCGTATCGACAAAGCGGTTAGGCATGTTCAGTTCGTAAAACAGCACATCGATGCCAGATTGACGGATCTTCTCGATGGTTCCTTGCAGTTGGCTCGCACTTGGCTCAACGCCATGAGCAGGCTCAATCACGGCAGCCACATCGACACCAAACTCTTGCAAGATATAACCATAGGCATTATGCGTCGTTGCTACTTTCATCCCAGCGGTATTCAATTGGCCTAAAGACAACATGGCGTCACGCTTTAACAAACGAAATGTTTTGGCGTAGTTACGCGCATTCTTTCGGTAGTAAACTGCATTGTCAGGATCGAGCTTGCTCAGTTCACTCGCAATGGTGTACACCTTTTGAATCGTGGTCGATAGGCCAACAAAGGTATGCGGGTTAACCGCGCCTTTGCCCACCGATTGCCCCATCGCAGGCAATAAAGGCACTTCTTCGTTCGCTTCAATCACGACAAGATCATTTCGCTGGGCCGCCTGAATCACTTTCAGCGCAAAATCATCATGACCAATGCCATTTACCACGATGACATCCATTTGATTTAAGCGCTTTAGGTCATTCGGCTGTGGTAAATAGTTGTGTGGGTTAAACCCCGCATCCACCAGAGGAAGAATTTCCGCTTTATCCCCTACCACAGCTTTAACGTAACTGTAATAAGGCTGCAGAGTGATACCAATAGTTAGCTTATCTGCAGCGATGCTCGAAGCAGAGACCGCAAGCAACACACTTACGGCCATAATACGGCGTAATAGAACACGTTTTATCATCGTTATTTTCATTTATGTTGAACTTAGTGATCATGTGAATTGGAAGAAGGTGACGGCACGAGAACGATTTGCAGCCAACCTTGACGTTGACGATCTTCTTGCTTCATCAAGGCGCTAGCTTGAACAATACCAACAGCCTGTGAAAACCAGATGTCTGCCTGAGCATTACGGCTATCGAGGAGCATAGACGCTGCACCTTGTTCATCCTGTCTCAGCCCGAGATAAAGTCCGGAACCGAGTCGTTTCCATTGGTGCGAACCTTTACGCTGCCAACTTTGGTCTTGTACAAATGGTGCAATCCAAAATGCTTCTAACTCACTCACTTCCGGCCACGTGTCAGCGTCTACACGAAGATCTCGAATTTCTTCATGAGCGAGTTTGAGCTCAGCAACCATGGCAACCTCTTCTTGCGCAAGGTCAGTGATCGACACTTGATGAGCAAACACTTCCGAGTGCTCGGTCTCGGCTTGGTGGTACGGTAATAAGAACGTTGATGCCGTAAGGATTACGGTGACGGTCAATGCCACCCACTTTCCTTCTCGATTACCATTATTAGGTCGAACGATTTGTGTGTTCATTTCTCTTGTAACTCAACCACATCTACTTCGACGGGGTTTTCATGACCCGCATCAAACACAAGATAGAAATCCGTTTTTGGGTGAGGGAACTCTGCGATGGAACGCCTATCGGTTCTTACTTTGGCAATCAAGTTATCATCGTAGTCGTACATTTCGACATCAAAGTCCACTGCCGTTGAGCCATCCGAATAGCCAGCTTGGCAGATCACTTTTTCTTGTTCTAGATGGCAACTCATCAAAGGAAAATGTGCAATTGCCTGAAACGATGCCAGTCCGAAGAACAATAAAGAGATTTTGAGAATAGAGGTGCTGTTCATGGTCATTCCAAAGTGACTCCCCTTTAACGGTGAGCCACAATTTGCTTAGTTAAGTTGAGTTTCAAACGTCAGGTGAACATTCGCACTGGTTTTATCTGCTAGAGGGTCGTTTTTCAGCTCACCTTTATAGTTGGCTTTCATCAGGTAACGACCAGCGACTTCCGGCGTGAATGTAATTTTGCCATCTATATCACTCACTACATCGATTTGCTCTTGATGGTTGCGGTAAAGCGTACCTTCACGAGTAATTTCCGCAGTCACACCTTGTTGAGGTTCCCCATTAAAGAAAAATTGGAAGATCACTTCTTCACCTTCAATGATGTCTGAAGGGTGCGTAAGCGGCTTCATCTCAAGCCACTTACCTTCGATTTCAAACACTTTTTCTGTCGGCATACCAACCGTTACGTAGCTTTCTGCACGGGTGTAGCTTAGCAGAGTCACCACATCGCGTGCTTTTTCTGGAATAACGCTCGCACGGTCAGCCTTACTCGCTTTTGCCCGTTTGACCGTGTCACGACGGCCCGCCTTGTATTGGGTGTAATAGCTCGGTTGATTGTTGATCGCGACCTTGTGTGTGCCTTCCTCTTCGAAATAGAAGTCAAACATCGAGCGGCGTTTCCCGCGCACGACAAGATTAGGACGCTCAGAACGACCATCTGGCATGATCACAAACGCTTGTTCACTACCTGCGGGTTTATCAAAAACAAACGTACCGTGAGATGCGGTTACATCGAACGTTAGCCAATCACCACCTTCTTTCGACACCGTGAAATGAGAAGGAAGAACCCAACGGGGATGTGCTTGTGCCGTTGTCGCCGCAGCTAAACCCATTGCCATTACGCTTGCTAGTGCCACCGCTTTCATTTTGGTCTTCATTATTACTCCTTCTCTATCACTTGACTTGGTAATTGACGGTGATTACGCCCGTCTCTTCCGTTGGTTTGATTTGGTAGCGTGCTTCTTTGTCTGCTAACTGAATTTTTTGACGCAGGTAGTTGCGACCACCGTGCTCACGCACGACTTCTACATGCAATGTATAGCCACCTTGCTCAAGGCGCTGACCGTCATCGTTGGTACCATCCCAAACAAAGCGATATTGACCTGCCGGGCGAGTTGCTGATGTTACCGCATCAACCAGTTCACGATCGTAACGACCGACTTTGCGCCACCAGCTACGAAGGTCTTTTAACCATTCATCTTTACCAACCCAAAGCTGGATGGTTTTCACTGGTTTACGTTTCTCATCCTCAATCCAAACCGCCACATAAGGACGTGCGTTCATTGAGGTATCGATTTTTGGTAACTCAAATTCAACATCGACTTTGGCATTATCTGGTAGTTGTTCCGCCAAAAGAGGAAGTGGAATCAGCGCGGCTATAAGTGCAGCCTTATAAAAAGGGGGGCGACGGAAAAATCGACCTGCGTTTAACATAGGGTTCTCTCTATATGACCTGTTATGGCACAGCAACAAAATAAATAACGAGCGACAATACGGTGCCTAAACTCATCCACTGCATCGACGTTCTGAATGTTTTCTTCTTTGGTAACAACAGGCACACACCAGTCAGGGCAAAAAACACCATTAACACTGCTGTTATGTCGATAAACCACTTCCACGTGTCGCCACTATTACGCCCTTTGTGTAAATCATTAAGCTGCGCAACAATGCCGTAGTGGGTGGTTTCAATTTCAGCTTGGCCCGTTGTCGTATCAACAAAAACGGTGGCGTTGTAACCTGGACCTTTAAAATCCAAAGAAAGCTCGCCTAATACCAATTCTCCATTTTCTACTTCGGTGTAGACGTCCAAAGCTGATGGCATTCCACGCAGTTCATTTTCTTGAGTAAGGAAATCCAACAACGCCGAACGATTTGGTTGAAAGTTTCCCTCTCTTTCAAAAAGGATCTGAGAGGGAATAGTCAGAGTGTATTGCTGGATGATGGGTTCACTGCGCTCGAACAGCTCAGGGCGATTCAAGGTAATCCCTGTCAACGCGAAAAAAAGCGTCACCGCTAAAAGTGCCATAGAAACATAAATGTGCAGGCGGCGAGCCCAAGTTTGAACACCTTTGCTTTTGAACAACATAGAAAATAATCATCACCAATAACCATGAATTGTAATTTAAGTGATAATCATTCGTATTGGCATTTAATTTACATTATTTACGTTTCAATATTCTGCAACGATAGCGTTTCTGGAAGGGTTGAAACAAAAAGACCCGAGCTTGCACTCAGGTCTTTAGGCTTCTTTCAATAACAGACTAGCCGCTTTGACTCTCTTTTGCGTGACGCAATTGAGAGAGGTATTTCACCCAACTATCTGCTTGAGTGGATGGTTCAATCTCATTGGCTCGTTTCGCGTTAGCGAGGGCATCGTCGAGTCGCTTTAATTTATAGTACGCACGAGTCTTCACCAATGCGACATCCGCTTTGCGTCCAGGAACGTTATCTAAAGCGACAAGCGCATCTTGATAATGACCTTCCTGAACTAACAGTTGCGACAGATTCCAATAGTATTGACGATCCAATTTGGCTGCTACGCGCCAACTATCAATCGACTTCTGCCACTCTTTCGCTATTTGCCAATACGTCGCTTGTTGTGCTTTCAGTTTGCTGTCTGAGTTAATGTCATTTAACTCAGCCAACACTTTCGCTGCTCGCTCCGGGATACCACGCTTGCCATACAGCTGAGCAAGAAGTTTCAAGTCATCTTGATTCAAGGTAACGCCTTGCAATTTAGCAAGGGCTAGAGAGTCAAGTGCGCGCTTGTCATCATCCACTCGCAAATAAAGCGCAACAAGTTGTCGCCACCACTCCACACGCTCTGGCTCAATCGCTATCAAACGTTTGATCGTACCTATTGCGGGTTGCCACTTTTTCAGTTCAAGTTCCGCAGACAATTTGATCGACAGTGGTGCCATCTTATCTGGCAGACCCAACTTCTCGTATCGAGCCATCGCAGAAAGCACTTTGTTCCATTGATTTAGCTGATAGTGGGACTGTGCGATACGCAACCAAATATCGTGCGATTTTTGCTTCTTTGACACTGATTTGCTCAAGTCGTAGTAGTGAGGCAGAGCTTTAGTAAACTGCTGCTCGTTGAGCAACATGTCGGCCAGCATCTTACGTGTTTGCCAAGCTTGCTCGTCGTTCAAAAGACCGCTATTTACTGCGCTCTCCAGTTGTTTGATAGCCGGCTTAACTTGCTCATTTTGCCAATAGAAAATACCCAGCATCCGAGCAACAAACGCTTGATCATATTCGCGAGATAAGTCGAGGCTTTCAAGCGTGGAGATGGCTTCTTGCAGCTTTTCTTCTTGCGCTAGGTTATGAGCACGCTGAACGCGAGTTGCTGTGTACTGACTCAGTTCATTCGCGACAGTGGTAAAAGCACTCAGGCTTAATACTGCACCAATTAAGAATTGCTTCATCATTTGGCTAACTTGAACTCCACTCTTCTGGTTTGCCCAAAGCGCTCGACCGCAACACCGTTTTCGACTTTCGGCTGATACTTCGACTTCTTCAATGCACGAATGGCTTCTTTTTCGAACATTCTCTTAGGCTTAGCATCAATCACTTCGATATCTTTAGGGCGGCCTGTCGCATCGATTGTAAAGCGCATCGTCACGTAGCCTTCTATCTTCCGCTTAACCGCTTTACTTGGATAGCGAGGCTCTGGGCTGTATAGCATCATTGCCTGTTGGTTACCCATGGTACCTTTCAGGTTCGGTGCACTGATCGCAATACCATCCAGTGCGGTGTTCAGACCCAATGCACTGATTGGCGTTACTTGGCTCATTGGCTCTGCTTGAGTTGCAGCTTGAGACAAATTCATCGGCTCTGGCGATTTTGGTGGTTCAGGCTGCTCAGGTACAGCGCGTTGACGACGTTGCACATCAGCATCGTTCTCTACCATCACCATATCAAAGCGCACCGCCTCCGAAGGTTTAGGTGCACGTTGATTGCCTTTATCGATCATCCACGCCATAAAGCTAAACAGGCTCACCGCAATCATTATTGACGCTGGTAGTGCGAGTAACAGCCTGCCCATTAAGGTTTCTCCGCCGCCAACGCGATGTTCTTCACGCCTGCACCCTTTGCCGCATCCATCACTTTCACAACCGTACCGTTGTAAGCATGTTCGTCAGCTTGAATCACAAGCGACGCGTCTGGCTGCTCAAGCAATAGGTGCTCAATGGCGGCTTCCACACGCTCGATATCTACCAAACGTTTATCGATGTACACGTCATTTGCTGCGGTTACCGCGATAAAAATGCCCGCGTCTTTTTGACTAACCACGTTCGATGCTTGGGGGCGATTCACTTCCACACCAGACTCTCGCACAAATGAGCTAGTCACAATGAAGAAAATCAACATGATGAAGACAATATCCAGCATCGAGGTTAAGTCGATCTGTGCTTCATCCTGTCGATGAGTTCTACGTCCGAGTCTCACTTCTGACTCCTTAAAGATTGTTCTAACTGGAGGGCTTTGCGCTCACACACCTTGCTTAAGCGCGCATGCACAAACATGCCAGCAAGTGCTGCAACCATACCTGCCATGGTTGGCAGCGTCGCAAGTGAAATACCCGAAGCCATCAATTTTGGATTACTGCTGCCTTGTGTAGCCATCACATCAAACACCGTGATCATGCCAGTCACCGTTCCCAATAGACCAAGCATTGGACAGATCGCCACAAGTACTTTGATGGTTGAAAGGTTTTGGTTCAGTTCAATGTGCGCTTTGGCAATCCATCCTTCGCGGATTTGATGCGCGTACCAAGAGTGATGATCGGCTCTTGCTGACCACTGCTTAAAAAGCTGTTTCTTCACCTTTGGAAATTCCGTTGTTAGGTAAAGAACACGCTCCATCACCAGTAACCAGCACACCGCAACAACGGCTGCCAACCACCATAGAATTTGGCCACCTTGTTGCATGAAGCGCATCAAAGTTGAGGCCCAATCCTGACTGATCAAACCCAATGTGTTGAGTAGGATCTGCTCCATTACGCTGCGTTCTCCGCTACAGTGTTCGGTGCTTTTTGACCTTTTGCCATATCACGCTCCGCTTGCTCTGCCACAAGACCAATGCCCTGCTTCTCAAGGATATTGCGAATGTTCTCAGCTTGAGAGCTCAATACGTTGTGTGCCAGAAGCAGCGGCATCGCAGCAACCAAGCCAAGTACAGTGGTAACAAGTGCCATTGAGATACCGCCAGCCATGACTTTCGGATCACCGTTACCAAACTGAGTGATCACTTGGAAAGTTTCGATCATGCCTGTTACCGTGCCCAGTAGACCAAGCATCGGTGCCAGTGCCGCAAGCAGTTTCAGCATCGACAAACCTTTTTCTAGATGCGTTTGCTCATCCACCACCGCTTCTAATAAACGAAGCTCTAATGCTTCAACGCTACGATGTTTGTCTTTTTGGTATACCGCAAGGATACGACCAAGTGGGTTATCTTCTGGTTGAGTTGGATTCTTAAGCTGTTTGGCGATTTTATGACGGGCAATCATTAGTGATACACAGCGAACCAACGCAATGATCAAACCAATCGCTAACAAGCCAAGAATGATCTGACCAACCACACCACCAGCGTTCAGGCGATCGGCCATCGTTGGCGAGTTTGCTAGTTGCTCAAGGAGTATGCCGCGAGAGGGGTCAATCACCACTGAGTTGATGTCACCGGTCTTTAAGCTGCTTGCTGTTGGACCATTTTCTGGTTGGCGAAGGTAATTCACCGCATCACCGCGTTGACCGTTCCACTTCACGTAACCAGCGTCACTTAGCAGCGCCAATGAGCCAAGGCGAACACCGTTGACCGTTTGTTCACGACCTTCACCATCAAGCAGAGTGAATGACACCTTCGCCAGCTCACCACTTGCGTTAACTTGCTCTTCCATACTGCGCCACATCGCGTCAAGCTGCGGCAACGTTGGTAGTGATTTAGCGGCAACGATATCGTCGATAATTTGCTGGTATGAGTTTGCATCTACACCAGTAACAGAATACTTAAGTTCTGCTTCCAGCTCTTTAGCATTTTGACGAACCACACCAAATAGCTCACCCAAGCTGCCAGTTTCAAGGCGTAGCTTTTCTTCTAACTGCGCAAGTTCCGCTTCATTTTCACTGAACGTCACCGCTAGTGTATCGGCTTCTGCTTGCAGCGCTGATCGCTCAGCCACAAGCTTGTTTTTCATTGCTTGCAGCTCTTGTTGGGTTTGCATAAAGCCAGACTCACGAGCGACGTTGTGCGACTGTTGTTGACGATTTTCTTGTTGCGCTTTCTGCAGCAAGGTTTTGTTCGCTGAAGCTTGAGCATCGCTTGCAAATGTGGCGTGAGAGAGAAGCGCAGTACAAGAAATCAATGCGACCGATAGCCATTTCTTCATCATTTATTTGCCCTCCGCAACGTTTAGAGACACAGGCAAAGTAAGCATGCTCGGTGCGATCTGTTTGTTTGCCATCGCAAAGGCTTTATCGAGATCTGACTTTTGATTAGGATCAACCGCTTGCCACACATTTTGTTGCTGTGACCAACGCCAGAAATGTTCACCTGACAAGCTACGTGCAATAAGCGATACGCGGCCTAGGTAAAGAATATCAGCTTCAATTTGGTCCTTGCTACCCAAGGCGATCTTACCTTGGTAAACACCGACCTTAGTGCCGTAATCCATTTCAATTTGGTACGCTTCTAAAATACGGCGGAATTTTTCAGCATCTGCGACATCTGCGCGGATCATCATAGCATCGAGTTTTTCGATACGCGCTGCACGCTGCGCCTTACGAATTGGCTTATCCTCCGCCACAATCGTTTTAAGACCATCGAGCATGTGGTACATCAAAGGCACCACGCCTTGACGAGTCTGAGCAATCTGCCCAATTTGCTCGTTAAGACTTTCTACTTCTTGGTTTTGGCTATCAACAAGGCTCGCGAGGTGGTTGCGATAAATTGTCAAATTGCTGACTTCTTCCTGCAGCTGTTCAATCTCAGCTTCTAAAGTCAGCGCTTTTTCTGCACTTATATCAATGCGCTTTTGGCTCACTGCCGACGCTTGGTTAGTTTTACTCTGCATGGCTTGTGCATCGTTAAGATTTTCCGCGTGAACGGGAATCAAAACCGATGAGAGCAACAACGCAATACTTGATTTCATTAGATTCATACGAGTTTACATATCTTAATTCTAGAAACACTATACCCAAGTAATCTCAAGGTTCGCGTTTCAACGAAAATTACTTGGGTATAGCAAAGGGGAAGCCTACCCCTCCCCTTTCTTCGTCAGCTTATTCAGTACTTGAACTGGATTGTCGCCACATAATTTCGGCCTTCGCCGATCACGACCTCACCCGCTCCTGCTTGTTGGCTATTCGTGCTACCACCACCAGCGAAGTAATGAGTATCAAACACGTTTTCCACATTGAGTCGAGTCACGATATCCAAGTTCTCATCATACTTGTATGTGTACGCCACGCCCATATCAATGCGAGCATACCCATCTTTCTTAAATGTGTTCGCTGCGTCTCCGTAGCGCTCACCTTCATAAAATAAACCTAGGTTTACATCGGTGTTACTGTGAACGTTGTAGCTAGACCAAACACTTGCTGAAAACTCAGGAACGTCTGCAGGGCGATTGCCTTTGTAATCCGCACTTTGCGTGATTTCCGCATCTAAGTACATGGCAGAGGCCGTTAGTGAAAGCGCATCCGTCACAAAACCTTGCACTAAGATTTCTGCACCACGGTGTACTTGCTCACCATCCTGAGTCTTCTTGTACATCACATCGCCACTAGCATTCACACCGTATTCAACATCCAACGCGATGTTTTCTAAGGTGATATCGAAAAACGCCCCCGTAACGTATAGACGCTCGTCAAACAATTCCCACTTTGTGCCCACTTCGTAAGAGAGTCCACGTTCGGCTTCTAGATCTTCACCATCGTTAGTGTAATCAGTGCTATTAACTGTACCTTGAGGCATAAAGCTCTCAGAGTACTGGACGTAAATCGAGCCGTTGCTTGCTGGGTGGAAAATCACACCTAGCTTTGGTGATACTTGGCTTTCAGTATGCTCATCAGTGCGCTTTTCATCGTAACGAACCCCCGCAAGTACTTGCCAGTGATCGTTAATTGTCATCATATTTTGCGCATAGATACCCCAAGTATCGTACTCAGATGTAGACTCTTTTGCTTTTCCTGAGTAACCAGGGCGAGGAACAGTCTGACCAGGTTCAATTTCAACTGCTGAGTAGTATTCTTGAAAGCGGTCATATTTGTAGTCTAAATAGTTAGCACCGATCAAAAATGTGTTTTCACTACCAAGCAGAGAAAAATCTGTGGTCACATCTAAATACGCCGTATCAAATACCCAATTATCTGTACGCTCATTTCCTGAATGAATGATCTTGTTATCTTGAGCGTATTTACTGAAACTTGGATAAGATTCCACATCAAAACGTTCGAAGTCTTGACGGTTATAACCCGCTTTCACATTTACGCTATCTGTCACTTGCGCATTGATATCGATGCCGTAGTTTTCTACATCGTTGTCAATTTTTGACCATTGTGCATCCCAGATGTACTTATCACCACGGACTGGTTTACCGTCCACAATGTATGCACCTGAATCAACACTTCCGTCATCTTTAGTACGGTCATAGTGAGCCGACACCATGATATCTTCCGTGATGTCGTATTCCACAACCAGACCACCTACTACGCGGTCAGTCTGTGGCTTAGTGCCATCACCGTATTCACGCCATGAGCCGTAGCTCTCTTTAGCAAGAATCGCACGCGCACGCAGCGTTTCTGCTTCGTTAAGTGCGCCACTCACATCCAACACTGTGCGAGAGTGATCATTTGAACCAATATCTTGGCTCAAATGAGCTTGTGTTTCTGTTGTTGGCTTCTTCGAAACCATGTTTATAAGGCCGCCTGGTTCAGAATTGCCGTAAAGGAGACCTGAAGGACCTTTAAGAACTTCAACTCGCTCTAAAAGCTCAATTGGTTGACGGTAGTGTGACCAGTGCTGGCTCCCATCGCGCAGGAAGCCATCCGAGCTGCTCAGTTCAAAGCCACGCAACGAGAAACGCTCACGGTTACGGCTTGTGCCTCCCGCACTGACACTCGCATCGTTTTTCAGGACTTCACCTAATGTGCTGGCACGTTGCTCATCGATAACCGCTTCATCAATCACAGCCACTTGCCCTGGCGTTTCCAGTTGCATCATTTCCATGCGCATTGCCGTACTGTTGGTATCGGCTTTGTAACCGAACTCGCGCCCTTCTACCACTAAGTGCTCATCTGTTTTTTGAACTTCTGCCACTGCAGGCGCTGCTAGCACTGCACCGATCACTAATGCCAACTGGCTCTTAGTAAACATATCCTTCACTCCGGTTATTTTCGGGCCACACATTCCACCAGTGCGATTCCCTTTGAATTATTTTAGGCGCGAATATAGATGATAATAATTACCATTAGCATTAAATTTACATTCTTTGCATTTGGATTGTTGTGTAGAGAGATCGGAATTCATAGCTCTTTTGAGCAAGTAGCTGAGCCCCTCTATCATTTCGCTACTTTGTTATTGTCGAAACGACAAGGTAACCACAAGCCCCCCCTTCATCACGGTTAGATGCAGTAACGGTGCCTCCCATCATTCGCATCGATTCCTTTACAATGGCAAGCCCTAGCCCATAACCGCTTTGCTTTTTGTCTCGGGAGGCGTCCAATCGAGTAAATGGATCAAAGATATCCGAAAGTTTACCCTCAGGGATACCAGGACCATTGTCAGCAATAGTGATAATGACTTCACGATGTGTTTCGATATTCTTATCCGCTAGTGAAATGTCTATTCGCGCAGAATCGCCGGCATATTTAATGGCGTTTCCTACTAAGTTGTTCAAACAACGTAGCACTAAATTTTCATCACATTGCACAGTCGTGTTCACTGCATCACAAACAAATGTCAATGCTTGCGCTGGTTTCAAATCGATCTTACAACGCTCCACTTGAGGAGCAAGTAACTCTTCTAAATCACTGGACGTTATTTTTGTGCCGTAATGTGCATTCTCCAGTCGACTAAATTCTATGATTTCACCGATCAAATGATTCAGTTCGTTGGATTCTTCTTCTAGCCGTGTCACTAAACTTTGTTCGCTTTCCCCAACACGTTTACGCAATAGATGTAAGACTAAGTTTTGACGAGCAAGTGGGGTACGAAGCTCATGAGAAACGTTACGAATCAGACGACGCTGCTTTTCAGCCAGAGAATGCATCTCTTTAGTCATATTATCGAAGTCACGAGCTAGCTCGTTAAACTCGCGAATATTGGATTTCAACTCATTTACGACACTGACATTAAAATCCCCATTCGCTAGCTTTTTGCTCGCCTCTCTTAATCGATCCAATGGTTGTTGCAAATGTCTTGCTAGAAGCAATGAAAACAGCGCCAATATCACCGCCGCAATCACTACCTTTAACACTCTGAAATACAAAACAAAATCATGATCCGGATGCAACTGGTGAGGCAATTTAATAACTAAGCTATTGTTATTCACTAAGGGAATATTGATGATCGGTCGACTTACTCTACCTTCGAGTTGCTCATCAAGGCTTCTTTTGAATCTCAGTTTAAATTCAAAGTATGGATGCATCATTCGATGCGTTAACGGCTGATAGTTTTCATCCAAGACAAACAAATAGAAGTGCTGTGCACTCGCCCAATCTGCGAGCTCATCCATATCACCATCTTCGATAAGAACATTCGCTTGATGGGCAAGATCCAACATTTCTGCTTTTACACTCAGAGGGATCTTCAACATGGCCCTGACTAACGCTTGTTCAGCGACCGCCTGAACGGCCAAAATGCTAAAAACGATGGCGGTCATGTAAGTAAAGAGCTGGAAAGCAAGACTACCTTTACGCTGAACAATATAAGGAGGGCAAGCCAATTTCATCAACTAGCCACAACCTCAAGGTAGCTGTAGCCTTTGCCACGAAACGTCTTAATGTGCTGCTTCGATAGACCAGCACCCACTAATTTTCGGCGGATATTACTGATATGCATATCTAAATTACGATCGAAAGGACAAAGCTCTTTCTTCAATACCTTGATTTGCAATTCCGCTTTCGAGATCACCACTCCCTGATTCTTCACTAAATAGTTCAATAGCTCAGCTTCGGTACCAGTAAGCGGTAAGCTATTCAGTTGCTCACTGATGCTTTGTACGGTGCCGTACATCACCTGTCTTTGTCGCTCTAGCCCCACTCGACGAAGAATCGCTTTAATTCGCATCAATAACTCTGCAACGTTAAATGGCTTGCCGATGAATTGATCGGCTCCAGATTGGTAGCCCTCTAACATCGAGTTTTCATCATTCAAAGCAGTCAGCATCAAAATAGGCGTCGCAAAACGCTGACAGATACGACGTGCAACCTGCATACCACTAAGGCTAGGTAACATCACATCAAGAAGAACGATATCCACCGGCATCTCTTCCATATGCTGAAGAGCACTCTCCCCACAATGAACGGACGAAACGGTATACCCCTCTTCCTGCAATACTGCTTCTAATAATTCACACAATGGAACATCATCATCTACGAGCAAAACACGAGACATCACAAAACCAATACACAAACGCAAATAACAATAATTCGTATTTTATTGCTCATTCGAAAATTTAACAATCTCACTTTTTATGTTTTTTTCGGCGGCTCATAAACGCAAAAATGCCCACTTTCCTGTGGGCTCTCACACGTAAGATATGCCTCTTTCTAGCAGAAAATCACATCCTTAGTCCTGTAGCCTTTGCGACATCTTCAACAATCATTCGTAAATGGGTACTTATTGATTGAAGCGTTTCTAGCTCATCTTCATTAAATGGATGAATCAGTACTGAGTCTGCGCCCTTCTTACCCACAATCGTAGGCAAACTGAGTACAACGCCATTTATGTCATATTGCCCTGACATCATGGTGCCAACTGGAAGCACCGAGCGCTCATTAATTTTAATGGCTTGAATAATGCGAAACACACTCGCTGCAATGCCATGAACAGTATTGTGTTTACGGCGAAAGATTTCATAACCTGCCTGTTTTACGGCTTCAAGTAATTCATCGGCGTCGATCCGTTCAATATTATGAGCATCACAATAGTAATCAGCCGATTGTCCAGCGATAGAAATCACACTCTTGGGTATAAAACAAAGACTACCATGCTCACCTAACACATAACCAAAGACATTCTTAGGATCCAGGTTCACTCGATTTGCAACAATACTCATCAAGCGTGCTGTATCAATGACACAACCGCTACTGATCACTTGGTTCGTATCAAAACCCGTATTCATCGTAATAAAATGTGCGACAATGTCACAAGGATTTGATACCACGATAAGTATTGCATTAGGCGCAACTCGCTCCACTTTGTGTGCGATCTCAACCCCCACAATTGCATTAATTTCCGCGATATCGATACGAGTCTGACCTTGTTTGATTTGTGCACCAGCGGTAATAACCACAATATCTGCTTCCAACAAATCCAGATAATCATCACTAGCGGTAATATGTGTATTCTTAGAAAAGGTCAATGCAGCAGTATGCCGAAAGTCGAGAACTTCCCCTTCTGCTCGTTGTAAATGGTTATCCAATAGAACTAATTCACGTACGCTACCCAGGGTCAAAAGATAATTGCATACCCCAACGCCAACCGCTCCTGCGCCAATCACACCAATTTTCATGCTGCTCTCCCTGATAATTAAAGGATGTATTCACACAGTCATTGCCTTTAAAAAATGGGTGGTAAGCGTATAAAAGTCCAACCATTTATATTACTTCAAGTTGCATTCCCAACAGGTTTGTCCATCGTAAGGACGACTAAGTAAGGGCGTTTTGTCCCTAAAATGCGCGAATTAAGCATGATTTATCTCTTTAGATACTGAGCTATCCCTATGTTCTGATTAAAAAAGGAGTACAATCTGAACCAATCACTTACAAAGTAAAAATGTATATGCAAACGCTTTTAATTGGCCACCGTGGCGTGGCAGGAGAATTCCCAGAAAATACCAGAGCCAGTGTTCAAGCCGCCATCGATCTCGGTCTTAATTGGGTCGAAGTCGATGTCCAACCAACCAAAGACAATGTACTGGTTGTTTGCCATGATCATAAGGTAAACCGATGCAGCAATGGCCAAGGACGTGTCGATGAACTGACATTAGAACAACTGAAGGCCTTAGATTTTGGAAGTTGGTTTAGCCCTGATTTTTCTAACCAGAAAATCATGACGCTTTCTGAGTTGCTTACTCTTGCTGCTGAGAATGAACTCAACTTAAACATTGAAGTTAAGGTTGACCACCATCCCGCAGAACAAGTGGCTAAAACGCTTGCACACACACTGGCTAAAGGGGCACTATCTAAAGAAAAAATGCTTCTATCTAGCTTCAGCCCTGAAGTCATAAAAGCACTATATAAACATTGCGGTGGTCACCGCCTAGGGGTACTCAGTGAATTTTTTACCAAGAAAGATCGGCTATTACTGGAAGAAGTGAATGCTTATAGCTGTAACCTCAACATTAACTGGGTACGCGCACGCCAGATCAAAAAGCTCCAGCAAGCCGGTTACAAAGTAATGTGCTATACGGTAAATAACCCAAGGAAGCTAAAGCACCTACCGCAACTGGATGGTATCTTCAGTGATTATCCTCGCCGATTCATGGATTAAATGCTATTTACACTCTCGCTCGGGAACCTACGGAAAGAAAAAATTACCATTCAATGGAAATCGGGGTTCCCATTTTTACCAGCTTAATAAACTCTTCCATTTCTTCATTAGTAATTGCAATACAACCATTCGTCCAGTCAAAACTCTGAATATACTGAGAAGATTGCGTCTCACCATTCTTAAGACCATGGATTTTTATATCGCCGCCAGGTAACACTCCCTTTCGATGCGCTTCAAGACGGTCAATTGCGTCTGGGTAGCTGATATGTACAGAGCGGTAAAACGCTGAATCTTCGATAATGTAGTCAAGCGTATAGTCTCCCTCAGGGGTACGATTATCGCCCTCTTCTTGTTTGTGTCCCTTAGGATTAGCCCCTAACGCTATACGATATTCCTTAACGACTACGCCTTCTTCCAACAAGTACATTCTGCGCTTCGATTTATCTACTTTGACAAGATCGACTGCCGCCTGTGCACCCATAGATAAAAAACAACATAAGAATAGAGACAACCACTTTATCGACATCGTTTGAAACGCCTAACCAACACAAAGGAATACAAAAGAAAGGCAATGCTAGTCAGAAGGCCATATTAAAGCAAACTTAATATCAGCAAATTTAACTACTCAATGCTTCCATGAAGTCTTACTTTATATACCCAAGTGACTTCAAGATGCAGGATTCAGAGCGCTGTCATTGATTCCTTATTTACCGAAAGTAAGCAAGGAAAACAACGCAGTGTAATAGCCTGCACTTTCCAAGTTGTATGACGCATAAATCGGTTCAATGACACGCTCCCGAAGGGCCCTCGTTGCAAATAGTAAGGGACCTGGCTCGTATACTTGTGTTGCCGATTTTTGATTTAGACCCACGAGACCTTAAAATCGCCGCTTACATAAAGCCTACCAACGCACTCGAGACGCTAACTTTTCTCTAGAGGGCTTAGTTGGCTTTAATTTCTATGGTAAAAACGTTGGGGTGGTCGGCACGGGCAAAATTGGCATCGCGACAATGCGTATCTAAAAAGGGCTTGGCATGGAACCGCTGTGCTATGACCCATACGAAAACCCACTCGCAATAGAGATGGGAGCTCGTTACTGTACAATTGAAGATATTTACACTCACGCGGATGTCATTTCTCTTCACTGCCCAATGAGTATAGAAAACTACCACCTTCTGAATGAACACTCCTTCGCAAAAATGAAAGATGATGTAATGATCATTAATACCAGTCATGGGGAACTGCTTGATTCTGTCTCGGCAATCGAAGCACTGAAACAAGGCAAAATAGACACGCTCGGGTTAGATGTTTACGACAACGAAAAAGACTTGTGCTTCCAAGATAAATCGAATGATGTGATTGTCGATGACGTTTTCCGTCGCTTATCAGCATGCCATAACGTATTGTTTATGGGTCACCAAGCTTTCCTCACGTATGAGGCTCTCAATAACATTGCTTCTGTTACGTTGAATAACGTCAAAGCCTTCTTCTCTGGAGTGACTTCAGGCAATGAATTAATCAAGTAAATGGAGATATCAAGCAGTATAGTAGAGCGTAGAAATTCAGCTATGCTATACTCCTCGACTATTAAAAATTTGAGTCCAATTACCATGAGCATTAAAACTGATATTCAAAAGCTACACAACCGTCTAGATACATGCCAGCGTAAACTTGACGGGGCACGTTCTCGTGGTGATCAAGAAATGATTACTAAATTCACGAATGAAGTTGAAGAGCTTACGAAGAAGCTAAATCAATTAAAACACAAGCAAACTTACGAGCTAAACAAAGAGCGTAAAAGCCTGCTTGATATGCCATTCTCTCGTGAAATCACTAAAGAAGAACAGGCTGATATCGGCAAACTAAAGAAACGCGTTCGCGGCCTAGTCATCGTTCACCCTTTAACGAAAGTGGGTAAAGAGCTGCGCCTAGATGTGATGACAGGTTTTGCACCAAAAGAGTTCTAATTGCCACATCAAGCATCTGATATTGAAAAGCCCAAACTATTAGCGTGGGCTTTTTTATACTTGAAATTCAGTTAGTTTCAATAAGTAACCGTACAACGAACTGGTCGGTCATTTCTCATCGCATTTGAGAGTTATATTTCTAACCGGAGACGTAACTGAAGGAAATTGCTAAATGGCAAAACGACGAAAGCCCGTTGATTTCTCAACGGGCTTTCTATGTAGTGGCGGAGAGATAGGGATTTGAACCCTAGGTACGCTATTAACGTACGCCGGTTTTCAAGACCGGTGCTTTCAACCACTCAGCCATCTCTCCGCAAATTGTTACTAAAACTTAGTCTGACACTAACGATGCTAATTTTAGTTTGCTTTTAGAATCCTCTAAAAGCGATATTAAAGCCTGGCGATGTCCTACTCTCACATGGGGAAGCCCCACACTACCATCGGCGCTATTTCGTTTCACTTCTGAGTTCGGCATGGAAATCAGGTGGGTCCAAAAT